>NZ_JAKJSC010000006.1 GCF_029029525.1 Labilibaculum sp. DW002 | reverse complement strand
TAGTATTGACCAATAAGACCAAATAGTATGAAAAATTTTGAAATAGTATCGCAAGAAGAATTACAAAACATTAAAGGTGGTGAGAACGAAATGAATGACGTGTCTATGTGTGAAGACATACTTGTTTAAAACAAAAAGAATCGTTCTTCAATTATTTTGATAAAGTCAGTAGTCTTTTTTATATTTACTGAGCCCATGCATGAATTTGAAGAAATATCCACGCAAGAAATGAACCTCCTAACTGGTGGTGAAAATGAAATGAATGACGTGTCGATTTGTGACGATTGTCTTGTCTAAATAAATCCCATACCAATTTCCTATAAAAAATTATACTAATAAAATTAGTTCACTTTGTTTTTAGTAGTGTGAAAACAGAATACTAATTAAACTCTATTATTAAGACCAAATTCATTTGCATGGAGAAACGTCCTACATATAAAGAACTGGAAAAACTGCTTCAAGAGGAAAAAGCAAAAACTGCAAAAGCAGAAGAGCTTAAAAATTCCTTTTTAGCAAACATGTCACATGAGATTCGTACGCCGATGAATGCAATTATTGGTGCTTCAGAATTATTGCGAGACGATTCCCTTTCTAAAGATGATAGAAATGAATTTACTCATATTTTAAATGCTAGTAGTAAAGAACTATTAGATCTTTTCAATAGAATACTAGAACTTTCCCAATTAGAAAGTGGAGCAATGGAATTCCAAGAATCAGAAATCACCATTCACACTTTATTCATAAAACTGTATTCTATTTTTGGACAAAATATTAGTGAGTCACAAAAAAGGCTCATTCTTAATTTTACAGAAGATATTCAAGAGATCAAAATCTTTTCTGATCTTGAAAAACTAACAAATGTATTATCTTATCTTCTAGAAAATGCTGTTAAGTTCACCGAAAAAGGTGAGATTGATTTTGGTTGTGCAATACAGGATAGAAACAACATTCTTTTCTACGTAAAAGATACTGGTCCTGGAATTAGCAAAGCAGAACAAGAAAAAATATTTAATAAATTCACTCAGGTGGATAACTCTTACACTCGAGTATACTCTGGAGCTGGTTTAGGCTTGAGTTTGTGTAAAGAGAATGTGAAATTTTTAGGTGGAAAACTATTTATTGATTCACATCCAGGACAAGGTTCTATCTTTTATTTTACAATACCATTAAAATATTCGGAAGCAAACGTTGTACTCAAAGAAAAAATAGAAGCAATTTTAAAACGAAATATAAACGATATATATTCTTTATCTACTATTAAAAAGAATATTGCTATTTAGGTAAATTACTAGGTTAATATAAAAGGAGCTTGCTGGTCACAAGCTCCTTTTTCTATTTTGTTTTGAATGAGATTTCTTTCAAGTTGAGCAAAAGATCTAAAACAATACTAATAATTAAGAAATTGAATTTTTGATCCGAACCTATCATAAAACTTAAGCAGGCAACTATCATCAAAAAAATATTAGCCAAGCGAAAAATTTCCAGAATTTTTAAAGATTTTACACGAGCATAATCCAAAGTTGTAAATCGATAAACGATATTTAAAACTAGTCCTGAGCACAAAACAAACAGACCATAAGTTTCATTTTGTAAAATAAATAAAGCTCCAACAATAATTAATACTGTTGCTATGGTATAGAGTGCTGATAATATTTTAGTCATAGTAATCTTAAAAAAGTAATTCTGGGTCGTTAAAACTGGATTTCCCAAATGTGAATAAGCCAATGCTGTAACTTCACGCCCTCGGGGAGTTCGTTTTATAAATCCTTCTTTGATTAAAAATGGCTCATAAACTTCCTCAATGGTTCCCGCATCTTCACTTACTGCAGTTGCAATGGTAGTAATTCCAACTGGGCCTCCTTTAAATTTATCGATGATTGTGTTTAGAATTCTATTATCCATTTCGTCTAAGCCATGCTTATCGATATTTAGAGCTTCCAGGGCATATTGAGTAATTTCTATATCGATAGATCCATTCCCTTTCACCTGAGCAAAATCACGAACTCGACGAAGCAATGCATTTACAATACGCGGTGTTCCTCTACTTCTTGAAGCAATTTCACCAGCTGCTTCATGCGTAATTTTAACATCAAGAATTTTTGCCGATCGTTTTACAATTTGAGTCAATATAGATAAGTCGTAATATTCTAAATGTGAATTGATTCCAAACCTTGCACGAAGTGGTGAAGTTAATAAACCAGAACGAGTCGTCGCACCAATCAATGTAAATGGATTTAACTCCAATTGAATTGAACGTGCTGCAGGCCCCTTATCAATCACAATATCTATTCTGAAGTCTTCCATAGCAGAATACAAATATTCTTCGACTATGGGGCTTAAACGGTGTATCTCGTCAATGAAAAGAACATCGTTCTCATCCAGATTGGTTAAAAGTCCGGCAAGATCTCCTGGCTTATCTAAAACAGGACCCGAAGTTATTTTAATTCCCACCCCCAATTCGTTGGCAAGAATATTCGATAAAGTTGTTTTTCCAAGTCCCGGAGGTCCGTGTAACAAAACGTGATCTAAAGCTTCTTCACGCATCTTGGCAGCCTTCACAAAAATATCCAGATTTTCAACAATCTTTTGCTGTCCACTAAAATCTTCAAATTCAAGAGGTCTTAGCTTCTTCTCATATTCTTTTTCGTTGTCTGAAAAATTATTGTCTCTGATATCAAGGTGATCTTCCATTCGAAGCATTTTTTTTTTTACTACCAATAATTCATTCTGGTAATTTGAATAAAAGCAAACAGAAATAGGATGATTTTTTGAATAGTCTGAAAATCCAGTTCTGAAAATTAAAGCTGCAAATTTATTTAAAGATCTAGACTTTTTAGCACTTTAAACAAACTTTCAATTTCGAAAGGTTTCGTAATATGAGCATTCATTCCATTTTTAAGACATTTTTCTTCATTAGCAATCATGATATCTGCTGTTAAAGCAATGATCGGAATCTGCTCCTCTGATTCTAATTTTCTAATTTCTTTTGTGGCTTCTAATCCATCCATTTCTGGCATCATGATATCCATCAAAATAAAATCGTATTTTCCATTCTTAAATTTCTCTATTGCTTCAAAACCATTATTTGCAACATCAATTAAATATCCATATCGTTTCAACGTAAATTTAACGACAGTTTGATTTAGCTTGTTATCTTCAACGAGTAAAATGGAATAGTTTTTTGTCTCCCAGCTCATACTTTCTTTTGTGGATTTTTCAATGGAATGCAAGATAGGAAAATCATAGCAAAGATTAATTAATCAAGTGAACTTATCGTCAGATCTAAAAACAAACTTCAATTCATATTTGAACTACTATTAACACCCTTTATATTATTATTTTTTTTTTTAAATTTTCTAAAAAATAAGATGATTATAATATCCTGTTAATAGTGTTGGTAAGAGATCTGTTGTTTTATTGTTTTTTTCTTAAAATTTAGTCTAATAACACGAAGTTAACAGGCATTGTTAATTTAGGCCTATTGAAACACAATTAAATAACAACGATATTAACATGTTGTTAATAAGTGTAGCTGTTAATGAAAAATGTTATTATTGATATTAACATACTGTTGAAAACCTGTTGAGATATTGGATTCTAGAATTGAAAAATAAAGTTGGTGCGAGTATGTTTTTTTTCTATACAGACAAGAAATCATATGTTCCAAGGAAAAGATTAGAATATTTAGTAAGGAAAAATCAACAGTATGTTAACGGAATGTGAATAACATTGTTTATAAAGTGTAAATGATCGTGTAAGGTCCAGATTTACTGTATTTTTGAAGATTAAGTTAATGTGAATATCAGGAAAACTTCAGTGAGTAATTTTTTTTTGAATCTACTAAGTTATTTTACGTAGTTTTGTGGTCTTAAACAATGAATATTTTAATGTGAAAAATGTAGAATTAAGGCAAGAACAACATTGTTCTTATTTACCTGATTCTGATAATTAAATTAGAAATGAATAAAATTAAAGTAGCTATTGCTTCGGATCATGCAGGTTTTCAATTTAAGAATAAACTGGGTGAATTATTAAAAGAAAGAGGATATGAAATAATGGATTTTGGATGCGATTCGGAAGACAGTATGGATTATCCTGATACGGCACATCCTTTAGCTGAAGCTGTAGCTGCCGGTAAATTTAAATACGGATTTACGCTTTGCGGAAGTGGAAATGGTATTACAATGACTGCTAATAAACATCAAGAAATTCGTGCAGCTTTGTGTTGGAATGCTGAAATTGCTGAATTGGCAAGATTGCATAATGATGCAAATGTATGTGGAATACCTGCTCGTTTTATTTCTTTCGAAGAAGTTGAAAAAATAGCAAGCATATTTTTATCTACTGATTTTGAGGGTGGTAGACATCAGAACAGAGTAGATAAAATTGCGGTTAAATAACTTCTTTTTTGTTTTGATAAACAGAATCTAAATAAGGATTAAAAGAATTAAAGATGCTTTATTAGGGGTAAATATTATTATATTTGTCCTGATTGTTAGATGAATGTGGAGTAAAATAGAAAGAATAAGAATGTTATCGAATACTTGTAAATACGCAATCCGATCGGTTATCTATTTGGCTTTAAATGCTCAGGATGGTAAGAAGATCGGTATTAAAAAGATATCTGAAGATTTAGAAATTCCTACTCCATTTTTGGGTAAGATTCTTCAAAGCTTAGCCAGACAAAAACTCCTTAGCTCAACTAAAGGACCACATGGTGGTTTTGGTTTGGGTAAGGATCCTATGGAAATTAGCTTGATGAATATCGTTGAGATTGTAGATGGACTTGATATGTTTGAGAATTGTTTAATTGGTATGCGTCCTTGCAAAACCGATACCAACAACCAAGATCCATGTCCGGTACACGGTCAGTTTGGTGGTATTCGCCAGCAACTTTACGATTTGTTTAACGACAGAACAGTAGGGAAATTAATTACTGAAATTGAAGGTACTGAAGAATATATCAGTTTATAAAATCTTCTTAAGAAAAGAATAATTACAAAAGGGCTTACGATTCAAAAGTAAGTCCTTTTGTTTTTTTATCCAAGGATATAATAGGATTGCTAACAAACCTCCTATAACATCAGCTAACAAATCCAAAAAGTCTCCACTCCTATTTGTAAAAAAGTTTTGCTGTAGGTATTCAATAAAGCCTCCATAAATTGCGATTAAACCAAGTGCGATACCAACTCTGATTGGTTTCTTAAATTTAGTTTGATATCGTATCTCAGCAATTAAAAAGATCCCCATTATAAAGAACATTCCAAAATGAACAAGCTTATCGAAATGAGGAATGCTTACCATTGAAGTTTTTGGCAGATCATCTCCAGGAATAGAACAAAGAATAAATATGATGATAGCCCAAAGAATATTGCGCCAAAACAGTTTTGATTTCATTTGTGAAAATTTGATGACAACCAAAGGTAATAAGCATTTTTAATATTGTTTAATTATCACCTAAATTTTAAATGAGTGGTCTTTTATTTTGATCAGTAATAGAGTTTTTCGTAAATTATTAGTTGAACAAATATTGTTAAACTAATTTAGATGATATATGAGGAATTCTACTGCTGAAATGATGCATATTTTAAGTAATGAAAAAATAAAAACTTGGTTCGATCTAGGTTTATTTATTGATCGATTTAAGGAGAATAAACATACACCAGTAGTTGAGTTCAATCAATCATTTACTAGCTTTAAATCTAATCTTAATACAAAAGGAATAGCCTTTATTACTTTTTATTTTTCAATTGATGGGGTTAGTATTGAAATAGAAAAGTATGCTAAAGCTTTTCGTAATAACATAGCCAAAAATCTTCCTGTACATTATATTTCAGGGAAGTTTTATCCAGAGTCAGATAAACTGATAGATTCAAAAACAAAAACATTTACTATCGAGGAAATACAAGGTTTCGATGATTGGACTTTGTATAAAGATTTCTTTTTTACAAAATTAGAAAGAGGAAGTAAGAAGTATAATGAACTGATTATTAAGTTTTGGTCCCAAACATTATTAATTTGTGAAAAGTTAGGAAAATACATTGAGGAGAATGACATTGGAATGTTATATCTAATCAATGCCTGTTCTAATCCTGGGAACGTTTCTCTGGCCTTGGCAAATGTTTTGGTTTCGGAATTTATGGGTATTCCTGTAATTAATAACAATCATGATTTTTATTGGGAAGGTGGTAATTCCGAAATAGATAAAGAAGTAAAGGGATTAAAAAAAGGACCACGTGATTTCTTTTTTATGAATTCACATTTAGGAGAGGTTTTTTCAATAATAGAAGTATTGTATCCATGGGAATCTCGTTCGTGGATGAATGTAAATATCAATAGGAAGCAAAGTGAACATCTAATATATAAGAATGGACACAACCCAGCTAATGTTACTGAAATTGGAACAGCTGTAGAAATAAGAGATTATTCAAATATTAATAAACGCAGCAGAATAAACTCCATGTATCAGATGGAAAAAATGCTGAGTAGATATAATGAGGATGCATTAATTAGCTATTCCGTTAAAGATGTATTGGATTATAAATTGGTCAATCGGAAAAATCCAGAACCAATTTATATAGGGTACAAGACGAAAGCAATGCATAAATTTCTTTCGGAAAATATCATTTTTTTGCAACCAACACGAGTTGTTTCTAGAAAGCGAATTGAAATAAATTTCGAATTAATTAGGAAAATGTTCGAAGTGAAAAGTCTGCAAACTAAGGTTCGTGAGTCGGATGATTTAAAGATTACCATTTTAGTAACAGGACCTATTCCTTCAGGACAATATCCTTACTACGTGAAATTAGTACAACGTTTTGAAGCCTTATTAGAATCAATAGATATTGAATTTAGGAAAAGAATATACCTCGGATTCTTGTTTAGTGAAATGGATAAAAAGCGCTTTAAAGACCATTTTGAAAATCCGATTGGAATTCCAGAATTGTATAGTATTTCATCTTTGGTTCTTTTGCCATCGAAAACAGAAGGAAGAGGCTTGCCTATTATTGAATCGGCCGCAGCAGGTATTCCAATTTTCTGCAGAAGGTATCAACCAGAAAATGTTTATTCAGAAGTAATAGGTGAACATTTACCAGAAAATGAACGCTTACGGGTAATTGAATTTGAAGGTCAGAAAATTAATGATTCTCATGTTCAAGAGGTGATTGAGAAAGTGTTTTTTCCGCATCTTCATCATAAGCATGTTAGACACAATAAGGATGTTTTAGCAAAGCGCTATAGTTTTAGCTCCCTCGATTTGAGTATTAATATCATTTTGGAAAAGCTACATTATCAATTAAAGTCGAATACGGAAAATTTAACTAGTGTGGAAGTTTTATTTGATGATTTTACTGAAAAACTGAACTTCAAAAATGCGGATACCGAAGCTTTACTGAATACAAAAAATAGGCATTATTTACCTGGTTATGGACGATTGGGTTTAATGCTTTATTTGAAATCTTTGATAGATCCAAGTGCATTTCGAAAAGAGGAGCAAGAAATAAAAGGGTTTATTTTTTACTTTGCGCGAAAGCAAATTTTAGAACATCCGAAAAGAGATAGCTTAAGTGAAGAAATCGTTCATGACTTTTATAATGCAGTAGATAATTTGTTTTTGATTCGTAAAAATGAATTGGATATTAGGCATGATCATTCCTTTACTTATCGTCATAGGAACAAGAATCATTATGCATTTCACGATTTAACACATCAGGAATTGTCTGGTATGGTTAACGTTTTACAATCGGAAATTTTAACAGAGAAGGTTGGTCGTAAAGTGAATGGTGCATCTCGTTTCTTTTTAGATAGAAACTTGGCTTTATCGCAATTAACCTCATGTTCTGAAATAGCCATTGACGATCGAAAATTTTTATTTGAAAAATTAAAAGAGAATGTTCCGATGGCATATTTTCCAGGTAAATATGTGAAGTATGAATTGGAGTATTTTGTGCTGAATTCAATTAAAAATAGATTTGGAATTGATATGCACGAACCAATTACTTTAGAAGTAATTGAAAATAAAAAAATTGCAAATATTTATGTTTTTGCTCCTAAAACAGCCCTTACCAATTGGACAACTAAAAGAGATATTAAGAATTTTATTGAGAGTGGATTTGATGAAGAATTGAAATTACTCTATGATCATGATATTCTTCAAGTAATTACAAATGAGTCTTTAACATTAGGGATTCATATTCCACAAATGGGAGAGAAAGCAATAGCTGTTTTACGAGAAGTAATGGAACAAGGTGGATATCTGATTTCCAATAGAAGGAATGCCACTTTTATGACCGATATTTTGAATATTGATCGTTTTCACATTGGTATGGTAACAACAGATTTGGCAGCCAATATAATGGGAATTCCGAATGGAACAGGATACATTCAGTATGTGCCAGCTGGGGTAAGAACTACCTTGGCCTACCCAACTCCAATTCAAACATCGAAAGATTTTTCAGACTTATTGCATTCACAGCTTTTTAAATCACTTTGTGAAAAGCATGGAGAAGATAAAGTTTTTGAAACAATAAAAGAAGATGCACTTACAAGTGGGTCGCCACTAAAATTGGTTTTGAATAAGCTTTCCTCAAATGAAAAGGAGAATAAGGAAGTCAATTATTCTTTTGTTACTGGAATTTATGAAGATGGTAATCCATGGAATGGGGTTATGGCTAAGGCAAATTTAGATTCTAAAGATTGGGAATTTGCAGCCATTAGTTCCCCAAAAACAAAAACGGTAGTTGATTTTGTGAAGGATTTTGAATTGGAAAATCAAGCAGAAGCAAAAATTGCTTGGAACGGTGGATATATCTTAAATCCAGAGTTGGTTGGTAAGCTAGGATTACCAGAATCGTATATTGGATCACCGCTTGGCTTATTGATATCTGATGGTGAATTGTTGAGTGCTCCCTTATTTAATAAGCCAGCTTTGTTGATTACAAAAGATGGTCAGATCGATCTGCAAAGAGTAAATTGTAAATCTGGATTGAAAGTAACAATTGAAGGAATTGAATACGAGTTTTCGAGTGAAAACTACAACAATTGGGACGAGGAAAATTGTTGCTATTTTGATTTAATGTATGGTGAAGAAACAATTCCCGCTGCAAATTGTATTTTGATTCGTTTGGCTGGAAGTACCGTTAAAGAAGTAATAAAAGATCAAGAATCAATTTGTCAAATACCAGTTGGTTTGACTCTGTCAATACCCAAAAGCATTCTAAAAAAGAAGCTACCAGAAGTTGATACCAAACTAAAAATCCATGTAAACGGATTGGAGCATGTACTTCATGCTGTTGAAGCAGGACCAATGTTATTAGAGAATGGTGAGCAATGTATTGATATGGAAATGGAAGGTTGGAAAACAAGTAATTCGATAAAAACACAAGCCGCTCGTTTGGATTTTACGGATATGCGTGGACCTAAGATTGCCGTAGGAATTGATGCAAAAGGGGATTTGAGTGTTTTAACTATTAATGGTAGAATTCGCGAATCAGTAGGAGCTAGACATCATGATATGGCAGATATCCTATTGCAAAATGGCATGCAGAAAGCAATGGGATTTGATCCAGGAGGAAGTTCAACCTTAGTCGTAAATGGGGAAACACTTAATATTTCACCTTACAATTCTCAGTACGAACGAAATATTTACTCTTTACCGCCTGAACCAAGAGCAGTTTCGAATGCAATTATAGGCTATAAAAAAAAGGGATCTAAATGATCCCTTTTACTTAATTATATAATTTCATTTATTAGTACTTTTTCAAACTTCCAAGGAAAGAAATGTCACTGGTAATTTTAGGTTCTCCTTTGTATTTTACCGATCCAATGCCCGAAATATTTACTCTAAGATCATCTTTTACACAAACTTTTCCGCTGCCAACTCCACTTATATCGATACTCCCTTTTTTGGCTACCAAATCGTATGCACTAACACTTCCAGCACCCGAAATATCGATAGAAACTTCTTCACACTTACCTGCTAATTTAATGGTAGATGCACCGCTGTTATCAATCGATAATCGATTCGCAGTAAGTTGTAATTCTGCTGTAGAAGCACCATTAATTTCTATATCGAGTTCATCAAAACGAAGCATTTGATCACTTTTTAAAGAAATAGCACCGTTGGCTTTTAATCCGCTAAGGTGTTTAAAGCCGATATACAATTTCATTTCTTTCGATTTGTAGATGCTTTTCTCGGTTGAGATGTAAAGAACATCACCTTTTACTTTGGTTTTAATGATGTCTAATAAATTTTCATCTGCAACTACCTTAAGGCTGTAATCATCATCTTGTGAAAGGTAAATTGTAAAAGCTCCATTTACTTTAATGGTTTCAAAACTGCTTACTTCTCTCTCTTCAGATTGTACATTTCCATTTCCTTTTATCCCATCTGCCTGTGCAGGTAGCACGAATAAGAAGCTGATGAATACAAGTAATAATGTTGAACTTATTTTTCGAATTAATTTCATATCAGTCACTTTTAATTACACTTTAAGCTTAGGTTGTTTAAAGAAAAGACGATTAAAGAAGGAAACTGTTGCACCTTTAATCAAATTTGTCTTAAAGTGTGAATAGTAAAAGATAGAAAGAATTTATTTATTTTTCTTTCTGGAAGGAAAATAAACGAAATGAATTTACCTTGCAGAAAAATAGATAGATATGTCGGGAGTATATTTTCACATTCCATTTTGCAAGCAACTTTGCCACTACTGTGCTTTTCACAAGAGTATCTCTTTACAGGCAAAAGAAGAGATGTTGGAGTGTTTTAAAAAGGAATTAAAATACAGAAAAGATTATTTGGGTGAGGAATCGGTTGCTACTATTTACTTTGGTGGCGGAACACCTTCTATTTATCAGCCACATGAAATTGAATCTTTGATTGATGAAGTGGCCAAATACTTTACTATTGACTCGGATGCTGAAATTACCTTAGAAGCTAATCCAGATGATTTAAGCGAAACTTATTTAAGAGCTTTGCAAAATACTCCTGTAAACCGACTTAGTGTTGGAATTCAGTCTTTTCATGATGAAGATTTGATTTTGATGAATCGAAGGCATACTGGAAAAGAGGCGTTTGAGGCTATTCGCAGGGCTCAGGAGTTTGGCTTTGATAATATCTCTGTTGACCAGATTTACGGGGTTCCAGGCTTAAGTATGGAGAAATGGATAGAGAATTTAGACTTGGTTTTTGAATTGGATATTCAACACATCTCTTCTTATCATTTAATGTTCGATCCGAACACCATTTTCACCAAAAAATTGGAAAAAGGACAATTGGTAGAGTTGGATGAAGAACAGAGTTTTGAACAATTTAAATACTTGATAGACAAAGCACGAGAAAATGGATTTCATCATTATGAGATTTCTAATTTTTCTAAAGAAGGATTTATTTCAAAACACAATTCAAGTTATTGGAAACAAGAGAAATACTTGGGAATTGGACCATCGGCGCATTCTTTTAATTTAAAGGAGAGAGAGTGGAATATTGCCCATAATTACAAGTATATAAAAGCAATTAAAGAGGAAGCTGAATTTTCAGAGAAGGAACATTTGAGTTTTTACGATCGTTTTAATGATTTTGTCTTAACTTCTTTACGTACTTATTGGGGAATGGATTTGGAAACTGTTCGCAAAGACTTTGGCGATCAATTGTATAATCATTGCCTTGCGAAGGCTGAAAAATACATAATATCTAATCATGTTCGACAAGATGGGAACTCGCTTATTCTTTGCGATGAAGGGGTTTTTATATCAAATGATATAATGTCTGAATTTTTTTGGGTGGAGGATGAGTAATAGATCAAAAATTTGATCGTTAATAGATTAGAAACTCTTAGATATTTAGTGGAATGAAATCAATATATACTTTTTTACTATTCTTTTTTGTGTTAGGTATAGCTAGTACTTATTCGCAAACTGATACCATTCAAGTGATAGGTCCGAAGCAATTCAACCAGATCTTACAACTGAATAAAAATGCTGTACTTATTGATGTGAGTTGTAGAAAAGACTTTAAAATGAGGCATATTAAAGGAGCTCACTTGGCGCAAACTTCCAAAGATTTGTTTCATTTGATAGATACCCATGGAAAGTCAAAAATTTACCTTTTGTATTGTAAAGAAGGTTATCGCAGTATAGATGCTGGTAAAATGATTTATGAGAAATATAAAATAAAGGTCTGCTCTCTGGATGGAGGATTGGATGCATGGTTACAAAGTGGATTAGGATTGGAATAAGGGTACACCAAAAATATAAAAACAAAAGGCAGACCTTCCAAAGATCTGCCTTTCTTATTTTTACTTATATTTTGATTACAAATCAGCTTCGATCCATGACCATCCTGAAATATCTACCTTAGCAGCATCTTTGCCACTATTTAAAGTGTATTTTTTAGTTTCTCCTGCAAGTAATGTTGCATCAGCCTTAGCACCGGAAATTTGTACATTAGCTAAAGCGCCTGCATCTTTCATATCAAGATCAACATCGTAACCTACAAGGTGTAAACCTGTGATTGTAGCACCTGATTCTTTTTTAAATTGCAAAGCTGTTCCTCCAACGGTAGAAATGGCTGTTACATTTACAAAATTAGGATTGTTGTTTATTTTATCTCCTTCGAAAGCAGTAGAAAATCCAGCGATTGTGTGAGAAATGTAAGTGTCAGTCACTGTACCATTCCAACCTTCAGTCCAGTCTACAGAATCATCTTCGTTGTTTTCCAAGTAAAGATTGCTTACCGAAACAGTGCCACCAAAGAATTCTACACCATCATCAGAACCATTAATTACGGCTACATTTTTGATTGTTGTACCTGAACCTACAGCGTAAAGAGAAACACCATTGTATTGTGATTCTGAGTTAATTTGAGCACCAGTTCCTTTGATAACTAAATACTGAATTGATCCTGAATTGTCATCATCTGTTGTTCCACCATAGATAAATCCGCCAACCTCAGCTTCAGAGTTTGCTCCGGCAGTAGTTGTAGCTTTTCCACAAATGGTTAACCCACCCCAGTCACCTGGCTGACCTTGGTCAGATGAGATAACAACAGGATTATCTGAAGTTCCATTAATATTGATTGTTCCGCCCATTAATACAGCAATATAAACTTCTGTACCTCCGGCATCGGCATGAATTTTAGTTCCTGCCGGTATTGTTAAAGAAGCACCATCTTGTACAATGTAAGAGCTAGTTAAACGGTAAGCTTTCGAAGCATCCAAAGTAACATCGCTTGTTACATTACCCGATAATTCTTCAACTTGTGCAACTTTAACATCTACCCAAGTCCAACTTGATGGATCTACCGTCGCGTCGGTATTGTAACTATTTGCAACTTCTGCTGCAGCGCCTTCAATAATTACGTTTGCTAAAGGACCATTATCCTTCATATCGATACTTTTAGCATATCCACTTAAAGATAAACCTGTAATTGTAGCACCAGATTCTTTTTTGAATTGTAAAGCAGTTCCTCCAGTTGTTGAAACAGCTGTTAGGTTTATAATTTTTGGATTGTTATTTACTTTATCACCTTCAACAACAGTTGAGAAATCTTCAATTGTATGCTCGACATATGCATTGGTAATTGTTCCGCTCCATCCTTCGGTCCAGTCGATAGCGTCATCTTCGTTATTTTGTAAGAACAAGTTCGTTACAGAAACAGTTCCACCGAAAAATTCAACACCATCATCAGCACCATTAATTACAGCTACATTTTCAACTGTGGTTCCAGAACCTACTGCGTAAAAAGAAACACCATTGTATTGCGATTCAGAGTTAATCTGAGCTCCAGTACCTGTAATTACCAAGTTTTTTATTGAACCTGAATTATCAGCATCATCGGAACCACCATATATAAACCCACCTACTTCAGCTTCTGAATTGGCACCAGCAGTAGTTGTAGCTTTACCACAAATGGTTAATCCACCCCAGTCACCTGCATTACTATTCGCCGAAGTCATAACAACAGGGCTTGATGTAGTACCGTTAATGTTGATTTTTCCGCCCATTAATACTGCAATATAAACATCAGTACCACCATTATCAGCAATAATTTCAGTTCCTGCAGGAATTGTAAGTGTTAAGCCTTCAGGAACAATAAATGAACCTGTAAGTTCGTATTGCATACTTGCATTAAGCGTAAAATTTTCGCTTAGTTTACCTTTCATTTTACCAGTTTGCAACAATTCAATTACCTCTTCTACAGGAGTAGGAACTGGATCATCATCATCATCCGAACAACTTGATAAAAAAGGCATTGCTAAGATTGCCAGACCTAAGATTTTAACCGTTAATTTTTTCATTTTGATTACAATTTTGAAGTATAAAAAGTTATTTAGTTTGTTTAATTCAAATTGATTTTAAGTCCTAAACTGAGGCTGATCCCTTTTTTGTAAGACTTAATTATTTGGTTTGAAGTCTCTCCGTTTGTTGGTTGAATCTCTTGAGTTTGTTCTATTTTTGGATTCAATAAATTTTTTCCGGAAAGTTTAATAGAGAATCGATCTGATAATTGTTTGCTGATTACCATATCAAGTGTTACAAATCCCTTTTCAATAATTTCATTATTGAAAAATGTGTCGCTATAGGTTTTATCTTCAGGTGCACCCAAGGCAAATATTTTATCTGACGAATAGTTAGCTGTAATTGCTCCCTGAAATTCGTTTTCTTTGTTATTTGAGAAACTCACAGTACCATTGAAGATAAAATCTGAAGCTCCTTGCAGATCGGTTTCTGTTTTATTATTGTATTGGAAATCTTCAAGAAGATCCTGTTTGAACCACATTTTGCTTGCGTTTAACACCACATTTAACTCTGGCATTTCCGAATTTTCAGGCTTTATTAAAGCAAACCTTGTCTCTAATTCAATACCATAAACATCAGCTTTATCTCCAGTGTTTTCGTAAATAAAGTTTCCCGACGAACCTCTTGTAAGGGCAAGATTAATTGGATCATTAATCATTTTGTAGAATGCCGATGCTGAGAATAATTGTTTAGCAGTTGGAAACATTTCCCACTTTACATCTAAATTGTAATTCTCAGAGTTTTTAAGATCAGGATTACCTTTTGTTACACGACCAGTTGGTGATACGTATTCGAATGGAGCTAATTCCTTAAACTCAGGAAGCGTAATTGTTTTGCTAACAGCTAGTCGGAGTGCAGTTTTATCGCTTAACTGATATTTTAAATTTAAGGCTGGTAAAATATTATCGTATTTGTTTGAAAGATTACCAATTCTTCCTACAAAATTGGCCACATCCCAATCAATTTCAAGCTCATCTTTTTCGTAACGAACTCCTATATTTCCTGAAAAATTATTCAATTGAAAATCAGCATTTACATATCCGGAATAAACATTTAAATTGGCATTGTAGAAATCTGGTTTTCTTTCGCGAACAATTAATGTGTTGTTATTGTATAAGCTTGTATTGAGCAAGGCTTCATTTAAATTATCAATTGAAGCTACCTGAACTCCCTTAGCTCTAACTCCAATAAATAATGAATTAAAATCCCTATCCTTCATTCTGAAGTTTCCACCAAAGTTTAGTTTCAATTTTTTATCGTCTTGATCAATGAATTTTAGCTCATCTTTTAAATAGCCATTAATTTCAGAATCTTCGATATTTTGCTGTGATTTTCTTTGTTGAAAATCTCCAACGTGAGCAAATTGAACAGTATTCTCGTCAAGAATATTTACCTCGTTTCGAATGCGGTTAGGTTCATCTGCTGTTACCTTATTGTAAGCCACAGCCCAATCCACTTTGTTTTTTTTACCGATCTTATGCGATCCCAATAATTGACTTATTAATAAATCAGTCTCTTTCAAATTTTGGTCTCTAACAAAAGCACCATCTTCTTGTGGATCTTGATCGAATACATAACCTTCACCATTTCTTCCTTGTTCGTATAATTCATCTGAAGTTTTATGAACCCAAACGGTATTTAGACTAATGCTGTTTTTTGGGTTAAAATCGTAGGTTAGATTTACTAGACCAGTTGTGTTGATTTTTGTTTTATATGTTTCGGCATCAGTAAATGAATTATCTAATACATTCGAACGATATTTTTTAAATACACCATCCGAGTAGGCCGATTCTGATTCGTGAGAAAGAGTTGCAAAAACAGATAAATCGTTTTGGAACAGTTTGAATTTTTTTCCAGCAATTATTGAAAAATCATATCCTAAAGGAAATTTTCTTGTTTTACTATTCCAGGATTGATTGCTAACAGCATTTGCCGTGTTGTATTTTTTGTTTGCAAAGCCTAAAGTTTGATCGTGGTAGTTTCTAGTCGTTTTCAAATTATCGAAAACACCACTTTTTATTACATTGCTATTTGCCTTTGTACTTAGGCTAATACTTAGCTTGTCGCTATATGTTTTTGATGCAATATCAATATTACCTGAAGTTAAATCTCCATAATTCTCAACAGAATAGGTTTTTTTAATGCTAACATTTTTAATAAGCTCTGTCGAAAATAGATTCAGATCGATATTTTTCTTTTCAACATCATCAGATGGTATTGGTAAGCCATTCATCGTAGTTGATAGGTAACGATCACCCAATCCTCTTACGTAGACGTTGCCCGAACTTTCATTTTTGGTAACTCCAGAAATTTTTGAAGCTGCAGTTGCTGCATTGGAAACTCCTTGGCTTGCTAATTCTTGTGCGCCAATGGATTGTTTAATTCCAATTGATTTTTTCTGATCTATTAATAGAACCACTTCTGATTCTCTGTTGGCTTTTGCTATAACTTTAACATCTGCCAAAGCAACAGTTGATTCTCCCATTATAAAGTCAACAGAAACAGAATTTCCCTCGTTTACCGTAATGTCTTCCTTTAATGATGTTTCGTAAGATATAAATGAACACTTAACAGTTACACTTCCCGTTGGCACGTTTAGTAAGGTATAATTACCATCAAAATCGGTAACTGTACCTATGGTAGTACCATCAATGTAAACTGATGCTCCTATTAAGGTTTCTCCGGTTTTTCCGTCTTTTACATTTCCTCTTACGCTTCCCTTTTGCGCAAACACAACAATCGAAGAAATTGTTAATACTAAAACTAGGAATACTTGTTTAATCATTTTCAATAAATAAGTCAATACGTTTTTTTCTTTCTTTTACACTGCGATGTTAGGGAAGAAATATGATCAGAATGATAAGGGTGTTTTAAGTAAAAATTACCAATACACTCCTCCTGTGTTAAGGAAAGGTTAGATGATGACTCGTATGTAAATAAAACCTAAATAGAAAGTTAACTTAAGAAACTATCATGCCTATTCAATGATTTCATAATGAGTATTTAAGGGTTTTGTTTGTTTCGATTTCATTACAATGATATTGCATTAATTTTACAAGTTTTTTGGAGTCGATTTTTTAAATAATGAAGATTTTTTAGAAAAAAATGAATTGAGATTAAAAGAAAATTGATTCTTTAATTTTCTGATACAACTTTCTATTTTTGTGTCTTAAATATTAAGATTTTGTTAAAATTCAAAGTCCTGAATAACAATAAGATTAACGAAAAGTTAACATGGATTTTGATTTTTATCTTACTTTTATTTAAATATTTGCTAAACAAATAGAAGGTGTGCTTTTCAACTATAAATTGAGTTCTATAAGTAGTTAAACAGCTTGTAAATTGAAGAATTGAGAATGAAAACCCAATAAGAATTTTTAAAATGAAATTGATTTCATCAAATAGAGTTAATATTTACCTGAGCATATTTGTAATAGCACTTATCGTATTGCAATACTGTTTTATTGCTTTTTTGCCCTATAATGTGTGGTATTTATTTTTGTTTGCTGCAATTGTTGGTGCTTCAGTTTATGCAATGAGTAAATATCTGGTAAATCGTTTTTTGTATTCTAAAATAAGGATGCTTTACAAAACAATTCATGATACACAGGTCATCGATAAAGAATTGTCGAATAAAGTTCAAAATACAGATGCACTTGAAAAAGTAGAAAAAGAGGTACAAGAATGGAGTGAAACACGAGGTTCACTGGTTTCTCAATTAAAGAAACAAGAAAAATATCGAAAAGAGTTTATTGGAAATGTTTCTCACGAATTAAAAACTCCTATCTTCAATATACAAGGATACATTCTTACTTTATTAGATGGTGGTTTAGAAGATAAATCGATTAACCGTGCATACTTGGAACGAACAGAGAAGAGTATTAATCGAATGATTACGATTGTAAAAGATTTAGAAGTGATTTCTAAATTGGAATCAGGAGAACTTAAATTAATTTTCGAACGCTTTAATATTATCGATTTAATAAATGAGGTACTCGAAATGCAGGAAATGCGTGCGAAAAAGCAAGGTGTTAAGTTGATTTTTTCTCAAGAGGATAGCAATTCGATTTTTGTTTATGCTGATAAAAAAGAAATTTTCCAGGTACTAAATAACCTAATCGTTAACTCCATTAAGTATGGCAAAGACAAAGGAACAACCCATATCGAGGTAATGAGCATGGATAAAAACATATTGATTGAAGTTCGAGATAATGGTATTGGAATTGAAGCCGATAATTTACCCAGAATTTTTGAACGATTTTATCGTGTTGATAAAAGTAGATCAAGAAATATGGGCGGCTCTGGATTGGGACTTGCCATCGTTAAGCATATTATTGATGGGCACAATCAAAACATTAATGTAAGTAGTAATTACGGTGAAGGATCTAGTTTTACATTTACATTAAACAAATCGAAATAAAAATACTAAATAACCAATAGTAAGATGGAAAGTAATAATTACAAAATTTTATTGGTAGACGATGAACCGGATATTCTTGAATTTTTAAGTTACAATCTTAAGAAAGAAGGATTTCAAGTATCAACAGCAGGAAATGGTAAAGAAGCGATTGAAAAAGCCAAAAAGTTTCATCCTCATTTAATTATTTTGGATGTAATGATGCCAGAAATGGATGGCATCGAAACTTGCGAAAAAATAAGATCACTTCCTGATTTTACAGATGTTTTGATTTCTTTTTTAACAGCGAGAGGTGAAGATTATTCGCAGATTGCTGGATTTGATGCTGGAGCAGACGATTATATCAATAAGCCAATCAAGCCAAAGGTATTTTTGAGTCGCGTAAAAGCACTTTTAAAAAGAACTGGTCGCATATCAAGTGATGATTCAAATCCATCTACTAGTATCATAACAATTGGCAACATTTCAATTGATAGAGAACGTTATTTGATCATTCAAAATGGAAGGGAATTTTCATTACCAAGGAAAGAATTTGAGTTGTTAATTTTACTTGTTTCTCGTCCGGAAAAAGTATTTACTCGCGATGAAATTTACGCTGCTATTTGGGGCGAAAAAATTATTGTAGGTGATAGAACCATTGATGTTCATATCCGAAAACTACGAGAAAAAATTGGCGATCGCTTTATCCAAACTGTAAAAGGTGTTGGATACAAATTTGTAGATGTAGATTAGGCATAAGCCAATGTTGCAATACTAACCTGTGCTCCTTCTGCTTTTAATATTGCATGAGCACAGGATTCAAGTGTTGAACCTGTTGTAACCACATCATCAACCAATAAAATATGTTTGTTTTCCAATAAAGTTGGATCCATAAGTTCAAAGATACTCTCCACATTCTGCCAGCGCTCTAGTTTGTTTTTCTTCGTTTGCGAATCGGTATGAACCAAGCGAATCAAATTAGCTGTTTGAACAGGTTTTTGCATTGATTTACTTAGGCCTATTGCTACCAAATTAGCTTGATTATATCCTCTTATTTTTTCCTTTTTAGGATGAAGTGGTACAGGTATAATCAAATCAATATCTTTAAAAAATTCTGAATTTTTCAAACTTTCTCCAAAATGCCTTCCCAGTGCAATTCCAATTTCTTGCTTGTTATGGTATTTTAATTTGTGAATCAGATTTTGAAATTGGCTCCCTTTGCTAAAGGTATAATAGGATGCTGCATACTTAATTTTAACTCTTCCCCAGAACAATATGGAAACAGGGTTGTTTTTTTCCAAATGAAAATCGGTTTTTGGCAAATGGAACAAACACCTGGTACAAATACACACCTCACTTTTAAACAGGTAATTACTGCACGATTCACATAAACGTGGATAAAATAAATTTATGAATGCGCTGAACCATGTTGAAATAGAATGTTTTTTACTCATGGTGTTCGATTTGTAATATTTCCTCAATAAAAAGTTAACGCTAAATTAAAAGTTTGATAAGTTTCTTCTAATTCAAATCAGTTCAAACTGATCTATTTTTGTTGGTGTAATAGAATGATAGTTGGTTTGACGAATCATTATATCACTAAAAGTAATAAAATTAAGTTAATTATTAAGGAGAAAAAAGGCATTCAGTTATTGCTAATACGAACTCCCAGTATTAAAATTGAAAATACTAAAAACATGAAAAAATTTGTATTCCTTTTTGCAGTACTACTTGTTTTAGGTCTTGAAAGTAAGGCAATTAAAGTAGTAACACCTGAGGGTGACAAAGAAATGGAAACTGCTGAAATGGCAGCAATTAACACCACAAGTTTATCTGGAGTTGTTTTGGATACTGAAACAGGTGAAACTCTTGCTGGAGTTGCAATTCGTTTCGAGGGTTCTAATGAAACAGTTTATACTGATTTCGATGGAAATTTTAAAATTAGCAATGTAGTTCCAGGTAATTACAATGTATTATCGAACTATATTTCTTATACCGATAATAAGCTGAAAAATGTAAATGTAAGCGGAGTAAACAATGTAATCCGTTTGGTACTAAAAAAGGACTAATTAAGCGTAATGATTAAAAACGTAAGCGTAATATTAGGTATTTTATTTTGTCTGTTGACTAACCATTCTTTTTCACAAGCAATTGAAGAAATCGAAGGATTATATTATACTACTGCAGGAGATCTTTATACGGGAACCTATACTGAATTTTATGAAAGTGGTACCAAAAGAATCGAAATGAACTTGGAAGAGGGAAAACGTAATGGGAAAATTACCCTTTTTTTTGAAAACGAAGAGGTTCAGGAAGTTCGTTCTTATGTAGCAGGCTTAATGGATGGAATGTGGATTACTTGGAATGATAAATCTGTTAAAATTGCTGAGGCAAATTACAAAGGGAATAGGAAACATGGCAAGTGGTATATCTGGGACGATAATGGTGTTAAAAGATATGAGATGGAATACAGTGAAGGAGACAAAATTGGAACCTGGTACATTTGGGATGCCGATGGAAACTTAATAAAAGAACGGAAGTTTTAGTAAATTCAATAATAAAAGTTCAAAAAAGTCGCTTACTTAATAGTTAAGCGGCTTTTTTTATGCGATACCTTTTGCAATAATATTATGGATACCCGAGAATTGTTAATAATTTTGTATTAGAATCGTTAATATTGCAAAACGAAATTAATAGAGGAAGAAAGAATGAATTCACTTGTTAGCATATTCAAGAATATATTTAAAGGTTTGCTTGCCTTTTTCGTATTCCTGTACCTTGAATTTATTGGTTTCTTAAAACGAAATAAATATGGTGTAATGGGCACTATTGCTTTCCATATGGTCGTTATAATTATGCTATTGGCTTTTCAATTAAGCACGAAAACAAAATTTTTGGAGACGGAAATATTTATTGACATCCCTGCAGAGCTGGCAGAGCAATTCTTAAAAGAGGAGCAAGAAAAAATTGAAGAAGCAATTGAAGAAAAAAATTCAGAAATAAGTAAAAGTGTAGACGAACTTCTTCGTTCAATAGCCGTAAACCAAAATGTTAAAAAGTCCGATTCTGACCCGAGAAAGAATTTGGATAAAATGATTGATGACATCCGAAAAGATTTGGAGCAATATGGTTCTGATGATGCGGCAGAAGGTTCTGGTGATTTAAATGAGTTTAAAAAAGATAGTATTTCTGCAGAAGAGGCAAGGGAAAAACAAAAGCTTTTGGATTCATTAGAAAGTATCGAATACAGTGGTCCAAGTAGTGTATATTACAATTTAGAGGGTCGTCATAAAATTTATCTTCCTATTCCTGTATTTAAATGCGAAGGAGAAGGATTAATTGTGGTTAGAATCGTGGTAAATAGAGCCGGTAGAGTTATTCAATCGAAGGTTTTAGAAACTGAATCGGGCGTACAAGATGATTGTTTGTATGATGCTGCTTTACAGGCTTCAAAAAGGACAAGATTTAATGTTAGTACTAGTAGTCCTGAACAACAAACCGGTAAAATTTCTTATCAGTTTGTTAAGCAATAAATCTGTTTTTAATAAAGCATAAAAATAGATTATTGATTATTAACCAATAATATTTAAATTGGGAACTCGTTTTTATCAAAAAAAATAAATTCACTATGGCCTTTTTTTTAGCATACAAACTTCGTAAAGCTTCTGATACTCTTAGTCTTGAAAAGAAAAGAGATGGATTGAAAAATGACTTTGAAGAGTTTAAAGCTTTTTCTAAATCAGAGGAATTAAAGGAATTTAATGAATTAGAGACCTTTGTCTTGTCAGAAAACTTCAAGAAAAATCGAAAATCGATAGAAAGTAAAAGCTATAAAAAGAGCGATCTTTTTGCGGATGAAAAGAAATTTAAACGGTTTCAAAAGTCAAAACGATTCAAAACTTATTTTCGATTAAAAGATTCTTCTGAACTTTCAGCTTTCGAAATGACTAAAGAGTCAGAGGAGATTTCTCGATATCAAGAATTGGATAAGATTGTTCATGCTGCAGGTTTTAATAAAAAGGAACAAGCAGAGGAATTGAATGAATTCAAATTGATGAAGAATTCGCAACGAATTAAAGATTATTTCAAGTTTGAGAAATCGAAAGCGTTTAAAATTTATCAGGAAGTTGATGGTTCGAAAGATTTAAAAACCTATCTGGAATTGGAGGAAAAGATTGCCTCTGAAGAATTCCAAAAAGAGAAAAACTTTTTGTTGGATAAAAAGCGATTTGAAAAAACAGAAGAATTCGAAAAACTTCAGGAATATACAAGATTGAATGCTTCGGATAAGTTTAAAAAGTATTTTGCGCTTCAAAAGAAAAATTCTTTTGACGAACTAAAAAAATGGGAATTAAGCTTTTCGGAAGAATTTGATAACAAGCAGTTGGATTCTGAAAAGTGGATAAATAAATATTTTTGGGCAGATGAACTTTTAAATAAATCTTACAGTTTAGAATCTGACTTGCATATTTTTACGGATGGAAAGAATATTGAACATTCAGGTTCATCGATTGTTCTTCAAGCTCGAAAAGAAAAGAAAGAAGGTTTAATGTGGAATCCTAGCATGGGATTTGTTCCTAAGGAGTTTGATTACACATCTGCCATTATTAATACAGGAAAGTCATTTCGTCAAAAATATGGTCGTTTCGAGGCGAAAATTAAACTTTCAAACCCAAATCAAGTTGATCATTCATTCTGGATGGTATCCGACAAGAAAACACCGCATGTCGATGTTTTAAAGACCTCTCCTGATGGAAAATTACTCATGGGTAATTATTGGGGCAAGGACACTCAACCGAGCTTAAAACAGTTTAAAATAAAAGGTGTTGATACCTCGAAAGGATATTTTATTTATACTTTGGATTGGAGTCAAAATGAATTGGTTTGGAAAATAAATGATGTTGTAGTTAAGACACAAACAGAAGGAGTTCCACAGGAACCAATGTATTTGAATTTTAGTCTTGGTGTTACTAAAGAGCAACAAAGTGTTAACGCAGCCCTCGAAATAGATTGGGTTAGATGTTACAAAAAAACCGAATAAAAAAAGTGCCCTTTCTCAGGGCACTTTTTTAATTTAATGAGGTTCCTACATTAAATACACTAAAATAATTATCGATTGAATCGGCGAGTTGTGATTTTAAATCATCCAATTCTTCTTTTTCCATTTCGTCTTCATCCCAATAGGTAAGAATGATATTTAGGTAATCTTTAATTAGTGCAGGAGAAGTTTCTAAACCTAAATCCTCTCGTAGTAACAGATTGAATTCTGAAAACCAAAGCAATGCAATTTTATGCTCGTGCACGGTACCTTCTACAAATGAGCTTAAAGATTTAAACTCTAAAAATTTCTTAATGGTTCGTTCTGACGCCAAATAATACAATCTAGTACCCAATTCAAGGAACTCTTTCTGAAGTTTCTTAAAATTACTCTTACTCTTCTTTTCGCATAATATTTTCATGAAAAAAGCATTAATTCGAAGGAATTCTTCCCGTTTTTCATTGTTATTATTTGCAGAAGCAGGGATCTCAGAGCTTGTTTTTTCAACATCCTTTTCGCTGTTATCCCTTATGGTATTTTTCTTATCTTGAATAAAATAAGAAATTAGGAAAGCAAGTGCCGCTAGGGTAATAATCTGTAATATGATTGAGGCGATTTCCATGGTTAAGAGTTTTATTAATATGGTTAATATGGTTGAACGGTAGTAACAATCTAGTATTTAAAAATTTACGAAATATTATGTTCCTGCGCAAAACCTTGGTATCTGTTTTTATTTATCGTCTTATTTTCTAGATTAAACGATCCTTTTTCATGACTAAAATTCGATTTTAATTTTTTATAAATATAGTACTAAAATCAATAAAATCAGCAGGTTAAGATTTATGTTAAAAATAGCAAGTTTTTTTTTATAATTAAACGATTCAAGTTTTATTTCAGATATTAATTTGAGACCTATGTTAATTTAAGGGAAAGTCTGTAAAAAAAGCCGGTAATTATTACCGGCTTTTTTTAGATCTAAATTATTTTTTATTTCTAGAGAATAGATTGTAAAATCGATGCTCTATTTGAGTCGAAATTCTAAACATGACTGGTGCAACAATTAATGTTAAGAATGTTGCTACAGTTAATCCAAAGATTACTGTCCACGACATTGGTCCCCAGAAAGCCGTACTATCACTACCAAATGAAAGTTGTGGATCGAATTCAGTAAATAATGTTAGAAAGTTGAAGTTCATACCAACAGCTAAAGGCAATAAGCCTAATACCGTGGTAATAGCTGTAAGCAATACAGGACGTAAACGTGTTTTTCCTGCTTGAGCGATACAATCAATTTCTTGTTGCGGAGTCAGATATTTTCTTCCTTGTAAATCTGTATTAGCCTTTTTTTCTTTTCTAAGTAAATCGATATAATCGACCAGAACAATACCATTATTTACAACAATACCTGCGAGGGATATAATACCAATACCTGTCATTAAAATAACGAATGGCATTTGGAAAGTACCTAATCCAAGGAAAACACCAATAGTACTAAATAGTACGGTTATCATGATAATAAGTGGCTTAACTGCAGAGTTAAATTGAGTTACCAGAATCAGGGTTATCAATGCAAGTGCAATTAATAAAGCTTGTGTTAAAAAGGCCGATGTTTCTTCCTGTTCTTCCTGCTCTCCTGTTAGTTTGTGTGTATAACCTTTAGGCATTTCGAAATCGGCTAAGGCCTCTCTAATTTTTGTGTTGATTTCATTTGCGTTAAAGCCTTCTTCTACATTTGAATAAACCGTAACAACACGAGTATTCTCAATTCTATTGATTCTCTCATATGTAGAACCGTAGCTGTAAGTTGTGACTGCCGAGATTGGTAATTGAACCATTTGATTGCTTACCGGACTCATTACATTCAGTTTTTGATTCATAAGTGCAGGCACATCATATCGATATTTGTCGCTTAATCGAAGCATAATATCATATTCATCTTCTCCATCTTTAAATTTAGAAACTTCTAAACCATAAAGAGAATTACGAAGTGCACTGGCAACTTGATTTGTTGATAAGCCAAAACGACGAACTTTATCTCTATCAATATTGATTAGCATTTCTGGTTTACCTTGATCCAAATCTAATTTTAGTTCTTCAACACCAGGAATTCTTTCTTCGTCTAATTTTTGTTTTAAACGATTTGCCTGGATTAATAATTTCTCAAAATCATCACCCGAAACCTCTATGTTAATTGGATATCCAACAGGTGGGCCATCAGAGTTCTTTTCAATGAAAATTTTCGCCCCAACAAATCCTTTAAACTTACCAGTCAGTTCTTTCATTAATTCCGAAGTACTCACTCCACCCCTTTCTTTAAACTCAACAAAGGAGATTGTAGTTAAGGATTTGTTTGCTGCACGAGATGCTTCGAACATACCACCTTTACCAGAACCAACATTAGTTGCAACTGAACGGATAATATCATTATAAGGCTCAAGTGTTTTCTTAACAATTTTTTCAACTCTGCTTGAAACTTCATCTGTTTTATGAATATCAGTACCTAATGGTAATTCCATAGTCACATAAACCGATTTTGGATCGTTATCCGGGAAAGAAAACAACTGATGGATTTCCTCCAAAATAAAACATTATTGAACCAATCATTAATAAGAAGGTTGCAAGGAAAAACACTAATGGTCTAATTCCTTTAAGAGCATATCTTAGGGTCTTTTCGTATGAATTTTCTAATACAACCAAAAATGTTAGTTGAAACCAGCGCGCAAATGGTTTTAGTACCAATAAGTTTAAAAGTATTAGTAAACCAAGGCATGCCAATAGATTTGCCATTAAAAAGGTATCTAAACCTCCTGAAATTTTAAAGGCATAAAATGGAATAGAGGCGATTAAAAAAGCTCCTGAAATAATCCCAAATTTCTTTGCATCCATTTTTTTAGACACATCATCAATCTTAACAAAAGTTGCTGTAAATACTGGATTTAGAATTAAGGCAACAAAAAGTGATGATGTTAATACAATAATCAGGGTAATTGGTAAATATTTCATGAACTCACCCATGATTCCACCCCACATAAGAAGAGGGAAAAAGGCTGCTACAGTTGTTGCTGTTGATGAAATAATCGGTCCTGCAATCTCACTTACACCTTTTTTAGTTGCTTCAAGAGGCGAATAACCTTCTTCGTGGAGTCGATAAACATTCTCGACGACGACAATGGCATTATCTACCAACATACCCAAAGCAAGAATCAGAGAGAACAGAATCATCTGATTAATGGTATAACCCATTTGATTAAGTACGATGAAGGAAATAAACATCGACATTGGAATAGCTAAACCTGAAAATAAGGCATTTCTTAATCCCATAAATAAGTATAGAATAAGAATAACCAGGATCATACCCATGATAATAGAATTCTCCAAGTCGCTAATCATACCACGAACATCTTCCGAAGTATCGTTGGTAACTGTTACGGTTAATCCCTCTGGTAAAAATCCACTTTCTTTAAGCTCATCAATAATTTTATAAATCTGATCGGTAGCTGCAAGAAGGTTTTCTCCTGATTTTTTACTTAATGAAAGAGATACAACCGGGTTATTATTTAATCGGGAAATAGAAGAAAGTTCTTCATATCCATCTTCAACTTCAGCTACATCTTTAAGATAAACAACCTTATTGTTTGTTACTTTTACAATGGTATTTTCGATTTGTTCCATTGATGTGTAATCAGCAGATGTACGAATACTTCTTCTGGTTTTGTCGGTAATTAAAGTACCAGCACTCATGGTGACATTTTCGTCAGCAATTGCTGTTTCTATATCTTTAAAAGCAATACCATTGGCTTCCATCTTATGAAGATCAGCGTTGATTTTAATCTCACGTTCATCGATACCTTTAATATCTGCTTCGGAAACTTCACTTAGTGATTCAAACTTATCTTGTAATTCTTCGGCAAAATGCTTCAAATCATTCAAACCATAGTCACCTGATAAATTCACATTAAGAATAGGAAAATCGGCCATATCAATATCCTCAACAATAGGATCATTGGGCAAATCATCAGGTAATTCGCTTAATGCTTTATCAACCTTATCTTTTGTGTCTTGTAGTGCTTGTTTAACCTCGATATCAGTTTCGAACTCGACAATAATTAAACTCATATCTTCGTATGAAGCAGAAGATAACTTCTTGACATTCTTTAAAGATTTCAACTCTTTTTCGATAGGTCTTGTTACCAGATTTTCTATATCGACAGGTGAGTTACCTGGGTAAGGTGTAGAAATTGAAATATTAGGAATAACAACTTCCGGGAATAATTCCCTTGGCATACCGACGTATGAAAATAAGCCGTACAAACATAAAAGTGCAGTCAGAATAAATATGGAATTCTTATTCTTTAAGGCTGCGAAAGTCGGCTTAAACTGCCGAGTAATTTCATTACCAGCAGGTTTTGTATCTTTAATTTCATCCATTTTTAACAAAATTATTTGGTGCTAATTAAAGCTCCGTTTACGACTTGTGAAAAACCTTCTGTAATAATTAAATCACCTAAAGTCAGCCCTGATTCAATCATAGAAAGGTTGTTGTAAGTTTTAGAAACATCAACATATACTTTTTCAGCAAGCATTTTTCCATTTTCCTTTTTAGCAATGTATAAATAGTTACCCTTAAAATCTTTTTTAATGATGATAGAAGGCACTACCATAGCATCTAAAACCTCATAATCTTTAATTTTCATTACCGAAATTAGGTTCGGCTTGATCATATGATTCGCATTGTTAAGGTTAATTCTAATCTTAAAGCTTCTGTTAGCCGGATTGATCACATTACTTGTGCGATTAATTTTTGCCTTTGTTTGAAAGTTAATTGCTGGAAAATCTAATTGTGCATTACCACCTGCCTTAATTGCATTTAAAAAAGTTTCAGAAACATCACCTTCAACATAAACACGATTGATATTGACCAATTGAGCTAATGGGGTAGAAGGACCAGCCATCTCACCTTTTTTCTGATGAATTTCATCTACAATACCACTAAAAGGTGCTGTGATGATAGCCATTTCTTTTTGAGCATTTAGTGCTGCTAGATTATTTTCAAGCGCTTCTTTTTTCGCTTTTGCTTCTAAATATTCAACTTCAGAACCAATTTTCTGATTCCATAAACGTTCTTGTCTTTCGAAGAGGATCGAGCTCAATTCAAGATTCGTTTTTATTTCATCAATCTGTTGTTGAATCTGCGAAGTATTTAGTGTTCCTAAAATATCTCCTTTATTTACTTTTTGCCCTTCAACTACATTAATAGAAATAATATTACCTCCAGTTTCAGGAGTTATCGTAATGTTTTTATCTGCTTCAACATTACCTGTAATTTGAATATAGTGCTCAAATTTAGATGTGGTCAATTTCTTAACTACCACATTTATTTTCTCTTCGTCTTGATTTGTATTGCGAATTTCTAATTCTAAATCGGATATTTTTGCTTTTAAAGCAGAAAGTTCCGTTTTGTAATTCTTCAGCTGTTCTGCCTTATTTACGTCTTTCTCCGATTCTTTTGCTGAACAAGCAAAGAGTAATGGAATTATGCAGGCAATTAGTATCTTTTTCATTGTATATATTTTTGTAGGATGTTAGTATTATAATTTACCCAAGGCCTTTTTAAAGGCTATTTTTGAATAAAGCAGATTAAATGTTGAATTAATATATGCTGAATGTGAGTCTAGATATTGTTGCTCGTTCTCAGATAATTCGGTACTTGTTGAAATACCTTCATTAAACTTGATAAGCGTTTTATCGTAAATTCGTTTTGCAATTTCTACAGCAACAACATCATTTTCATATTTTTCTTGTGCACTTAATAAATTTGAGAAAGACAAGGTCAAATCCTTTTTAAGATTCTGCTCAGTCATGAGTTTTGTATTTTCCAAACTTCTATAATTTAGTTTTTCCTGATTTACCTTAGACCTTCTTTTACCTGCCGAGAATATTGGCATTTTTACCTGCAAACCTACTACCGATGATTTAAACCATGGAACCGATGATTTAAATACATTTGAATAATCGGTACTTGTATTTTTACCATAGTTATAAAAAGCTGAAATAGTTGGTAAATAACCTGCTTTTTCATTTTTAAGAACCAAATTTTGAGCTTTTAATTGGGTGTCAATAATGCGGTAGTCAATATGGTTTATCGATTGATAATCCCCTATAACTGGTTCTTCCGAACGTATCGGATCAACAAGTTCCTTAAGATTTTCCGCTAATTGAATATTTTCATCGATGTCCATTCCTATAGAAAATTTAAGAATGGTGAAAGACGTGTGGATAGCTCTTTTGGCATCAGCTAATTTGTTTTTAGTTTGGTTTAAATTCAAACGAATCTGGTCAACATCTAGTTCTTCTCTAAAACCATTTTGATAGTAAGCATCGGTTTCTTTCAAAAGTTTTTGATTGATCAACAAGTTCTCTTTTATTGTTTTGAAGTTTTCTTCTGCTACCAAAACATTAAAATAGGCTTGTGCAACATCATCTTTAATCTGTATTTCAGATTTTTCTTTTTGATCTTTCGATAATTGAACAAAAACTTTTGCTGCCATCGTTCCAACAATATAGGAACCATCGAAAATTTTCTGACTCACGCTTATGCTTGCTGTACTACCATATTGTTGACCAAATTTTACGGGAGTGTAGCTTCCAGCTTCACCACCAAAAAATTCGGCTGGTAAAAGAGATACGGCAACATCTAGGTTGTTATTGTAATCAAAAGAGGCATCAACCTGTGGTAAACCATCGGCGATTGTTTCCCAGACTTTCTTTTTAGCAATTTGCAAATCATAATCCGTTCCTTTTACCGAATATGAATTTTCCAAAGCATATTCCTGTGCTTCGGCTAAAGTAAATTTCTTAGGACCATCAGTTTGTGCTTTTGTAGTGAAACTGGAACCAAGAAAAATTACCATCAGTGTTAGTAGGATGTTTTTCATTGTATCTATTTGAATTTATTTTTAAAATATTCTATTCCTTTATTTGTACATATCCCATGCAGATGATATCGAGTAAGTTCAAAATGCATATCAATATTAAATACTTCCTCCTCAGTAAATACTTGATACTCCGTGCTTGATAGGTTTAAATAAAAACTAACAAAGTTCTTACTAATAAAATTGATATTCAGTTCTTCGCGATAAAAACCTTCTTCAATTCCTTTTTGTAAGTTAAATAGTATTTCATTTTGAAAGGCTTTTATTTTTTCATCTTTAAATTTAGCCCATATTTCAGGATAGTACTTTTTTAAATCGTAGTCCATTGAATCGCACTTTTGCTTAATTTTTTCATTTACAAATTTGAAAAATCCAAAATATTGCTCCAATGCATTCAGCTCTTTCAATTCATTTGATTTAAACGAAAATTCTGGATTTGCCATTTCCCACTCGCATGCTTGATTTATCAATTCCTTCTTATTAGGAAAAAATTGATATAGCGTTTTTTTGGATATGCCCATTTTTGCAGCGATATCATCCATCGTTACACTTTTAACACCAAATTGGAAAAACATTTCCCAACTGACCGCTAAAATTTTATTTTTTTGCTCACTCATAGTGCAAATATAAAGCAATAATAAACCAGAGAAACTTTTAAAGTGTTAAAAGTTTCCAATTTTGGATTAATATTTGTTTCAAGATTATTATGCTTGAAGGTATCTGTCTATTAATCATTAGTAAAAGTATAACTCAGAGTTGCAATATCTATTTACAAATAGGTAATTGGGATGATTTTATCGGTAAATGGAGATTAAATATTATAAATTGTTAAATAAACACTTGTGAATCTAATATCTTTGTAATAAATAAATTCATTATGAGAGCAATTATAACTGTACTATTAATTTTTTGCATTGGGCATATAAAAGCTCAACAATCAGGAAAGATTAGTTTGCAATCTACTCAATCTACGGAAAACATAAGATATTCCCAACCGGGTGACCAAAGGGTAAATTATTACAGTGCCTGGACTGAACGGGGAGCTAAAGTAGTTCCTTACGGAGAAATTCATTTAAGTGCTCTTGCTGTTAGTAGGTATGGGAATTATCCTAAAACGGAAATAAATTCTCAGTTATTACTATTTCCTTTTGCTCCAAATGTTGGGTTTAAGCATGAATGGTTGGGTGAAAATACCATTTTGTCTACGCAGCATACTGTATATTATCCAAGTTTAGGATTAAAATGGGCTAGGAACAGTGGCTTTAAGGATCAAATACCTGAATCTGCTACGATTCCACATATTTTTACTTTTAGAAATGAGCTAATTGTAAGTCGAATATTGAACCCACAGCCTAAAGATTGTTTTGTAAAAATCCCGGAATTAATTCTTACTGGAAGGTTGGGTTTCGATTTTTCTCTTTCTTCAGGAGATTCTCAATTACCCCTACTCGACTATCATTTTCTATACCATCGAACTGCTTCGTATCATAAAAGTCAAAAGCTTTATTTCATGGGATTAGAATTAGCCGGGAATGCTTACAAAAATTTTAACTTCTCAATTAATGCCGATTACTACTCTATTAATTTTAATGGAGAATGGGCAATGGAAAGTCAGGGGAAGATTCATTGGCATAGAGATTCGAGGTTTTCAGTATCGGGAGGTTACAAATTAGCATACGTAAATACCGATTTTGGGACTCAATTTGTTACCATGCCGGTTATAGATTTAGTATTTAAGTTGAGGCATCAATCGAGATTACAGAATGGATTGTTTAAAAAATAAGAAAGAGCCATTCATATTGAATGGCTCCCTTGTTTATTCATGATACAAACTCGTGTATAAGTATCGCTTAATATTTCGCTTGGGGGTTTTTTCAAATTCTTCAGGAAAAAGAATAATACGTGACACATTCATATAAGCCGGCAAATCTTTATTTAATATTTTTCTATCGCTTTCAAATGCTTCCTCAATTTCATTTTTAGTTAAACCTTCAGCATCGCAAACTTCATAGTCGGGATAAAGCAAAGCAATTAGTTTATGGTCCTTATCATCGGTGACAATGGATTCTTGTATAAAAGGTAGATTATTTAGACGGGATTCAATTTCTTCCGGGTAAATATTTTGTCCGGAGGGGCCCAAAAGCATATTTTTACTTCTACCTTTAATATATATCGTATCATCTTTGTCAATAATTCCAAGATCACCTGTTCCCAACCAGCCATCTTTACTTAGACATTCCTTTGTGGCTTCTTTATTTTTGAAATAACCCGACATCACATTATCACCCTTTACTTGTATTTCGCCTACTATATTTAAAGGGTCTTTAGAATCGATTCTTACCTGCATACGATCTACCACCTGGCCACAGGAATGAGGACGAAACTGTCCACTTGGACTATAACTAACCAATGGGCCACATTCGGTCATGCCATAACCAACAGTAAATGGAAATTCAATCTTCTTTAGAAAATCTTCAACCTCTTTACTTAGGGCTGCCCCTCCAATGATAACCTCAATAAATTCACCACCAAAAGTTTCTATAAGTGAGTTGCGTATCTTCTTATACACCTTTTTTTCTAGCAAAGGAACCTTCAACATGAGTTTTACACGTCGACTTTCTAAAGCTGGAAGAATACGTTTTTTATAAATTTTTTCCATAATTAATGGAACCAAACATATCAGTCGAGGTTTGACTTCCTGGAAAGCTTTTGTGATGAGTTGAGGAGTTGGAACCCGCGATAGAAAAATCACATGACAACCACAGCAAAATTCGGTAAGGAATTCGAACATGCAACCAAAAACATGTGCTAATGGTAGAAAAGAGACAACCTTATCTTGCGAGCGTAAATCGATATGATCGAAACCAATTTGAACATTGGAATACAGACAGCGGTAGCTAAGCATCACACCTTTTGAAAAACCGGAAGTTCCCGAAGTGTAGGAAAGTACTGCAATATCACTATTCTTTGGATCTGCGTAATCAAGTTGATCTTTATCTAATGTAGTTTTACTTGCCTTTTCGTCGGCTTTTTTAACTGCTTTTTCTAATTTTTCATTACACGCACACAGTATTTCAAAATCTCCCAAAGAAATAATTCCTTTCAATTTCTTGATTTTGGAATCATCAATTTTATTAAATAAATTTTCTGTTGAAAACAGTAAAGATGCTTCCGAATGGTTTATGATATGGTGAATATCGCCTGAATTAAAATCAGGTAGAATAGGAACAATTGTGGCACCATAAGTAATGGTGGCCAAATAAGTAACTGCCCAATTGTTTAGGTTACGACCTATAAGTGCAATTTTATCCCCTTTTTTAATATTAAGCTCTTCATAAAGTAGGTGAATCCATTGAATTTTTTCGGCTACTCCTTTAAATGTGATACTGTCTTTTTGATAGTTTGTAAAGGCTGTATGCTCCCAGTTATTTTGAATACTTTCCTCGATGGAACGAATTAACTTGTTTTGAATCATGTACTTACTAAATTGGTTGAAGGGATTAAAGATACTAATTCGATCAAAAAATCATAATTTAAAACCTAGTAAAATCAGGAGTAGTAGTAGTAAGTCTAATAAAATCAATCGTTTGCAAGCTGAAATTTAATCTTGAAAAAAGTAGCTAATTTAAATTGATTCACTTAAACAGGTATACAATTCAACTTTTTGCTCTTTACCTCTTAAGTGAATTTCTCCAATGTTTCTGGATTGATAGGATTGATCTGGAAGGTTCAATTTGGTGAGAAGGTATTTAGAGAAAAGAATATCAACACCCAGTTCATTACATTTAGATTGTATTCTAGCTGTTGTATTTAAAACATCACCCGAAAATGCAATGTCGCGTTTTATAACCCCAATTTCTCCAGCCATCACGTACCCATAATGCAATCCTGCTTTAAATTCAGGGATAACATTATAAGTTTCTTGGTAGTATTTGTTGTTGTCTATTAGTTTTCTTTTGATATCAAAGAAACAATTTAGGCAATTTGCATTTTCAGTTGCTTTTAAGGTAGGCCAACTAATTACAATTTCATCACCAACATATTGATATATTTCTCCTTTTGTTAGTAAAATACTCTTTGTAGCATCTCTATAAATATCTTTTAGAAAATGAAAGTATCGCTCTTCACCTAATTTTTCTGCTATTGTTGTAGATGAACGTAAGTCTAAGAACATAAAAACTCGTTCTTCTCTTTTTGGATGAAAATATTTACCGAGTAAAAAAGCACGAAACATACCAGGACCATATTTGTCGTTTACCAGTAAAATTATGTGCGTTCCAATAACTACAATAAGCCAGAATATAAAACTTTGCAACTGATCAAAATTAGCATGTTCTGCAATTATTATTTCCCAAATTTTAGCCGAGAATACCGGTAAATCCAATTGATTACTGGTTACATATAAAGTTGTAGGTATATCAACCATTAAGTAAATTACGAAATAGGAAAGGATAATACTTATAATGGTCCATCCGTAAGGTTCAGTACGAAGCCATTTTTCCCAAATAAAAACAATTCCACTGCCACCAAATATACCTGCTAGAATTCCAACTAGAATGCTTCCTTTAAAAGCGATCATTGGATCGATATGTGAAATGTCTACGTTTAAAGATCGTAGGTTAGCATAAATGTTAAAAAATTGAAATAACGAAATAAATGTCCAGGCTACAGTTATCCAAAATACTTTTAGAATTTGACTTTTTAATTTATAGGAAGTTGGAAAATATGTGAAGCTCATTTAGTATTAATTAATTTGATTACGATCATGATATTTTATCAATCAACTTTACAAGGGAAATTAAGAAGTTGATTAAGTAGATAAAAACAAGTGAAATATTGATGAAGTAGTTTTGTGTTTTTATCATTTAATGATAGGTAAGTTAGGTAATTATTGGGAATTCCACACGCTATTTATTTTATGATTTAATTCTGAATTGGATATTCTTTTGTCAAGAAATTAGACTAATCTTCTAATAATATTGACTTCCAGTTCATAATTGAATGCATTTTTATATTTTTGTAGCCTTGTGGTTGGTTTTGCTTTACAAGATCAACCTATATAATCTCATTAAGTCAGAATAAAAATGGAACAGAAAAGAATTAAGATCAAAGATCTGTTGGTTTCGAAGGAGTACGGCAGTGAAGTAAATGTTAAAGGATGGGTAAGAACCAAGCGTGGTAATAAGCAAATTAATTTTGTTGCTTTAAATGATGGTTCTACTATTAATAATATTCAGATCGTTGTTGATGTTCCTAATTTTAATGAGGACTTGTTGAAAAAGATTACAACGGGAGCAGCTATTTCTGTTCAAGGTAAGCTAATCGAATCAGCGGGAAGCGGGCAATCCGTAGAACTTGAAGCGACTACAATTGAAGTTTTAGGTGTTGCCGATCCTGAGAAATACCCATTGCAGCCTAAGAAACACTCTTTAGAATTTCTAAGAGAAAAGGCTCACTTGCGTTTTCGTACCAATACATTTTCGGCGGTATTCCGTATTCGTCATGCCATGGCATTTGCTGTGCATGAGTTTTTCAACAAAAAAGGATTCTTTTACATGCACACGCCACTTATCACAGGTTCTGATGCCGAGGGTGCTGGTGAAATGTTTAGAGTTTCAACGCTTGATGCTAAAAATCCACCTTTAAACGAGGATGGAACAATTAACTATAAAGAAGATTTCTTCGGAAAAGAGACAAATCTGACAGTTTCCGGTCAGTTAGAGGGTGAACTTGGAGCTATGGCTTTAGGTGAAATTTACACCTTTGGTCCTACTTTCCGTGCCGAGAATTCAAACACAACACGTCACCTTGCTGAATTCTGGATGATTGAGCCTGAAATGGCATTTTACGATCTAAAAGATAATATGGATTTGGCTGAGGAGTTTCTTAAGTATATGATTAAATATGCTTTGGATAACTGCATGACAGATCTTGAATTTTTGAGCAAGCGTTTGCAAGAAGAAGAAAAAGGTAAAAAAGCTGACGAGCGTTCAATGGAGTTAATTGAGAAGTTACGTTTTGTATTGGATAACGATTTTGTTCGTTTAACCTATACTGAGGCAATTGATATTCTTCGTAACTCTAAGCCAAATAAAAAGAAGAAATTCCAATATTTGATTGATGGCTGGGGAGCAGATCTTCAGTCGGAGCATGAAAGATACTTGGTTGAGAAAAAATTCGAAAAGCCAGTTATCCTGACTGATTATCCAAAAGAAATCAAATCGTTCTACATGAAACAGAATGATGATGGAAAGACTGTTGGTGCAATGGATATTCTATTCCCGGGTATTGGTGAAATTGTTGGTGGATCGCAGCGTGAAGAAGATTATGATAAACTAACAGCTCGCATGAAAGAGATGGGTGTTCCTGCTGAAGAAATGGATTGGTATCTTGATACGCGTCGTTTTGGATCGGCTACTCACTCTGGTTTCGGTTTAGGATTTGAGCGTATGATGTTATTCGTTACAGGTATGGGTAATATTCGCGACGTGATTCCTTTCCCACGTACACCTAAGAACGCTGAATTTTAAAAAAATATAACTGGGGACTACTTTAAATAACTCCTTTATTTTAGAATTATATAAGATCCAGTGAGACTATTCTCGCTGGTTTTTTTTTGTTTTTAACTCTCGTAGAATGATGCTTATTTCTGATCAAAGCACAATAAGGATTATGAACGTATTATTGGCTAATTTAAGATCTTTAGCTAGAAGTAGATCAAATTGCCTTAAAAGTGAGAAATAAGCCCGTAAAACGCGACTAAGCGCTTTCATTAGTGATGTTTTTATCTAAATGCCGTATTTCTATTAATAATATTTTATTAGGCAATTAAAACATAGAAAAGCCACCCAATCTAATTGGATGGCTTTTATGCTTTGATGAATGATGATGTAATCTATTCCAGTCTATTGATAATTTCTAAAGCTTTTGTCTTGTAGAAACTATTTCCTTGAGCAATTACATGAAATTGCTTAAGAGCTTTATCTTTTTCATTTGTCATGAGATAACAGAAGCCAAGATACCATTCAGATTGCTCAATGAATAAATTGTTCTTGTGCTTTATTACCCGAGTAAAGTTTTTATTTGCCTTAGAATATTCATTGATTTCAATATTCGAAATTCCTGAATAAAAATTACTCGTAATGTTTGTACTATCCTTATCCAATATTTGCTTGAATAAAGTCAGTGCTGTACGATAATCTTTCGATTCATAACTATTAACAGCGCTCATTAAGATGTTGTCAACTGTTGCATCTGCAGAACGAGTGTTTACCACAACATTATATGGCTTGTAGTAATTGCTAAATATTTGGTCGTTAGAGTAAGAAGATTTATCATTGAAGATATACATCAAACTTCCCAAACCAATAAGTAAAGCTAAAGATGCTGCTGCAATATTCCATTTTGTTAGAAATTTCAGCTTTCTCTTCTTGCTAGGATTGGTTGGTGTTTCAATAGCCTCTAGCTTACTTCTTAAATCCATAATATCTGTTTCCATTATGGCTTCGTCAATTTCTTGGTGAAGATCTAGTTCCATTTGAAGATCTGAGTCATCAAGCAAATTCTGCTCAAACTCCTTCAATTGTTCTTGATTTAGATCGCCGTCAAGAAAATCCTCGATACGGTCAAAATTCATTTCATCCATCATTATACTTCTTTAAATTCATTATCATTTTTAATACTCTCTATCAATGTTTGTTTACATTGATATTTCTTCTTCTTCGCATATTTCTCGCTTTTGTAGCCCATAATTTCGGCTATTTCCTTTAAGGAAGTTTTTTCAAGCGACAGCTGAAGAACTTTTTTACAATCAAGACCTAGAAGTTGGAAGTGCTTTTGATACAACCTATATCTTTCTGTTTGATCATAGGTTTGCGTTGCTTCATCCAATCTATTGTCTAAAATAGCATCCGAAGTAATTTCGTTGCTATTCTTTCTCTTTTCAAGTTGCTTTAGCCATAAAAGCCTGCAAATTGAATAGATGTATGTTTTAAAATTACAATTAAGAACCAGTGGTTCTTTTTTCATTTTACGATAGATAACGATAATCGCTTCTTGAAAAAGATCTCTTGCATCTTCTTCTTGGCCATTATTGTTTTCTATAAAATTGCGAATGCTTGGGAAGAACTTATTATAGATGTAATTTAATACATCATTGTTGCTCATGCTGATCCCCTCAAGTATCGCCTCCGTAGTGTAATCCATATTTCCTACCCCTTTATTCCTTTAATGGTTAAAAGGTAACCCACTAAAAGTGAAAAAAGTTTTAAAAAAACATACTTGATCATGTAAAAGACTGATTGAGTGATTGATAATGATATTAAAAAAAAGAATTTTTTTAATGTAAAAAATGAAATTTTAACATAAACTGATCCAATATACACTTTTCTTTGATATTTGGCTTTGCAAGAAGTGAAAATTATTTGACCAAATAATAATTGTTTGCGATTAATGATAGATTAAGATGTGTGAATGCAGATTTTAGGCAAAAAAAAAAGATCAGTTTTTCAAGTGAAAAACTGATCTTTTCGTGGGCGATATAGGATTCGAACCTATGACCCCTTGGGTGTAAACCAAGTGCTCTGAACCAACTGAGCTAATCGCCCGAGAATATGGTGTGTATGTTATACAATTGTGGGCGATATAGGATTCGAACCTATGACCCCTTGGGTGTAAACCAAGTGCTCTGAACCAACTGAGCTAATCGCCCTTTCCCTTAATTGCGATGCAAATATAGGAGGGAATTATTTTATACGCAAGCCCTAATCGAAAAAAAAACAAAAAAAGATCTTGAAAGCCCTTTGTTTTTGCCGAAAATCTCTACTTTTAGGACTCATAAAAATTTGATTAGATGGACAATAATTTAGAAAGTGACTGGAATAAACTTTTATATAAAATTTCTGAAGATTTTAATGTTGATGCTGATTTAAATGGCACATTGTTGCTAATTGGAATTCAAGAACGCGAAGAAGGCTTTAAAGAATCCTATTCAAAAGATGATAAAATGGCTCTTATTAATCTTGCAACATGTCGTCTGTTGATGAAATGGAACTATTATTCAATGGAGGGTTATGATGATGATAACTGGCCAATTTTCAAAAAGAATAAGATGATTCCTCCCTTTTCCAAGGATAAAGAAGAATTACTATTGAAGTCTTCAATTGTAGAATATTTCAAAGAGAATGACTATTTAGAAGTTTAAATTAGCTCACCAAAATTATATTAGAACAGATAGATATGAACAAATTACTTTACCTAGGCCTTGGTTTACTCTTAATATCTTGCCAGCCAAAATTGGAACTGGGTAAAAAAAATCGTATTGTTCAAATTGATACAGAATATGGCGCTATAAAAATTAAACTTTATGATGAGACTCCGGGGCATCGTGATAATTTCATTAAACTGGCACATAAGGAATTTTTTGATGGTACGCTTTTTCATCGAATAATTGATGGTTTTATGATTCAAGGTGGTGATCCGGATTCTAAAGGAGCAAAACCAGGTGAACATTTAGGTGAAGGTGGTCCGGGATATCAGATTCATGCAGAATTTGTTCCGGAGTTGTTTCATAAAAGAGGGGTTTTGGCTGCCGCACGCGAAGGAGATCAAAACAATCCTGAGAAAAAATCATCTGGATCTCAATTTTATATCGCCCAAGGGAAAGTTTATACTGTGGGCGAATTGGATACTTTGCAGATGAAAATGAATGGGAAGCTAAAAAGCTCTATTTTCAAAACGGTTCAAATGGAGAAAGCAGAATATCTTTCAAAATGCCAAATGGATGGAGAAATCGAAAAATTAAATGAAGCGATTGAGCAAATTAAAGTAGAAGTAGATTCTTTATTCGAAGAATCAAAAATCCGCTTGACGGAAGAACAGATAAAAGCCTATACTACTGTTGGAGGTATTCCACATTTGGACAGAAATTACACTGTTTTTGGTGAAGTAGTTGAAGGAATGGATTTGATCGATTCCATAGCCGGTGTTAAAACAGATGATTTTGATCGACCTTTGGACAATATTGAAATGAAGATTAAACTATTAAAATAGGATCTTGATTGGTTTAGAAAAGCTTCGTTATCAACGAAGCTTTTTTTTTGCTTAGCAAAATCGGTCTATTTATCTTAGACAAAATTTTAAAAATTGTGTAATGATTAGCAGTAAGAAATTCTTATTGGGAATATTATTCCTTTTTCTGGTAAAGTTTGGACTTGGACAAGCTACAAATTCCATCATTTTAATAGAAACCAATCTTGGCAATATTAAATTGATGCTTTACAAAGAGACGCCGAAGCATAGAAAGAACTTTCTTCAATTAATTGAAAACAAGCATTTCGATGGCACTTTGTTTTATCGAGTTATAAAAGGTTTTGTTGCGCAAGGCGGATCTCAAGACTCCAGAAATGCTGCCGCTGGAAAAATGATTGGTTATGGCGATTCAAATCGAACCATCGAATCAGAGTTTAACGATCGATTTTTTCATAAAAAAGGTGCGATCGCTGCTCCTCGAAAGCCCGATAAGGTAAATGTTTTTAAAGAATCGGATGTTTCTCAGTTTTACATTGCTCACGGTCGAGTTTTTTCTGACGAAGAATTGACCTTAATGGAGAAGGAGATAAATGTACCATTGAGAAAGAAGATTGTAAAGAAATATTTAACCAAGAGTAAAAGAGCTGTTTTGGATTCCTTAAAAAAGGCAAAAAAGGTTGATGAGTTTAGGACAATTGCAAAACAAATTAAAGGATCGATAGAATTTGAATACAGCAGTACCAATGAGAAACTAGAATTTTCCGAGGCAAGAAGAAAGGCCTATACTACTGTTGGTGGCGTGCCACATCTCGATAATAATTATACCGTTTTTGGCGAAGTAATTAGCGGTTTCGATGTTTTGGATAAAATTGCTAATCTAAAAACAGATGCTAACGATCGGCCTTACACGGATGTAAAAATGAAAGTAAAAATATTGAAGTATTAAGAGCTTTTGGCATTTAGCTATTATCATTTGGCTAATGAGAAAAAACTTTTTGTAACTTTGCCGCCTATTAGATTTCAAAAGATAAAGAACATGTTAGACAAAATAAAGAATTTACTTGAGGAGCTGAATGGATTTTCAGCAACGACACTAGAGGAAGTAGAGCAGTTCAGAATTAAACACCTGAGTAAAAAAGGAACAATTGCAGCTCTTTTTGGCGATTTTAAGAATGTGCCAAATGAAGAAAAGAAGGCTGTTGGACAACTTTTAAACCAGTTGAAAACAACTGCACTTGATAAGGTGAACGAATTGAAAGATAGTTTTACCAATTCTGATTTTGATAAGTCTGGTCTTGATTTAAGTCTTCCAGCTGATTCAGTTAAGCTTGGATCTCGTCACCCATTGTCATTGGTTAAAAACGAAATTATTGAGATTTTTGCGCGTTTAGGATTTACTATTTCTGAAGGACCGGAAATTGAAGATGATTGGCATAATTTCTCAGCATTAAATTTCCCGGAAGAACATCCGGCACGTGATATGCAGGATACTTTCTTTATCGAGAAAAACCCGGATATCTTATTGCGTACGCATACGTCATCTGTTCAGGCACATGATATGGCAGAAATGGAATTGCCGATTCGTTGTTTAACACCAGGTCGTGTATTTCGTAATGAAGCAATTTCTGCTCGTGCTCATTGTATTTTCCATCAAATTGAGTGTCTTTATATCGATGAGAATGTTTCTTTCGCTGACTTAAAGCAAACACTAAGCTATTTTGCTAAAGAATTCTTTGGTGAAAAAACAGAGATTCGTTTGCGTCCTTCATATTTCCCGTTTACTGAGCCTTCGGCTGAGGTAGATGTGACTTGTTCACTTTGTGGTGGTGATGGTTGTAATGTATGTAAGGGTACAGGTTGGTTAGAAATTTTAGGTTGTGGTATGGTAGATCCAAATGTTTTGGATTTAAATGGTATCGACAGTAAAAAATATACAGGCTTTGCACTTGGTATGGGTATTGAGCGTATTACTATGTTAAAATATGGTATTAAGGACCTTCGTTTGTTCTTTGAAAATGATATTCGTTTCTTAGAGCAGTTTACAGCAGCAGGATTCTAAACAAAAAGATTGATTATTATATGATATAGAGAGTGCCTTTCAATTTTGAAAGGCACTTTTATTTTTTTGTAAAGTACAGACGCACGGCCGTGCGTCTCTTCAAATACTATTCCTCATGATAAATAATCTCCGAAGTAACAGGAATTGCCTGTTTGTACAAAGCACTAACACCGCAATATTCTTCTTCAGATAATTTTACGGCTCTTTCAATTTTTTTATGAGGTAAATCGGTTCCAAAAAATTCAAAAACAATATGCATGTTTTTGTAATAGCTAGGTTGTTCCTCTGTTAGTTCACCTTCAACTGATACTTTGATGTCCTTCACATCAACACGCATTTTTTTTAGGATAAGCGCCATATCAATACCAGTACATCCAGCTAAAGCGGTCAACATTAGTTTTTTTGGACGAAAACCTCTGTCTTCGCCACCAACTTCTGTTCCTGCATCGGTTATCATTTTGTGTCCATCCATGTCTGTTTCGTAAGCCAGATTTCCCAACCACGACATTTCTACTTTATGCTTCATATTATTGTTGTTTTTAGTCTACTATAAGGCTTGTATAAGTAAAACTTAAATTTGTATATTTAAACCTGAATATAATTCGGTTTTGATTTATATTAAAAGTATAAAAAAGCCATCTAATCATCTAACTTTTCATGTAGCTTTTAAAAATATAAAAGCTCTGATTGAAAAAGAGTTGTTGAAATGGTAGTATTAGTTTCAGTTTTAATTTGAAGTGAATGAAGCAGAATCAAATTCTTCCAAATTGTAATCAATTAGCCGAGAAATTTGGCGAACGATTTCAGCATCTTCAGCGTGAGGATATGAATCTTTTGTTCTGGGACGAAGATGTACATTTCTTTAAGAGAGGAAGTGTGATCTACTCTGAGGGAGATTCAGCAAAGGGATGTTATTTTCTTTTCTCAGGAGTTTTAAAAGTTTTTAAAACAGGAATTGAAGGGAAAGAACAAATTATAAAATTTGCGAAACCAGGTAATTTAATTGGTTTTAGATCCGTATTAAGTAAGGAACGTGCTTGTACTTCAGCGAAGGTAATTGAAGATACCATTGTATGTTTTATACCAGGTAATGTACTTACCAAGTTAATACGTGAGAATTCAGACTTTGCGATGGAACTAATGGAAATTACTTGCAGAGAATTGGATGAAGCGAACGATTACATTACAGATATTGCTCAAAAAACGGTTCGTGAACGTTTAGCAGAGATTTTAGTGCATTTAGAGAGTACTTTCGGTCTAACAGAGGACAACACACTTAAAATTGCATTAACACGCGAAGAATTGGCCAATATGGTTGGTACAGCTACAGAATCGGTTATTCGTCTCTTATCAGAATTTAAATCAGATAAACTGATTGAATTGAACGGTCGAAAAATTAAAATTCTAAACAGTAAAGCACTTAAAAAGGTAGGCGGTATTTTGTAAACGCTACTTCTTAAAATATTTTATCCCCATCTGGTTTTCCAAATGGGGTTTTTATTTAAATACATTCTATTGATTAATATAAATCCTGTGTTTAGTCCATTCCAACAATTTTCCCTATTTTTAGCTTGACTATAATAAATTACTAACTACGATTCTACCTTGAAGAAAGATTTCCCCCATTTCCGCCAATTGGATGCCATGGATTGTGGCCCAACGTGTTTACGCATGATTGCTTCTCATTTTGGAAAGAATTTTAGTCTTCAATCTTTACGAGATAAATCGCACATTACCCGAGAAGGTGTTTCGATGTTGGGAATAGCCGATGCAGCGGAAAGTATTGGTTTGAAAACTATGGGTGTTCGAATTAGCTACAGGCAATTACAAGATGAAGCTACACTACCAGCTATTTGCCATTGGAATCAAGCGCACTTTGTAGTGGTTCATAAAATAGAGACGAAGAACAAAAGAACGATCGTACATGTAGCTGATCCAGCATCTGGATTATTAAAATTCACTAAGGAGGAGTTTATAAAAGCTTGGGCATCTACTAAAGTTGATGGCGAGGTAAAAGGTTTATGCTTGTTACTGGAACCAACACCAGATTTTTACAATCAAAGCGACGAGGATGTATCCAACAAAAAAAACATTGGCTTTTTATTAAAATATTTAAAACCATACAAAAAATTTCTTGTTCAGTTGGGCTTGGGAATGTTGTTTGGTTCTTTGTTACAGCTAATCTTCCCATTTTTAACCCAATCGGTTGTCGATGTGGGTATCAATACCAAGAACTTAAGTTTTATTACATTGGTTCTTATTGCGCAGTTGGTACTTTTCATTTCGCGTATATCGGTCGAGTTTATAAGATCGTGGATTCTTTTGCATATTTCTACTCGCATAAATATTTCCTTGATATCCGACTTTCTAATTAAGTTGATGAAGCTACCTATTGGTTTCTTCGATATTAAAATGATTGGTGACCTTTTACAGCGAATACAAGATCATACTCGTATTGAGAACTTCCTAACTTCATCTACTTTGAATATCCTATTCTCGATGGTGAATCTTCTAATTTTCGGAGTTGTGTTGGCTATTTATAATATGACCATTTTCGGTGTTTTCCTTTTGGGATCTGCACTCTATATTATCTGGATTAATCTCTTTCTTAAAAAACGTAGAGAATTAGATGGAAAGCGTTTTGCCCAACTTTCGAGCAATCAGAATTCTCTGGTGCAACTGATTACAGGTATGCAAGAGATTAAGCTGAATAATTGCGAAAAGCAGAAACGCTGGGAGTGGGAGAATATACAAGCAGAACTTTTCCAAGTGCGTACTAAGGGGCTTGCATTGAATCAATACCAAGTATCGGGTTCCGTATTTTTTAATGAGACCAAGAATATTGTTATCACTTTTTTAGCTGCACAAGCTGTTGTTAATGGTAGCATGACTTTGGGTATGATGCTGGCTGTACAGTATATACTGGGGCAATTAAATTCGCCTATTGACAATCTGGTTCAGTTTATTCATTCATGGCAGGATGCTAAAATCTCATTGGAACGTTTGGGTGAGATTCACGAGATGGATGATGAAGAAATTGAAAAAGATGAAAAGCTAATCGAATTACCTGAAGATAAGTCTATCCATATCGAGAAAGTAAGTTTCCAATACGAAGGACCACATTCTGAGATGGTATTGAATGAAGTCAATTTGAATGTAGCTAAAGGACAAACAACTGCTATTGTTGGTGCTTCAGGCTCTGGAAAGACAACTTTAATAAAGCTCATGTTAGGTTTTTATCCCGCAACGAAAGGAAAAATTAACTTAGGCGGTATATCTATTCAGAACTATAGCTCAGCTATGTGGCGACAAAACTGTGGTGTGGTTATGCAAGATGGTTTTATTTTCTCTGATACTATAGCAAAAAATATTGCAGTTGGAGATGAGATCATTGACAAGAAACGTCTTTTATATGCCGTTCAGGTAGCATGCATTCATGATTTTATAGATAGTCTTCCGCTTAGGTATAATACAAAGATCGGAGCTAATGGGCACGGGTTAAGTCAGGGGCAAAAGCAGAGAATACTGATTGCACGAGCTGTTTATAAAAATCCGGAATTCCTTTTCTTCGATGAGGCAACCAATGCGCTGGATGCCAATAATGAAAAAGCGATCATGGAAAATCTGGACGAGTTTAATCAAGGTAGAACGGTTGTGGTTGTAGCACATAGATTGAGTACAGTTCGAAATGCTGATAAAATTATCGTTTTAGATAAAGGTAAGATTGTTGAGTATGGAAATCATAAAGATCTGACTGAAATAAAAGGTCAATATTATGAGCTTGTTAAGAATCAATTGGAACTTGGGAGCTAATCGTGAATTAATAATTACGAATTAAAAATTCTATGAAATCAAATCTGGTAAAAGATAAGGCTTATGATTTTGCAGTTAGAATCATTAATTTATATAAGTATTTAAAGACTGAGAAACAGGAATATGTTTTATCGAAGCAAATATTGCGCTGTGGGACATCTGTTGGAGCGAATATCGAAGAAGCTATAGGTGGAATATCCAAAAAAGATTTTATTGCCAAATTGCAAATTTCTTATAAAGAGGCTAGAGAAGCACATTATTGGCTTAGGTTGTTACATGATACAGATTATATCGATAAAAAGATATTTGATTCGTTACGATTAGACTGTGAGGAAATTTTAAAAATTTTATCTAAAATACTAGAAACGTCCAAAACTAATTTGAGTAAATAGTTGAGGTAATTATTAATTACTCATTTTTAATTATTAATTCATGGATAATATTGAATTACGATCAGATGAAGTAAAGGAAATACTGCAAAGAATGCCGAATTGGATCATTCGTAGTGGCACAACTATGTTCTTTCTGATCATTTTATTAATTGTTGTGGGCAGTTGGTTTTTCCGTTATCCGGATATAATACATTCCAAATTGGTGCTGACAACCCTGAATCCACCTGCCGAATTGATTGCTCGATCATCCGGGCAGATTCAAAATCTGTATGTTGCAGATAATCAAGAGGTGAAAAAGGGAGAGCTGCTAGCCATTATAGAAAATCCAGCTGTTAATGATGATGTTTTTGTTTTAAAATCAAAAATGGAAGAATTTCATGAGCATCTTACTGGTGTGGATGGAATTAAGTCCAAATTGTTAGAAGGTGATTTTCGTTTGGGACAAATTCAATCGTACTACAATGGTTTTTTAAAGTCATATGTTGACTATCAACGTTTTTTTGATTTAGACTATTACGATCGCAAAATTGCTTCTTATCGAGATAAGATCAGTAAATACAATTTGTATTACGATCGGCAGTACCAACAAAAAGTTATTTCTGAAAGTGAATTGGAAATAGCTAAAAAGCAATTTATTCGTGATTCATCTTTGTTTGTTAGGGGTGTTATTTCCCAGTCTGACTTTCAAAATGCTCGTAAGAAATATCTAGAGCAAAGTTATGCATTCCATGGTTCTCGCTCTTCGCTGGCCTCTACTCAGATTAGCATTTCTGAGGTCAATCAGCAAATCATAGATTTGGAATTGAATAAAGAAAATGAAAGAAAGGAATTACAGAATCTACTCATTCAATCCTTCGATAATTTAAAGGCTCAGATTAATATTTGGGAACAAAAATATGTGCTCACAACACCTATTGATGGTAAGGTTAGTTTTAACCGTTTTTACAGCTCCAATCAAAATGTAAAGACGGGAGAGAGGGTTTTTACTGTTTTGCCTTCAGATTCTGCCAAAATAGTTGCTAGGGTTGAATTAGGAGTACAAGGAGCTGGTAAGGTTAAAATCGGGCAAAGGGTGAATATAAAATTAGATAATTATCCTTATCTTGAATATGGCATGTTGGAAGGAACCATAAGATCTATTTCAAAAGTTCCAGAAGACCAGAAATATAGTTTGGACGTTGATTTTCCTAATGGTTTGGTAACAAACTACGATATTGAGCTCGAATTTGCTCAGCAAATTGAGGGGCAAGCAGAAATTATAACAGAAGATTTTAGATTGCTTCAACGTATTTTTAATCCAATTAGAGCGCTTTTAAAAGAACGTTTATAGTTTTTCCTTTTATTTAAGCTTAATTATTTTTAATTTGAGATAATCATAATTTTACTCAAATAAATTCTCGTATGCAAAAGCTTGCTGTTGGTATAGATATTGGTGGAACGAACACGGTCTTCGGATTGGTTGACAAGGAAGGGAATTGCCTTGTTCAAGACTCCATTTTTACCAAACAGTTTGATAATTTTGATGATTTTGTAAAAGTTCTAGCCGAAAAAATAAAATCCTTATCTAAAAAGTTACACTTTAAATTTGAATTGATAGGTGCAGGAGTTGGAGCTCCAAATGCAAATTATCGCGATAATAGTATAGAAGAAGCTTCTAATCTTCCTTGGAAAGGAAAACTTCAATTGGGTGATCTCTTAAAAAGGGAATTGAATATACCAGTTTACGTCACCAATGATGCTAATGCTGCTGCTGTTGCCGAAATGATTTTTGGTGGTGCTATTGGAATGAAACATTTTATGGTTTTAACACTCGGTACAGGTCTAGGATCTGGGATTGTTATTGATGGTGAATTGCTATATGGATATTCTGGCTTTGCAGGTGAATTGGGGCACGTAATTGTTCGCCCAGAAGGTCGTCATTGTGGTTGCGGACGATTGGGTTGTTTGGAGACCTACGTTTCTGCTACAGGGATTAAAAGAACAGTTAGCAAACTTTTTGCTAAACATCATGATAAAAGCGAATTGCGTAACCTTCCTTTTAATAAAATGAGTGCTAGGCGCCTAGCTGATGCTGCTTATGCTGGTGATAAAATTGCATTGGAGTCTTTTGAATTTACTGGAAGAATTTTAGGTTTAGCTTTGGCAAATGTTGTTGCTCTAAATAATCCTGAAGTTATATTTCTTTCAGGTGGCTTGGCAAAGGCTGGAGATTTAATTCTAAAACCTACCCAGTATCATATGGATGATAATTTACTTTCTGTTTTAAAGGGTAAAACCAAAGTTGAGCTAAGTAAAATACAAGGGAATTCGGGATTATTGGGTGCTGCAGCTTTGGTATGGAAAGTTCTTGAATAATTAGTAGATTTGATCTTCTTCATCAAATGACTAGTTATAAGAATTACATGAGAGCGTTACAACTACTATTTTACTTCCTTTTTTTAATTCCCATAAATTCTTTATTGGCACAAAAGGCGGTAAGGCCTTTTCAAACTCACAATCAAAGTCCTGTTGTTCATTTTTTTGGATTGCCAACTAATCCTGGAGGAATTGTTTTAGAGAAAGGGGAATTTTATATTGGCAATTATTTTAATATTGCCAACAATGCAACGAGTGCAAAAAAGAAAGGTGAGGCCATATACTTAGATGGTGAAATGTATAGAAATGAGCTCCAGTTTTCCTACGGATTTTTATCTAAATTGGAGTTGGGTATTTCCATTCCAATGGTTAGACACTCTACAGGAGTAATGGATTCTTTTATAAGTGATTGGCACGAAACCTTTAACTTACCTGAAAAATCTCGAAGGATTATGCCAACTTATAACCTAAATTATTTTTTTTTAGAAAACGAAAGTTTCGTTTTTAATATGAATGAAAGTAAATTAAGTGTTGGCGATATTTCTGTTTCATTATGTACACCGATTTTTGGAGGGAAAAATCATAAGTTAGCTTTACGCTCTTTTCTTAAATTAGCAACTGGAAAAAAAGAAACTCTGGTTGGAAGTGGAACGAATGATTTTGGTGTTCAGTTAACGGGTACTATTAAACCTATTATTGAAAGAGGACAGTTTGCTTGGTTTTATTCTTTGGGCTATTTAAGAGTTGGTACAGGTGCTGTTTTGGACTATAAAATTTCCAGAAACGTGAGTTTTGGAAGCATTGGTTTCTCTCACAACTTAAACAATAAATGGTTTCTTAAATCGCAATTCGATTTCCATACTAGTTTTTACAAAGATTCCGAAACTAAGCAGTTAGGATATGCTTCAGGGCAATTGGTATTAGGCTTGGATTATTTGTTGACTGAAAAATTAGTATTGACAGGTGCATTTATAGAAGATATAATCGTAAACACTGCGCCAGATTTCACATTGCAATTCGGTGTGTCTTATCATTTTAAATAGATAAATATGAGTATTATAGGAAATATCATTTGGATAATTTTTGGAGGAATTTTTATCTTTCTGGAATATATTATTTGTGGGTTATTAATGTGTTTAACCATAGTTGGGATACCCTTTGGGCTGAAAATCATTCAGTTATCAGTGCTTGGATTAGCCCCATTTGGACAAAGGGTTGAATACAATGAGCATGCAGGTGGTTGCCTAAGCATCATTCTAAACATCATCTGGATTTTTATTGGAGGATTGTGGATTGCCTTAACGCACGTGTTGTTTGCCTTGTTGTTTGCAATTACAATTATCGGGATTCCTTTTGCTGCGCAGCACATAAAATTAGCTGGTTATGCACTAACACCTTTTGGGAAAAGTATTCGGTAGTTAAAGCCTTTAAATGGACGGTTTGTATAAAAAGAAAAATCCCAACCGAGAGGTCAGGATCTTCACAAAATACTTAAACAACAAACACTAACATAAACGTTCCTTAACGCGTATGACAACAAAAGTGAATAAAATTTTTGGAATATGAAAACTTTTAAAAAGATATAAGACCCAAATTATCAAATATTTCCGTCGAAATCGTTTGTGTTGGCCTTATTTATTTTCGATATAAATACCAAATGGTCTTTTTTACCTTTTCAAAATAAAAATTGCTCCACGTGGAACGTCAAAATATTCATTTCGAAGTCATTTTCAAGCAGTTTACTATAATTGGCGAATAAAAAGAGTTTATATTTGCCATTTTTAATCCAATAATTACACAAATTTTGAATCCATTAAAGAAGCTTGCTGGCGAAACAGTTATTTATGGTCTTAGTTCCATCTTAGGAAGATTACTTAACTGGTTACTGGTACCACTATACACCAATGTGTTTTTTCCAGAAGAATACGGAGTTGTTACTAATTTAATGTCATACGTTGCCATTTTTCTGGTTATACTTACATATGGAATGGAGACAGGATATTTCCGATTTGTTAGTAAAGAGAAGGATTCATCGATTGTATTTTCTACTGGTTTTATTTCGTTGTTAGCAACAACAGGTTTATTCTGGTTACTGATTTTTACTTTTCTAAGTCCTTTAGCAGGACATTTAAATGCCAGCGAAAACAAAGAATTTGTTGTTTTATTGGCTTTAACTTTGGGTTTTGATGCCATTACCGCCTTACCATTTGCCAAATTACGACAAGAAAATAGGGCGATGCGATATGCTGGACTAAAATTAATTAACATCTTCTCCAATCTTGGTATTAATCTATTTTTCTTATTGTTATGTCCTTGGATTCATGAAAATTACGCTTCTATCCCAATAACTAAAATCTGGAATCCCGATTTTGGCATTGGTTATATATTTGTAGCATTTTTTGTTTCAAGTTTGTTGAATTTAGTATTGTTACTTCCTGATTTCTATCGAATTAAGCTTAGGTTTGATGGCAAGTTGTTACGGAAAGTATTAAAGTTTTCTGCTCCTATATTGGTCGTAAGTATTTGTGGAATGCTAAATATCAATTTGGATAAATTGGCTATGCCTGAATTGATTCCAGCAGATCAAAATCCAATGTATCAAACGGGCATCTATGGTGCGAATTACAAGTTAGCCGTTATCATGACTCTTTTTATTCAGGCTTTTAGATATGCTTTTGAGCCTTTCTTTTTTGCGCAAGCTAAAGAGAGTAACTCGAAACAGGTTTATGCTGGTGTATTAAAATATTTTGTGATTTTTGGTTTGCTAATTTTCCTAGGAGTAATGTTCTATTTGGATATCGTAAAAATATTAATCGACTCGTCCTATCATGAAGGGCTTGGAATTGTTCCATTTGTATTACTTGCCAACTTGTTCTTTGGAATTTTCTTCTCCTTATCTTTATGGTATAAACTAACCGATAAAACCCGATATGGAGCTTATATTGCTATTGTTGGTTCTGTTATTACAATTGTATTGAATATCGTACTTGTTCCTCGAATTGGATATTATGGAGCGGCTTATGCTGTATTGGCATGCTTCGTTACAATGACAGTTGTTTCCTATATTCTTGGACAAAAGCATTATCCAGTCCCTTATGATCTAAAAAGAATTTTATTTTACATGACATTTGCCATGATGCTTTTTTGGGTGAGTACTTGTATTGAGATGGATAATCAATGGTTGAAAATGGCTGCCAAAACACCTCTTTTAGTCCTATTTTTATTGGTGCTTATTCAAACAGAGAAGCTGTGGTTACCATTGGGCAGATTGCTTGGCATAAACAGGAAATTAAACTAAGCATTAGTAAATCACAATCTTTCATAAGAGATTTGAAAAATGTATCTTAGCGATTCCAAAAAATAAAAATAGCTACAATACATATGAAAGTAAAAATCGTTAACAAATCGAAACACGATCTACCAAAATACAGTACTGAATTATCTGCTGGAATGGATCTTAGAGCAAACCTAGATGAGTCAATTGTATTAAAATCTTTAGAGCGTAGAATTATTCCAACAGGTTTATTTATTGAATTACCAGCTGGTTTCGAAGCGCAAATTCGCCCTCGTTCAGGCATGGCTTTTAAAGAAGGAATTACAGTTTTAAACAGTCCAGGTACGATTGATGCTGATTATCGAGGCGAAATAGGTGTTATTTTAGCAAATCTTTCAAATAATGATGTTGAAATTAAAGATGGCGATCGAGTTTGTCAAATGGTGGTAGCAGCTCACGAAACTGTGAATTGGGAACCTGTTGAAGACCTAGAGGCATCAGAACGCGGAGCAGGTGGTTTTGGACATACCGGTAAGGCTTAATGCGTTAAAATATATTAAATCGGATCAAAACTAATTCCAAAACAGTACATTTGATTCGTTTTTTACCTAATTTAGAATTACACTACTAATCTATACTACAAATGAAAATTATTGTTCCAATGGCTGGAATGGGGAAACGTATGCGTCCTCATACTTTAACTGTACCAAAACCTCTTATACCGATTGCAGGAAAACCGATTGTTCAGCGTTTAGTTGAGGAAATTGCAAAGGTATCTGATGAGGCAATTGATGAAATAGCTTACATTATTGGTGATTTTGGCAAGGAAGTTGAAGAACAGTTGGTTGTAATTGCAGAACAAATTGGTGCTAAGGCAAGCATTTATTATCAGAAAGAAGCATTGGGTACAGCTCATGCAATTTATTGTGCAGCACCATCTTTATCCGATAAGGTTGTAGTTGCTTTCGCAGATACTTTATTCAAAGCAGACTTTGTTTTAGATGCAGATGCAGATAGTGTTATTTGGGTACAACAAGTTGAGGATCCTTCGGCTTTTGGAGTTGTTAAAATTGACGACAAAAACAACATTACTGATTTTGTTGAGAAGCCTAAAGAGTTTGTATCAGACTTGGCAATTATTGGGATTTACTATTTTAAAGATGGTGATAACCTAAGAGACGAATTAAAATACTTAATGGACAATGAAGTAATTGTAAATGGAGAATACCAACTTACAGATGCTTTGGAGAACATGAAAAACAAAGGACTAAGCTTTAAGCCTGGTCAAGTGATTGAGTGGATGGATTGTGGTAATAAAGACGCAACAGTTCATACCAATCAAAGAATATTGGAATATCACCGAGAGGATGAATTAGTTTGTTCAACTTCAAATGCTGTTAATTCCATTATTATTCCTCCTTGTTATATTGGGGAGAATGTAAAAATTGAAAATTCAGTAATTGGACCTCACGTTTCAGTAGGAGCCAATACAGTAGTTAGTAATACTTTGGTTCGTAATTCTATTATTCAACGAAATTCAAACCTGGAGAATCTGAATCTTGAAAATTCAATGATTGGTAATCATGTTGAAATTCAAGGCGATGTATCTGAGTTGAATGTTGGTGATTTTGCGAGCTTTTCAAAATAAAGATGGATGAAGGTGGGACGTAAATTTTGGATAGGAATTCTTTTAATAAGCATGATGGCTGCTCCAGTTTCGGCTGGTGAAATAGTGCCAGGTGCAAAAAAGGATAAGCTACAGAAAGAACTTAAATTAACTGAACAGCAAAAATTAGAATTTGATTTTGCTTTTACCGAAGCAACAAAGGCTGTTTTACTGGGGGAGTTAGAAAAAGGGGTTTCTTTGTATGCTTCATGCTTAAAAATCGACCCATCGAGTGCTGTCGTTCATTATGAATTGGCCAACATTTATCTGAGTCAAGAGAACTATAACAACGCCTTAGAGTTAGCTCGAAGTGCTGTTGCATTGCAACCTCATAATTTGTGGTATCAAATTCAATTGGCGAACATTTACCAAAAAAAGGGTATGATAGATCATGCTTGTAAGGTCTATGGTGAGCTGGTTGAATTGCATCCTGAGCGTAACGATTTTTATTATTTGCAAGCTAGCCTTTATGCTTCAGTTGAGAAGTTTGAAGAAGCAATTGAGGCTTATAATCGTTTGGAAAAAAGGATTGGTGTTCAAGAGGGAATTTCATTGGAGAAAGAACGTTTATATATTGCTTTAGGAAATCGTAAAATGGCTTATGCTGAACTTCAGAAGCTAATAAAGAAATATCCATATCGAGCAGAGTTTTATGGAATGTTAGCTGATTTATATTTGGCCGATAAAGAGGAGGATAAGGCATTTAAACAATACCAGGAAATCCTTAAAATTGATCCAGACAATGGTTTAGTTCATTTCTATTTAGCTAATTTTTACCGCCAAAAGGGCGATGTTGAAAAGAGAAATAGCGCTTTATCCAAAGCATTTGAAAAAACAGAAATAGATTCAGATCAAAAAATACAATTCCTAATCTCTATTCTTATGAACGGAGAAAAGGATAGTATGTCTGATGAGTTTTTAAAAGAGTTGTTGGATAAATTAGTTGCAATTCATCCTGGTGAAGTAAGAGTGCATGCTTTGTATGCTGATTTTCTGAAAAGAAGAAATGACAATGAAGGTGCAAGGTTTCACTTAAGAAAGGTGCTTGAGGAAGAGAAAACCAACTATGTGGTGTGGGAGGAATTATTATTAATTAATAATGCTTTATTGGATTTTGAGAGCATGTACAATGAAAGTACAGAAGCCTTAAAATACTTCCCTAGTCAGCCATTATTATACATTTTTAGAGGTGTTTCTGCAGCTCAAAAAGAAGATTATAAAACTGCAATTGAAAGCTTAGAAGAAGGATCGGCATACATAGGTGAAAATTTGGCTTTGAAGATTCAGTTCCAGACTTATTTGGGAGATGCTTATTATCAAATGGGAAAAGCGGAAAAAGCTTTCAAAGCTTATGATGAAGTTTTACTTTTTGATTCGAACAATGTAATTGTGTTAAACAATTATAGTTATTATCTTTCGGTTAAAGGCGTGAACCTCGAAAAAGCAAAGAAGATGAGCTCTTTATGTGTGAAGTTGGAAGCTGAAAATTCGACTTATTTAGATACTCACGGATGGGTTCTTTACCGTTTAGGTGAATTTACTGAAGCTAAAAAAGTATTGGAGAAATCATTGGAGTTTGGAGGTGGAGAATCTGCCGTTATTGTTGAGCATTACGGTGATATTCTTTATCGTTTAGGTGATGAAGAAAAGGCTCTAGAAGAGTGGAAAAAAGCAATTGAGATAGGTGACGGGTCGGAGTATTTGGCTGAGAAAATAAAGACAGGAACAATTCCTGCAGAGACGGATAAAAATGAGCAATAGAATATATTCAAAAATTGTATTGAGGGCTTTGATCATTATCATTGCCCTTTTTCAGTTTTCATGTAAATCATTTTATGAATTAGGTGTAGAAAAAGCCAGACCAATGTCTGATAATAAACTCTACAATAGTTTGCAGGATAGTAGCCTTCATTATTCAAGTTTTTACGTGAAGAAGTTTTCGGCAAGCTTTACCGCAGATGGCATAAAGAAGAGTTTTAAGGGCTCAATGAAAATCCAAAAAGATAGTCTGATATTGATAACAATAAATGCAGTCGGAGGTATTGAAGTAGCTAGATTGTTGGTAACGCCAGATTCTGTTAAAATGCTTGATAGAATGAAGAAGCGTTATTTTGTTGATGATTTTAGTTTCTTTTCCGATAAGTTAAACATGGATCTGGATTTTAATTCTTTTCAAAGCATCCTTACCAATTCTATTTTTAGTGTGGTTAATAATGAGAAGGAAAAGGCTTTTAAACGAACTTTTGACGGTAAAATAGTAGAAAATAAATATGTTTTTATATCCGAAAAAGCGAGGAAGATAGATCGTAAATTAAAAAAAGATAAGATTCGTAAATTAAATCGATTTGGCTATCAACGCTTTGATATCGACCCATCTTTAATGAGAATTACAGATGTTCTGGTGAAAGAGTTTGATGATGCTAGAAATATATCCATTAAGTATCGAGATTTTAAGCCTTTTGAAAATAAGAAGTTTCCTCAACGCCTAAGTTTTGAGGTTAAGGATCCAAAACATTTATTATCTTGTAACGTTAAGTTTAACAAGATAAGTTTTGATGAAAAATTAAGATTTTCATTTAGAATCTCAGACAAATACGAAAGAATTTATCCATAAAACATATATGGGCAATAATAGATTAATTATCAGCAAAATATACTACATTGTTTTTGTACTACTGTTATTCATTTCGGTAGACATGCATGCTCAAACCAGTATTTCTACCCTTAAAAAAAGGAAAGAGCAAAATGCGAAAGACATTGCTTATACTAATACTCTATTAAAGAATACTTTAAAAACCAAAAGTGTAAGTCTTGGCCAGTTAAATCTGTTAAATCAAAGAATTAAGGCTAGACAAGCACTTCTAAAATCAATAGAAAATGAGATTTCTTACATGGGATCTCAGATTGATAAAACGAATAAAGAAGTAAAAACTCTAGAGAGTGAGTTGCTTAAATTAAAGGATCAATACGCCAAGGTGATATTGTATGCGTACAAGCAAAAGAATTCATACGAAAAGTTGATGTTTTTGCTTTCTTCGAAAGATTTTAATCAGGCCTATAAGAGGTACAAATATTTGCAACAATTTTCAGAATACAGCCGAAAGCAAGGCAAAACAATAGCTCTTAAAAGGGAGAGCTTAGAGGTTAAATTGAACAGCTTGAACTTGGCGAAAAAGGAAAAACTGGTTCTTTTATCAGAAAAAACAAAAGAGAACAATAGTTTAACACAAGAAAAATCGCAGCAAGCGGCAATTGTTTCTAAGCTAAAGAAAAAAGAAAAGCAATTAAGAAACGACCTGAGAAAGCAACAGCAGTATTCAAAAAAATTAGAGAAGGAAATTCAACGAATTATTGCTCGCGCAGCGAAGTTGGCTTCTAAGAAAAAAACGGGAACAGGTAAATTTGGTTTAACGCCAGAAGAGAAAGTTTTATCGGCCTCCTTCGATAAAAATAAAGGTAAATTGCCTTGGCCAACGAAAACAGGCTTCATCTCAGAAAAATTTGGCGAGCACAAACATGCAGTACTTAAGCATGTTAACGTTCGAAACGATGGTGTTAACATTACGACTGATGCCAAGTCAGAATGTCGATCTATTTTTAAAGGTGAAGTAACGCATATCTTATCCATGCCAGGCTTGAATAATGTAATAATTATTCGTCATGGAGAATTCTTTTCGGTGTATTCGAACTTGTCTAGTGTAGTCGTTAAAAAAGGAGATACAGTTACTGCGAAAGAGAAAATTGGAGTTGTTTACACAGATCAAGCGCAAAGTCAAACGGTTCTAAAATTCCAGTTGTGGAAAGGCAGTACTAAGCTAAACCCTTCTTTGTGGTTGTATCGTAATTGATTCTTTTTACGTAAGATATTGGTATGGAGACCAGTCAAGACATTTTCATTGAAAAATTAGATCGATTTATTCGAAAATACTATCAAAATCAGCTTCTAAGAGGTTCGCTTTTGGGTATTATTCTTGCATTTTCCTACTTTATAATTATTTCCTATTCTGAATATTTACTTTACTTCTCGGTTCCCTTTCGAACCTTTTTAGCCATCTTTTCTTGTGTGTTTTTCGGAATCCTTCTTTTCCGTCTTATTTTATTACCACTGGTTGGATTGTTACGAATTGGCAAAAGAATTTCTTATCGACAAGCAATTGGGATTATAACAAATCATTTTCCTGAAGTACAGGATCGCTTGGTGAATACTTTAGAGCTTACTGAATTATCAGAGAAAAATGGAACGCTTAATAATTCACTTTTGGTTGCAAGTATTAACCAAAGAATAGAATCCATTCGATTAATTCCATTTCGAAAAGCCATTTCATTTAAGTCTAATATCAGCTTTGTAAAATACTTGCTAATTATCGCGATTGCTATTGTATCTGGTTATATTTTTATGCCTGATATGTATTCTGCTAGCACAAATAGGTTAGTGCATTTCAGACAAGAATATAGCCCGCCTGCTGACTTTAAATTTGTGATGGATACATCATTAATGAAAGTAGTTAGAGGCTCAGATTTTAATTTAAAAGTAGCAACAGAGGGAAAATATGTTCCAGCTGATGTTTACCTTATCTATGGTGGAAATCAATTTTTACTGAAAAAGGAAAAAGGGAATACTTTTTCTTATGCCTTTAGAAACTTAAATTCAGATGTGTCTTTTTATTTAAAGGCAGGTAAAGTCATTTCGAAAACCTATCAGATTGAACTCCTATCTAAGCCCGGAATTAACGCATTTAATTTACTGATTAAGGCTCCTGCATATACAAATATCCCTTCCAAAAAGGAAGAAAGTTTAGGAGATGTTAGCGTGCCAGAAGGCTCTTTGCTGCAATGGTCTTTTGAAGCTGACGATGCTAGTAATATTCAAATGTTTCTGAAAGATTCTGTGCGCTTAATCAATTCTAAAAAGGCATCTCTAAACTATCAATTTTCAAAGGAGATAAGACAAAAAACCTCTTATCGAATCTATCTCGACAATGATCATTTTAAGAATTTACAATATGCCAATTATAAAATAGATGTAATTCCTGATTTGTATCCACAAATAAATGTGTCTTCCTTGCAAGATTCTGTTCTAACATCAGGTTATTATTTTAAAGGTATCATTAAGGATGATTATGCTTTTTCAAAATTGCGCTTTTGTTATATTTTGAACGACCAAATTCCCGTTTACATTCCAATATCGATTAATCGAAAATTGAGTTCGCAAGAGTTTTATTTTGCTTTCGATTTTACGAGTGTTGATTTTTCCGAAGGAAGTCAAATCCAGTATTATTTCGAAGTTTTTGATAATGATGCTGTGAACAGTCCTAAAATGACACGTTCTCAACAATATTCTTTTTTAATTCCAGATTCGAAACAGTTGTATGATTTAAATACGACCATTCAAGATAGCATTGCCAATCAAATTGAACAAGGAATTGATTTGAGTCAATCGATACAAGATGACATTAAGCGTATGCAAAAAAATCTTCTTGACGGTATGGGAGATAAATGGCAACAGCAACAAATGTTTCAAGAAATTGAAGAAAAGAAGAAAAATTTAGACCAATTATTAAATCAGATAAAAAATGAGAATGGGAAGAAAAATCAATTGATGAATTCAATGGGTAAAAAAGATTCTCTTCTTCTTGAAAAACAAAAACAGATCGATCAGCTTCTGGAAAATGTGATGGATGATGATTTGAAAAAATTATTCGAAGAATTCAATAAATTGGCCGAAGAATTCAAACCAGAAGAATTAAATAAGCTTGGAAACAAAATTCAGATGTCTTTCGACGATTTTCAGAAACAAATGGATCGCAACCTTAGTTTGTTGGAACGTTATGATATTGAGATACGTATGAATCAAATCGCCGATAGAATTGAGAAATTAGCTGATCATCAAGACGAAATCAGTACCCTAGCCAAGAAAGAGGGCGAAAAAATGAAATCTCAGCAACTTGAGGATAAGAAAAAATGGGACGATTTACAAAATGACTTAAAAAAATTATTAGAAAAGAATTCTGGTATTAATGACCCATATCAATTTGATGATTCTTCAGATGATGTTCAGGAAATTTCAGAGAAAATGAAAGAAACTGAAAATCTATTGGAGAATGGAAAAAATTCTAAGGCGACAAAAAATATGAAGGGTACTTCAAAAATGCAAAAAGCCCTTTCTCAAAAATTAAAGAATAATCTTGCACAATCGGTAGGAGCACAATTAAGTGTTGACATTGACAATTTAATTCGTTTAATGAATAATTTGATAGATTTCTCTTTTCAACAGGAAGATCTAATAACAGATTACAAAAGGATAGATTATCGAAATCCTTTGTTTGTAAAAATGATTGAGCAGCAAGCTGTCTTAAAAGAGGAATATATTTTAATTCAGGATTCCTTACTTTCTTTATCTTCTCATTCTCCTCAAGTGGCAGCTTTAATAGGAAACAGAATTTTTGACATTAGCGATTACTTAGATCAAATATTAGAGTTCGCGAATAATAGAAGAAAAGTTCAGGCCAATATTGCACAACAAAAATCGATGACTGAAATTAATGAGTTAGCAGTTTTCTTATCGGAGGCATTGAAGCAATTGATGGAACAAATGGCTAACGGAATGCCGGGGAGTCAGATGGGGGATAAGAAAGGTAATCAACCTTCCTTTTCTGGTATGAAGTCGCAACAGGAATCTTTAAAAAAGATGCTTGAACAGATGATTCAGGAAATGAAAGATGGAAATGGAAAACCAGGTTCAAAAGAGAAGCTAGGCAAGTTTTTGCAAAAACAGGAAATGTTTCAGCAAAATTTGCGTGAAATTCTTCAAAAAGGAGGGATTGGAGATGAAAGCGAGAATATATTACGTGAAATAATGAAAATGATTGATAAAACGGAAGTAGAAGTATCAAATTTTTCTATAAATTCGAATACTCTTAAAAGACAAAATAGAATTATTTCGCGTTTGTTAAAGGCCGAAAACGCCCAGAGGGAAAAAGATTTTGATAAAAAAAGAGAAAGTAAATCGGGGCAAAGTCATAAATTGAGTAACCCTAAAGCAATATTTAAGTATAAAAGAGTACGAACAGATTTTGAAGGCGTTTTCAATGACTCTTATGTAAAGATGTTCGATTATTATAACAAATTGTATTTGGACTACATGATTAATATTAACAATGACTAAATCTGAAAAATTGCTAATCTTTCCATCCGAATTAGAGAACATAACTAGAGTAGAAAAACTCATCGACGACATTTCATCATCTCACAATTTAAGTGCTGAGATATATGGAAAAATCTCTGTTGCCATAATCGAGGCTGTTAACAATGCAATCTTGCATGGGAACCAATTAGATATTTCTAAAAAAGTAAAGATAGAATACGATATTGACGACGAAGCAATTAGCTTTTTAATTGAAGATGAAGGGAAAGGTTTTGATTTTGCAAGCATACCTGATCCAACACTTCCTGAAAATCTTGAAAAAACACATGGTCGTGGTATCTTTTTAATGAACCACTTGGCTGATGACATTGAATTTAATGAAAATGGTGCATTGGTTGAAATGAAATTTAGATTAGTATAAATGTTGATTACATATGATTCGTGTGAAACTAGTATTCCCGCGATTGATCAAGAGCGTATAAGCAATTGGGTCAATCGCGTTGTTGTTAATAATGGTTTCGAAATAGGGGAGATTAATTATTATTTTTGTTCTGATGATTATTTGTTAGAGATGAATCGTGAACATTTAAATCACGATTATTTTACAGATATCATTACGTTTGACTACACTATTGCGGATATCATATCAGGAGATTTATTTATTTCTGTTGATACCGTTCGTGATAATGCCAAAGACTATCAAGTTGATTTCTTTGAAGAGCTACATAGAGTGATAGTGCATGGCGTACTTCACTTGCTTGGGATTGATGATAAGTGTGATGAGGATCAGGAAATAATGACCCAAAAGGAAGATGAATCATTAGCTTTACTTTCCAAGATTCATTAAGTTTGTGAAATTTTTTTAATCTATCAAACTGAATTATAGCGATTTAACGCTTTGTGGCGTTTTGTATTTTATTGATATTCAGTATTGTAGATAAAATAATTATCTTTGTAGATAGATAAAGAATTACGAATATATATATCTTTTATTATATGTTAGCTAAATATGATGTAATAGTAGTTGGTGCTGGTCATGCAGGTTGTGAGGCAGCAACTGCAGCTGCCAATCTGGGATCCTCAGTGCTTTTAATCACTATGGATATGAATAAGATCGCTCAAATGTCTTGTAATCCTGCTATAGGTGGTATTGCTAAAGGGCAAATTGTAAGAGAGATTGATGCACTAGGGGGCTACACTGGTATTGTAACCGATAGATCATCCATTCAATTTAGAATGCTAAACCGTTCCAAAGGACCAGCTATGTGGAGTCCACGAGCTCAGTGTGACCGTATGGTGTTTTCTGCAGAGTGGAGAACAGTTGTAGAAAATACAGATAATCTGGATATGTGGCAGGATGCTGTCGTGGGACTTTTGTTTGAAGGGGAGAAAGTTGTTGGTGTTAAAACAAAGCTTGGGATCGATATTAAATCTAAGACAGTTGTTTTAACCAATGGAACATTCCTTAATGGCTTAATGCACGTTGGTCGTAAGCAGGAAATGGGGGGCCGTTCTTCAGAGCCAGCTTCATTAGGAATTAGTGAGCAGTTAAAATCTATTGGTTTCGAAGTCGGTAGAATGAAAACAGGAACACCTGCTCGTTTAGACGGAAGAAGTATTGATTTCTCAGTAATGAAACGTCAGGATGGGGAAGAGGATTTTCATCGTTTTTCATATTTAGATAATCATGTTGATAAGGAGTTGATTCAACGTCCTTGTTATATTACTTATACAAACCCTGAAGTTCATTCAGAACTTGAACTGGGTTTTGAAGAATCACCAATGTACGATGGAACCATTCAGAGTACAGGTCCACGTTATTGTCCGAGTATTGAATCGAAGCTCACAACCTTTGCCGAGAAAAAAGAACACCTTTTGTTTCTTGAACCGGAAGGAGAAACAACACGTGAGTATTACATCAATGGTTTTTCTTCTAGTTTGGCTTGGGACATTCAGTTGAATGGATTAAAAAAAGTTCCTGGCTTAGAAAATGTCAAAATGTATCGTCCGGGATATGCTATTGAATACGATTATTTTGCTCCAACACAACTGCATCATACATTAGAAACAAAGCTGATTGAGAATCTATATTTTGCAGGTCAGATAAATGGAACTACGGGATATGAGGAAGCTGGAGCTCAAGGAATGCTTGCCGGAATAAATGCAAGTTTGAAAGTTCAGAATCGTGATGCTTTTACGTTAAAAAGGGATGAAGCTTATATCGGTGTTTTAATTGATGATCTTGTAACAAAAGGAGTGGACGAGCCTTACCGAATGTTTACCTCTCGTGCCGAATATAGAATTCTATTGCGTCAGGATGATGCTGATGTAAGGTTGACACCAAAAGCATTTAAGCTTGGTTTGGTGGAGCAAAAGCGTATTGATTTATTAGAAGAGAAGATTGCTTATAGAGATAAATTAGTTACCTTTTGTAAAGAGTTTAGCTGTAAACCAAAATTCTTAAATCCTGTTTTAGAAAAATTAGGAACTTCACCTTTGAAGCAAGGAGTTAAATTACATGATATAATTTTACGTCCTCAGGTAACGATTTTAGATTTAGTAGAAGATGTTCTACCTTTGAAAGAAATTGTAGAATCTATTCCAAATAGGAGGGAAGAAATTGTGGAAGCGGCAGAAGTCTTGATCAAGTATGCTGGTTATATCGAAAGAGAGAAATTGATTGCTGATAAGTTAACAAGATTAGAAAGGATTGTAATAACAGATCGTTTTGATTATACGACACTGCAGTCATTATCTACTGAAGCACGTCAAAAATTAGATAAAATTAAGCCTGAAACTATTGGACAAGCATCGCGTATTCCAGGAGTTTCTCCTAGTGATATAAACGTTCTTTTAGTCCTTATGGGGAGGTGATGTTCCACGTGGAACTAAGGAGTATTTTAAAAAAGTTTACTCCTTAAAACGCCCGAAATTGCCTTTTTGCTTTCGCAAAAGATGATTTCGGGCGTTTTGGGAAGCAATAAAGGCTTAAATCAGTAATCATTCAGAAGAAACAATAATAGAAAAGAGATGGCAAATAAAAATTTTTCAATAGCAGGAAATGTAATTGATGTTATTTCTCGTGAAATACGAAAGGCAGAAGTGAAAGTGGAGGATGGTGTAATTGTAAGTATTACTCCTAAGGAATCTGTTCCGGATTGTTATATTCTTCCAGGCTTGGTTGATTCACATGTACATATTGAAAGTTCTCTTTTAATACCAAGCCGATTTGCAGACTTAGTTGTAAGAAAAGGAACTTTAGGAGTTGTTACGGATCCTCATGAAATAGCAAATGTATTAGGAGAGATTGGAATTGACTTCATGATTAATGATGCCAGGAAGACACCCTTGGAAATTCGATTTGGAGTGCCATCTTGTGTTCCTGCAACGCCATTCGAAACTTCGGGTTTTAAGTTAGGAGCAAATAAGGTTGAAAGTTTGTTGAAGAGAGAAGAAGTGGTTTGTTTGGCAGAGGTAATGGATTACCCCGGTGTTATAAATGAAGATTTGGAGGTGATGAAGAAAATTGTTGCCACAAAGAAGTTAGGGAAGAAAATTGATGGTCACGCTCCAGGTGTAAAAGGGGACGACTTGCGGAAATATGTCGCAGCAGGAGTTTCAGCAGATCATGAATGTTCAAATATGGAAGAAGCTCTGGAGAAGCTTAATTTGGGAATGAAGATACAAATTAGAGAGGGAAGCGCAGCAAAGGATTTTGAAGCTTTATATTCTTTAATTGATTCTCATCCTGAAAAAGTCATGTTATGTACAGATGATACTCATCCTGATGATTTATTTGAAAGAGGTCATATTAATTACCTTATTAAAAAAGGACTTAAAAAAGGACTTGATTTGTTTTCATTGCTTCGGGCTGCCAGCTATAATCCAATTCATCATTATGGTCTAAATTTGGGTTTGCTTCAGGTGGGTGATGCCGCAGATTTTATCGTAATTGATAATCTTGATTCTTTTTCGGTTGAACAGGCTTATCGAAAAGGGGAATGCATTTATAAAGACAAGGAAGTTTTATTTGAGGTAAATAATGAGATCATTCTAAATAATTTTAGTCGTAAGCCAATTCAATTATCCGATATTCGAGTAGAACCACAAAATGGAAAAATTCGAACGATGCTGGTAAAGGATGGTGATTTGATTACGGATTCAATTTTGTGTGAGCCAAAGATTCAGGATTCAAATGTTATATCTGATGTGGAGAATGATTTGCTGAAAATGGTTGTGATGAGTCGTTACGATAATGGAAAACCTGTGGTCGGATTTGCTAAAGGCTTTGGATATAAAAAAGGGGCTATTGCAGAAAGCATAGCACATGATAGCCATAACATTATTGCTGTAGGAACAAGTGATGAAAACTTATTACAGGCGATTAATACTTTAATAGAAATAAAGGGAGGGATTGTTGCATCAAATGAAGGCAGAACTGAAAGTGTCAATTTAGAAGTAGCCGGTTTAATGTCTAATAAAACAGGAGAGGATCTAATTAAAGATTACGAAGTTTTAAGTGATTTTGCCTCTGGTTTTGGATCGAATTTTCATTCCCCTTTTATGACGCTAGCATTTATGTCTTTGTTGGTAATTCCAAAGTTAAAATTATCGGATAAAGGCTTATTTGACGTAAATCAATTTAAAGTGGTTAATCTTTTTTCAGAAGAGTAAGCTATCTTAGAGGAAAATTATAATCTGTGATAAAAAACAAAAATATAGATCATTTAAAGTCTCTGGTTTCAGCTTTGCCTGAAGAGCCAGGCGTATATCAATACTTTGATGAGAACAATACGATTATATATGTAGGAAAAGCAAAGCGACTCAAAAGAAGAGTTGCTTCCTATTTTAATAAAGTTCACGATTCAGCGAAAACCAATATCATGGTTCGGAAAATTGTGGATATAAAACACATTGTTGTAGAGACGGAAGAGGATGCGTTATTATTAGAGAATAATCTGATAAAAAAACACCAACCTCGTTACAATGTTCTTTTAAAGGATGACAAATCATTTCCTTGGATTTGTATTAAGAAAGAAGCTTATCCAAGGGTACAGGTAACACGTCATTTGGTGAAAGATGGTTCGGAATATTTCGGTCCCTATACAAGTGTTAAGATGGTTCGAATTTTGATGGATATGATTCGTTCTTTATATCAATTGCGAACGTGTAACTTGCGATTAACAGATGAAGGCATTAGCGATTTAAAGTTTAAAGTTTGTTTAGAATACCATATCGGTAATTGTAAGGCGCCATGTGTAGGGAAGGAGAGCAGAGAAAACTATGAGCAAACGATTCAAGATATTCGTAATATTTTAAAAGGTAATATTGGAACTGTTACTTCTCATTTAAAGGAAAAGATACAAATTCTTGCTGCTGATTTTAAATTTGAGGAAGCTCATATCATTAAAGAAAAACTTGAACTACTAGCAAAATATCAAAGTAAATCTACCATTGTAAATCCCTCAATTAATAATATTGATATTTATTCAATTCTAGATGATGAGAATTTTGCTTACGTTAATTTCTTGAAAGTTGTAAATGGTGCCATCATCCAAGCACACACAATCGAGATGAAGAAAAAGCTGGATGAATCGAAAGAAGATTTATTGGCTTTGGCAATAACCGAAATTCGTCAGAAAATATTTAGTACTGCAAAAGAGATATTGGTTCCATTTGAATTGGATTTGCCAATTCAGAATATACGTTTTATAGTTCCTCAACGTGGTGACAAGCGAAAATTACTTGACCTTTCGCTTCGGAATGTGAAATATTACCGTCTCGAGAAGTTAAAGAAGGGTGATAAATCATTAAAACAGTCCCATTCTGATAGAATTGTTCAAACTATGAAAACTGATTTGCGCCTAAAGGATGCACCAGTACATATTGAATGTTTTGATAATTCTAATATTCAAGGAACACACCCGGTTGCATCTTGTGTTGTATTTAGGAACGCGCGACCATTCAAAAAAGACTATCGCCATTTTAATATTAAGACCGTTGTTGGAGCAAATGATTTTGCTTCCATGGAAGAAATTATTTACAGAAGATATCGAAGATTACTTGAAGAAGGAAAGAGCTTACCACAATTGATTTTAATTGATGGTGGAAAAGGACAGTTGGGTGCAGCTTTAAATAGTTTAGATAAGCTAGATCTTAGAGGAAAGATATCGGTTATTGGTATTGCTAAAAAATTGGAGGAGATCTATTTTCCCGGTGATCCATATCCATTGTATTTGGATAAGAATTCAGAAACCCTTAAAACCATTCAACATCTGCGAAATGAATCGCACCGTTTTGCAATTACTTTCCATCGACAAAAACGGTCAAAAGCGTTTATTAGCTCAGAATTGGACAAAATTGAAGGAATTGGACCAAAATCAGTTCAGAAGTTAATCCAAAGGTTTAAGTCGGTAGATAATGTGAGGATTGCCACAATCGCAGAACTGGAAACAGAATTAGGAAAATCTAAGGCCTTAACTGTCTATAAATATTTCAATTAACCAGTTTAGTTAATTGAAAAGTTTATGTGAAAATGTCTTCTAAGAAGTGACGAAATTTTCTAAAAAAGTGCATTAATTAACTGATTTTCATCTAAATTATTAAAGTATTCATCTAAATCGAGTCCTTTAAGTGTCTTTAAAACAGTGTTTTTGTTGTGTTTGTTGTCCTGAAGTAAGTTTTCAAAGGATTTTATTTGATCAAATTGGATGCAATTACCATCAAGTTCAACTTTTTGAATCAGTCCTTTCTCAATTTTAAGTTTTACCTCTAAAATATTACCGCCAGGAAAATTCGAAAGTTTCTCAAAACTATAATTAGGAGAGTAGCCATAGTTCCATTCCCAATTATTATATTTTTCTGTCATGAGCACTTCTATCTTTTCTTTATCAGAATTATTTAGTTCAAATGCTTTGGCATCAGGAAAATTGGATCGAAGCTCCTCAATAATCAGTTTACTAAAAGCATCGAGCGATAGAGGAGAGGATAGGTGATCACTGATGTTAGTTACACGACTTCTAATCGATCGAACACCTCTGTCCTTAAACTTGAGTGGATTTACCTTTAAGAGGCTATTTAAGCGGTTCAAATCGCTTGAAAAAAGCATGGTGCCATGTTGCATTACTTTGCTTCTGTAAATATGAGATGCATTGCCTGAGAACTTCATTCCATCAATTGTCAGATCACTTTTCCCTTCAAATTTTGCATTTACGCTTAGCTTTTGTAGGGTATCAATAATTGGCTGACTGTATTTCTGAAAATCTACCAACTTGCCTTTTTCACCTTTCTTGATAAAGCAGTAATTTAAATTTCCTTCATCATGAAAAACCGTTCCACCTCCCGAGAGCCTTCTCACAACTGGAATGTTTTCTTCCTCTGTTTTTTCCAGGTTAATTTCAGCTAAGGTATTTTGATGTTTTCCAACGATTAGAGCAGGGCAGTTGGAATACAAAAAAAAGAAATCCTCTTCATAATTTTTTAAAAGATATTCCTCCGTTGCTAAATTGAAAGCTGGTTGATGCGATGAACTGATAAAATATAACATATTGGTCTTGCTTGTTTTTTTGATATACAAATATGATTATTATTTGCGAATTATCTTAATTTAGATTGAATTTCAATAGGGTGCTTTGAAAGCTTTTCCCAAGTTAGTTATCCGTTAGGTATCAAAGGGAAAAGCTTATATTTGAGAGAATTTCAAAATGTTATTTTAATAAATATTTAGTTATGCGAGTTGTGATTCAGAGAGTTACGGAAGCGTCAGTGCGAGTGGATTCTGAAATTATTGGTCAAATTAAAAAAGGATTGATGGTTTTGGTGGGTATTGAGAATGAAGATTGCTTGGATGATGCAGAATGGCTCAGTAAAAAAATCTGTAATCTTCGAATTTTCGATGATGAAGATGAGGTAATGAATAAATCTTTGATAGATGTAGATGGAGACATTCTGGCAATCAGTCAGTTTACGCTGCATGCTAAAACTAAAAAGGGAAATCGACCATCATATATCGCAGCAGCAAAACCAGAGGTTTCAATACCTCTTTATGAAAATTTTGTTGCCTGTTTGGAAAAGGTATCTGGAAAAAAAGTCGAAACTGGAATGTTTGGTGCCGAAATGGAGGTTTCTTTAACTAACGATGGTCCAGTTACCATTGTAATGGATACTAAAAACAAAGAATAAGCTATGAATCAGATCGGAATAAAGGAAGCTCAAGAAATGGTCGATCAATGGATCAAAAAATATGGCGTTCGCTATTTTAATGAACTAACCAATATGGCTATTTTAACCGAAGAAGTAGGTGAGGTGGCTCGTATTGTTTCTCGTAAATATGGCGAGCAATCTTTCAAGGAAAGTGATAAAAAAGTTGATTTAGCAGATGAAATGGCCGATGTTTTATGGGTTTTAATGTGTTTGGCAAATCAGACGGGAGTCGATTTAAATGAAGCTTTTCAAAAAAATATAGAGAAGAAATCACAGAGAGATAAGACGCGTCACCTAAAAAATGATAAACTCAAGTAATTATCCTTGCACCTGGAGTGTGGTTAGAGTGCTAAAATAATGTTTTATTGAGATCTGATTTAATAGAGGTATATCAAATCATTTGAAGCACAAATTAATCAATATATTTATTAGTTTTGTGTTCATGTTTTCAAATTAATATGATCATTCTATCATAAAGCATCTAAATGAAGCTAAGCTTATACCTATCTCTATTTTTTCTTCCATTTTTCTCTTTATCACAAACTAATACGGACTTTGATTCGATATTTGCTAGGGGAGAACAGTACCTGCATACCAATTTCGATTCTTGTTTAAATAGTATTGAGTATCTTAAAAAACTCCCTGACTTAAACGATCTCCAAAAAATTAGAATTGAGTTTTTGGAGGCCAATGCAAAATGTCAACAACAAAGCATAGATACTACAATACTAATTCTTACGAATTGTTTGGAAGAGATTAACCACACTTATCCTGAGAATATAGTGGTTAGGGCAAAAATATTAATGCTTTTGGGTAGTATAAAGTCATCAAACTCTAATGTTGATGAAGGAATACCGGAACTACTAGAAGCTTTAGAATTATTAAAAAAATTTGAAAATAAAGATCTGAAGCATTATTGCATACTTAAAATAACCGAAGCACATCGGGTAAAAAAACAGTTTAAAATTGGCTTCGATTTACTTTACGATTTACTAAAAGAAAGTGGCTTATCGGTTCGTAATAGGTGCAATTTATATGGACGCTTGGCTTCCTTTTATGAAGAATGTATAACAGGTGAAAGTGAATACAACATACCAAATTTTAATCGCCTTGATTCAATATTTAAATACACCAGCCTATCTGCCCAAATTGCCGAGCAGTATAACTTAAAGAGTTTAAAAGCATCTTCTTACAACCAGTTGGGGCATTTTATGATGCATTATAGATTGGAGCCGGATACTGCAGTTTTTTACTTGAGACGTGCTGCACAAACTTTTAAAGAGCTTGATGATTACCCTAATTATGTGAACGTTAGTAATAATCTTACCTGTGCTTATCAGAAAAAAGGGCAATTTCAGAAAGCCATAACAACAGGCAAGCAATTATTAGGCATAAGAAAAGGAGAGGAGTATCCTCAAATTTATCGCAAGACTTATCAATATTTATCCGATTCGTACGACTCTATAGGCGATTATCATTTGGCTAAAAAATACCTGGAAAAAGTATACTTTGTAGAGAAAAGCCTATTTAAGAGTTACTTAGATAAAGAAGTTACTGCCTTAACAACAAAATACAATTACGAGTTAAAGGAAGCTCAACTTTCAGAAGAAAGACATAAAGGGCATTTTAGGTTGACTTTATTTATTGGGATTTTTCTGATTACCATTACTTTATTGATCGTAGCCATTGTGATTAATCGATTGCGAAAAATGGTGTTTTTGCAAAAGCAAAATCAGATGAAAAATAAGAATGCCATTTTGCAAAATAACATTATTCATCATAACAAAACACTTACAATGAATGCTTTGCGTTTTGTTCAGAATGATAATTTACTAAATGAGATATCGCAGCGAGTAGGAGCTATGGAGTACCTTAAAAAAGCGGACTTAAAGGAGGCAATCCAAAAATTGATTTCTGAAATTAGAGTGAGCAAAAAGAATGAGGTTTGGAGCGATTTTGAAAAGAGTTTCAAAGAAGTTCATATCGATTTTTATAAAAATCTGGCAAAAGACCATTCTACATTAAGCTCGAAGGAACTACGCTTGTCAGCCTTTTTAAAGCTCAACCTCAGCAGCAAAGAGATTGCAGCCATTAACGGCACCTCTCTCCGTTCTGTTGAAACCGCCAGACACCGCTTGCGGAAAAAACTAAATGTGCCCGAAGAAACAGAATTAAACAGCTTCTTTCAGCAATTTTAGATTTTTTATCCTTACATCTTAAATTTTTCCTCCTCGTTTCTAGAGCTTAGTCGAAGGAAGGAGGAGTACCCGTCCCGAAAACTTCCGGGATTACGAGGGGTAGATAATTTAAAATTATAAGTATAGTCAACTTCCAAGCTATACTCACAAAAACCACCACGCTTAAAACCTGACAGGTTTACTTAAAAAACGCCTTCTGTTTTATAAAAACGTCCAAAAAGGGGGTACGTCACTTCTACTACATTTGCTTTAATATGCATGTTGCCAGTGTTCTGTATGTTTAATTTTTATGAGCCTAAGTCAACAATATTTTCACCTCGTAAATTAGATTTGTATTGTAAATTTTACCCCAAAGACACGCACATTTAAACACTAAACAATAATTAATATGAGTGTTAATATCAAATTGCTAAAACAGATTATTATACTAAGTATAGTTTCTGTTATTGTATTTAGTTGTTCAAAAGATGAAACAGAAATTACATCAAATATCGACGTTATTTATTCGATAGGAGGTCTTGGAGATTCTTATGTTGATAATATTTTTAAAGGAGTGGTTCAGGCAAAATATGACTATCAGCTATCTGTAAATCATTTATTCCCCGAAAATATTAGCGAAGTAGAGTTTATGATTGATAGTATAATTACCACAGATTATAATAGACTATTAATTCTAGGAGATGTTGCCTATGCCGACATTATGGATAAGCACTCAAATGAATTTTTAAATGAGGATATTCTATTACTTGATGGGAGCACTGATGCTGATATTTGGTCTGTAGGCTTTTCGTTCTATGGTGCTGCATATTTAGCTGGATTAACTGCGGCCGAAATTAATTTATGCGATACCGCAGCATTTATTGCCGGCATGCCACTGCCTACCTTAAAGGATTGTTATAATGGCTTTTCCGATGGGTTTTTAGCCAATGGAGGGAAACATGTTTCTCTTAATTATTTAGATTCGGGAGTGAGTGGCTTTTCCATGATGGAAGAGGCTGAAAATTTAACTAGAAGTTTAATTGATGATGTCGATTTGGTTGTAGCAGCAGCAGGAGGTTCAAATTTAGGAATTTTCAATGTAATTCGTGAAAATCCAAAAACTCTTGCAATTGGGATTGATACAGATCAGTCGCATTATGCACCCAAATCTATAATTGGTTCCATAACAAAGAATATCGACAATCTTGTTTTAAACTGTATTCAAAAGTATCAGGATGAAGGTTATTCTACCGGACATACAGTTTATAATTTAGAATCCTCATATACTGGATTTCTTCTTAATTCTTATTTTGAGAATAGCTTGAATGGTATAGTTACAAATGGAAAGGATGAAGCTATCAGAAAGGAGAATGAATATCTGGAACAGAAATAATACTAAACACCATTTATCTTAACACCTATGAAACATTATATCTACTTATTATTAATTCTAATGCTTTGTTTTTCGTGCGAAAATAAAGAGGATATAGATGAGGACTTAAATACATTAGAATCTTCGTTTAAAGTCGCCGTATTTATGCCTCTTTCAGGATCTATGCAAAGCAATTGGGAGAGAAGCCTGGAGTGGGTTCAGACAACAATAAATGAAAATAACGGCGTAGCAGGTAAAAAAATTGATTTGGAATGGTTTGATTCTCAGGCCGAAGATATTGATGATTTAGCAGAAAGGATAGCAAAGGATACCAGTTTTATTGCTGCTATTGGCCCATTTACTTCTGCTAACGCTTTTAAATCAATACCTTATTTTATAAAAAATAAGAAACCTCTTTTTATTCCAACAGCTTCATCCAGTGAAATAACCACTGCTTATGTGGGTAAAGATTATATATGGAGATTTGTAGAATCAGATATCTCTCAATGTAAAAACCTGGTTTTATTAGCAAAAGAAAAGAATGTTAAATCCATAGCTCTTGTAACAGGAGACGATCAGTATGGCATGTCATTTTACAACTGGTTTGGATTTTATGCTGCAGAAATTGGCATAGAGGTTACAAGAGTTGAACAATATAATTCCGAACAAACAGATATAAGCAATGAAATGCAATCGGCCCTCAGTTCTAAGCCTGATTTAATTGTGTGTATTCCTTCAAATATAGATCAGGCCGTGGAAATGGCAAAAAATTGGAAAAGTGATTCGAATAATTGTCAGTTTTTGTTTTCTGATTTGGCCTATATGCCTCAATTACTTGATATATTGGGTGAAGACGCAGAGGGGATTGAAGGAACAGTCTGTATTCCTGATCCGAAAAGTGGATTTGAAATAGAATATGAAATTAAATACGGGGAAAAACCTCTTCTGGCATCTGCTCAGCTTTACGATGCACTAATGCTATTGGCTTATGGTATCGAAAAATCGGGAGGAGAAGGTGGTGAAAAATTAAACGATTCCATTAAGAAAGTTGTAAGCGGCAGAGGTGAGTCTGCATTTTGGGATGATCAGTCAATTGTCGAAACTCTAGCAAATATTAAAAGTGGATTATCGCCAGATATAATGGGCGCTAGTAGTTCTTTGGAATATGATAATGATTTTTTCCTTGATATTTTGTATTCGACTTATGCTCATTGGCAAGTTAATTTGGGCAATTTTGTTAGTCTGAATTACTATTCAGATAAAGGAGATAAAAGATACTCTAATACATCTGCATCCTGGAGAACTTACGCCAGTCAAATAGATGATTTACAATCGGGAGAATCTTACGATTTACCTGAAAAAAAGGATTTAAAAGTTTTACTGATTGCATCATCTAAAAGCTGGAAAAATTATCGCCACCAAGCTGATGTATTGGCAATGTATCAGCACTTAAAAGCAAATGGAGTCTCTGATGATGATATTGTTCTTATTCTAGAAGATGATATTGCATTTCACGATAAAAACAAAAATCAGGGTTCTATTATGGTTGAAAACGAAGGCAATAACTTATATGAAAATATCGAGATTGATTATTTTCTAAAAGATATAAATGCTGATATGATTTTTGATATTTTATCAGGGAATATAAGTAAAGATACCCCAATAGTTCTGGAGGCCACTAAACAGTCTAACATTCTTTTCTATAATGCAGGACATGGTTTCCCCGAAGGTCTCAGGATCGATGCAATTAACCAACAGTTTATTAGTCCAGAAGAATTTAAGGCAGGTCTTAGCTCGTTTAATAATAAGGGAAACTTTCGTCGCATGTTAATTATTCTCGAATCGTGCTATAGCGGATTAATGGGAGAGGTGATTGATTTTGAATCTCCTATACTTTGCATAACTGCAGCAAATAAGTTTGAGGTTTCAAAGGCAATTAAATACTCTAATTATTTAAATGTTTGGCTGTCAGATAATTTTTCAAGCCATTTTTTGAGCGAGGTGATAAACAGCCCTGATATTTCGTTTTCTGATCTGTATACAAATCTAAACCAGAAGGTAAATGGTTCTCATGTTGGGGTTTATAATGAAGAACATTATGGGAATATGCCTCATTTACAGATTTCTGAATTTTTTAATCCATAATACATTTACTAGTTATGAAGAAAATCGTTATTGCATTAATTGCACTTATTGCATTTAGTGCTTGTGAAAAAACAAATTATGTCGATAGCCCACCTCAATTGCAGTTTACTGTACTTGATGAAAATGGAGTTTTGGTAGAAGATGCTTCGGTAACTTTATTTACAACCTACGATGCTTGGTATAATATAGAGGATAGCGAGGAAAATATGATTGCGACTACCGACAGTACAGGAACTTGTTTGTTTACCGATCTACAAGAGGTTTATTATTTTTTTAATGTGGAAAAGGGAGAAGAATTAACGAATTCTACTAGCAATTCTTCAATGGAAAAACCACTACAAAAGGGTGTTATTACAAATATTTCAGTTATTCTTAAATATGATTAGTTATGTTGAAAAAGTTATGTTTTTTATTGGGGGTTACTCTTTTGGTATCATGTAGTGAAAAAGATGAATTTTCTGATCCGAGTTTAGAGAATGTTAATGCAATTTCAGCTAAACTTAATGAGAATGTTTTATTGCTTCATAATAGTAAATTAGCCAATTCCAATGGAGATGAAGGAATGGCTTATGACGAGGAAACAGGAGTGATGCAAATGTCATTAGAATCGGTTGAAATGGCAGAGTATAAAATTGAGAATACATCAATTTTATCTGTTGATTTAGATACGCTTGCAGTTTTAAGAAAAGTTGCCAAGGTTGATACGATTGGCGACATAATTAATGTACATACTGAAGAAACAGATTTTGAAGAAGTTTTTAGAGATGCTGATTTTGAATTGGTATCGGATATGACTGAAGACGTTGATCTTAAAACAGCATCTACCATACAAGAGATAAATGAAGCACTGAGAGATGGAAATAAAATTCATCCGGCGCGTGTGATTTATCATATGCCTGAAGGGAGAATTGTTCGTTCTGTTTTTAATGACGAACAGATAGATGGGGTTGAAATGTTTGGAAATACAAAAAAAACAATCTCTATCAATTTTAGTAAAAAAATTGAAAATTATACTCTGTTTGAGAAGAGTGAACAGATAACTAATGAGGAAACTGGAGAATCTTATTCTGAAAAAAGTGGAATTTATCTCACCAGTGGAGAAATTAATTATGGTGCCGATTTTAGTCTTAAAACAAAAGTGAAATGGTTTAAACTAAGAAAGTTTGAATTTTCAGTAAGTCCACATGTTTTTGCAGAGGCCAATTTTTTAATGAGATATGCCAAATCTTATACACGGGAAGACGAGATAAAATTAATGAATAATGTATTTAAAAGAACATTTATCTATTATGTTGGTGCTTGTGTATTGGCAATAACAGTTGATACAGATATTATGGCTGCATATAAAGTTGAGAGTAATGGGTTTTTGCAATGTACAGCAGGTTTCAATGCAAGTATCAGTTCTAAATTTGGGGCAAAATACAAGAGGAAAAAAGGTTGGAGTGCCATAAATGAGTTTGAATTTAATAAAGAGCTTTATACACCTCAGTTTATGGGTGAAGTAAATGCGAATTTAAGAGCTGAAATATTCCCTCGAACTAAAGCTAAAATTTGCGGAGTTAACGGAATAACTATTGATATGGTTCCTTACGTTAATACGGAGATACATGGAAGCTTTTTGAATACAAAGGTTGATGGATCTGTTGAAATGAGCATGGGACTAGATGCAAGAATAAATGCGAAGGTTAAAATAGCAAAGAAAAATTTAGGCGGATTTGAAAAGGAATATCAAATTGTTAAGCCAATAGTTCTTTTTGACGAGACCTATAGTAATTAGAAAAATATATCTATTAATCAGATCAAGATTTATAAGTATAAATTTTCAAAACAATAAAGAATTACGTTTTTAGTTAGATAGTAAGCCAGGGTCATCATCACGATGACTTTGGCTTTTTTTAACTTAAGTTCAAATAAATTAATGATATAGAAATAGGGGAAGAGTAAAAAATAAATTAGTTTTGTGCTTTAAGTATTAAGATATACAAGAGAGCAATCTTTTGTACCTATGGAAAAATCAGCGGAAACGTCCGCAACTGGTTTATTATTATTTATTTACACTGTGTAGCGACAAATGTAGGATTTGGCGCTCCATCCTAATTAAAAATTTAGAAGGATGAAGAGAGACATTTTAGAGATCTTAAAATCTTACGATCTTAAGATTAGCGATGCAAAAGTTAAAGAAAATGTCAAATCAATTCTGGATAAAGATTTTAAATCTTTGTACACAGTTGAGAATCTTAAAAAGAATTTTTCTTTCATAGATTTAACGACATTGAACTCTACAGACACACATGCAAAGGCTAAAAGTTTTGCTGACAATGTAAATAACTTCCAGAATGATTTTGACATGCCAAATGTGGCCGCTATTTGTGTATATCCATACCAAGTACCTACATTAAATGAAAACTTAAAAGCTGAGGGCGTTAGAATTGCTTCTGTAGCAGGTGTTTTCCCATCTTCTCAATCATACGTTGAAGTTAAAGCATTGGAATGTAAAATGGCTGTTGAAAAGGGAGCTAACGATATTGACATTGTTATATCAATAGGCGCTTTTCTTGAAGGACATTATCAAACTGTATTTGATGAAATTGCTATTCAGAAAGAAGCTTGTGGTAATGCACATTTAAAAGTAATTCTTGAAACAGGAGAGCTTAAGACAGCGGAGAATATTAGAACAGCATCTATTATTGCTATGGAGGCTGGAGCTGATTTTATCAAGACATCAACAGGAAAAGTTCCTGTAAATGCAACTTTAGAAGCTGCCTATATTATGACTGAGGCAATTACTGAGTATTTCGAGAAGACAGGAAGAATGGTCGGATTTAAACCTGCAGGAGGAATTTCAACAGGAAAGGATGCCATCGAGTTTTTTGCAGTATCGAAAAACAATTTAGGAGAAGAATGGTTGAACAATGAATATTTGCGAATTGGAGCATCTAGTTTAGCCAACAATATTTTGTCTGAAATTCATTTTATTGAGAAAGGTGAAAAGAAAGACATTAAATATTTTTAAAAGAGATTAATAATTAAGCTAAAAGTCGGATATTTTCCGGCTTTTTTTTATTTACTTGCGATAGATTTATTTAACACCGCAATTAAATTGTTAACACTTTCATGAACACCGAATCCCACCATCTGCTAAAAAAGAGAATTCAAGAACTGGAAACCGAAGCAGAAAGATTACGTGGACTGATTCCACAAGAGTTTATTACAGAGGAATTTCTTGATCGAATCTCAATAAATGACGCTAATGATTCAGTGTCAGTAATAGACACGAACTATACTTTGGTGGAAGTAAATGATAAGCGTTTACAAGGAACCAATATGCAAAGGAATGAGCTAATTGGAAAGAAGTGTTATAATGTTTTTTATGATATAAACAAGCCATGTGAAGAATGTACGATTGAGAAGGTGATTGAGAGCAATGCGCCTGATCATTTTTTGAAATCATACATGGAGAATAGTAAAATAAAATTTGAAGAAAAATACATTTCTCCGGTACTAAATAAAAATGGTGCTGTTGAAAGAATTATTGTTCAGAGTAAAGATATTTCTAGTTATTACCATTTGGTTGATCGGGTTGGGCAAAGAGAAGAATTTTATAAAAACACATTTGAATCGGCGGGAGATGCTTTTCTTGTTCATGATGAAAAAGGTCAATTAATTGAATTTAGTTCTCGCTTGTGTAAAATGTTGGGTTATTCGGAAAAGGAATTGGCTCAATTAAATGTTAATGATATAGATGATCCTATTGATTCTGAAGATTTTACTGTGAGAAAGAATGAAATGGATATTAGTGGAACAGCAATTTTCGAAACCAATTTAGTTCGTAAATGTGGTAAGAGAATTCCCGTTGAGGTAAGCGCCAATATTAATCGTTTTGCGAATACAAAAATCTATTTTGTTGCCATAAGAAATATTGAAAAAAGAAAAATTGCAGAGCATAAATTAAGTGAGAGCGAGGAACGTTTTAGAACCTTAGTAGAAAATGCTCCCGATTTAATTATGCGTTTCGATAGAGATCATAAGCATATTTTTGTTAACTCTGCTTCCAATACCGTTCTGAATATAAAACCAGAAGCTTTTATTGGGAAAACACATTTCGACATGGGATTCCCAACAGATATGTGTGAGTTCTGGGAGCAAGAAATGAATTTAGCCTTTGAAAGTAAACAGCAGCATTGTGTTGACTTTACTTTAACTCTTGATGATGAGATTCGCTACTTTGAATGGCAATTAATTCCGGAGTTTAATGCAGAAGGAGAGAGCGAAACATTAATGGCAATTGCAAGAGATATTAGTGTTCGAAAAAGAACTGAAATAGCTTTAAACGATGCGATTAAAACTAAGGATAAGTTTTTCTCAATTATTGCTCATGATTTAAAGAATCCCTTTAATGCCTTGTTGCCAATAGCAAAAAATCTATATCTTCATTGCAATGAGATGTCGAAGGCACAGATTGCCGAGTCATCAGAAATCATTCATTCTTCAGCATCACAAGAATTTAAGCTTTTAAATAATCTTTTGGAATGGGGTAGGTCCCAAATGGGTAAGATTAGTCTTAACCCAAAACAAATCGATTTGCAAAAAATAGTTACTTCGAATATTTTGCTGCACAAAGTAAAAGCTGATAAAAAGAACATAGCGGTAAGTGTTGATATTATCAATGGAAGTATGGCATTTGCCGATGAGTATATGATTGATACAGTAATCCGCAACCTTTACTCTAATGCTTTGAAATTTAGCAGACCTGGTGGTGAAGTGAAAATAAAAATAAGGAACAATCAATCCAAAGCTATCCTTAGTATAGAAGATAATGGTATTGGAATAAGTGCCGAAAATCAGAAGAGACTTTTTAGAATTGACACGAATTATACCAGAATGGGTACTGAGGAAGAATCAGGAACAGGTTTGGGACTAATTCTGTGCAAAGAATTTGTAGATCAGAATAACGGGAAAATTTATGTTGAAAGTACGGTAGAAAAGGGAAGTGTATTTTTTGTAGAGTTACCTTTGCAATAAGCTGTTTACTTGTTTCTTGAAATGGTATAATCAACCAGATTAATTAATGCTTCTCTAGCTTCTGAAGTTGGAAATTCATGTAAGATATTCATTGCTTTTTGTTTGTATTCAATCATTTTCTGACTGGTATAATCAATACCTCCATTATCTTTAACAAAACTTATTAATTCGTTAACTTTTACCTTGTTTTTATTGTGTTTACGGATAATTTTTAAAGCCCAACGACGATCCTTATCGGATATATTTCTTAAAGCATAAATCAAAGGAAGCGTTAACTTCTTTTCTTTGATATCATTACCCGTTGGTTTCCCAATGGTTCCTTGTTTTTCGTAATCAAATAAATCATCCTTCATTTGAAAAGCAATTCCAAGATGTGACCCAAATTGTTTTAGCTTCTGCTGATCTTCTTCACTTGCTCCAGCCGAAATAGCACCCAATTCTGTACATGAGGCAATTAAACTAGCCGTTTTCTTATAAATAATATCAAAATAAACCTCTTCGGTAATGTTTAGCTTTCGTGATTTTTCGAGCTGAAGTAACTCACCTTCACTCATTTCACGAACAGCATCAGAAACGACCTTTAATTGCCCAAATTCATTATTATCCAAAGCAATTAGTAATCCTTTCGATAGAAGAAAATCACCAACCAATACCGCAGCTTTTGTTTTCCATAAGGCATTTACAGAGAAAAAACCTCTTCTTTCGTAGGCTTCATCAACTACATCATCATGAATTAAAGTTGCCGTATGTAGCAGCTGGGTTAGGGCCGCAGCTGTGTAGGTAGAATCGTTAATAGTACCAGCTAACTTAGCGCTTAAGAACACTAAAATAGGTCTTATTTCTTTGCCTTTTCGTTTGATAATGTACCTGTTAATGACGTTTAATAGGCGTACCTTGGTTTTCATTGAATCCTTAAAGTAGGTTTCAAATTGATCCATCTCTTCTTTAACAGGAGCCTTAATGTCACTTATACTGGTTTTCTTCAAATTCATAGCAACCAAAGTTAATAATTTATCGTTCTCATAAAAGGTTGAAGTTTCAAAATTTTCGGATTCAGAACTCTAGTATTTATTAAGACTTTACCTAAATTATATACAAAACGAGAAATTTAACTATTTCAATATGAATATGCTGTTCATTTACGAATATATTTATATATTTGCATAGTTATTAAATACAAGTTTAAGTTTTGTGTATGAAAATTAGCGAATTAGAACCGGAAAAATTAGAGCAGGCAGCCAATATGCTTAAGGCAATTGCTCACCCTATGAGAATTGCTATTCTTGGTTATCTTGATGATGGAAAAAAATTAACGGTTACTGAGATACATGAATTGTTGAATATTGAACAATCAACAACTTCGCACCACTTGGGTATTCTTAAAGATAAGGGTGTTTTGCAATCGAAACGTGAAGGAAAGAACACCTATTACTTCTTAAAACATTGTAGCTTAAGTAATATTGTTGATTGTATCAGCAACTGTACTCATGGATAAAAATTAAAAACCGGCTTAGACTGGTTTTTTTTATATAGAATAAAAATGGCAAAAGTTAGATTAACCAAGGAGTTTCGATTCGAAATGGCGCATGCGCTGTGGAACTATGATGGTCTGTGTAAGAATATTCACGGGCATTCGTATATTCTTTACGTAACAGTAATTGGAGAACCTATTGCGGATGAGAATAATCCCAAACTGGGAATGGTAATGGATTTCGGAGATCTAAAAAAGATCGTAAATGCTGAAATCGTTGATAAACTGGATCATGCTGTTGTTTTAAGCGATAAAACGCCAATGCTTGAACAATTAAATATCCCACAAATGTTTGAGCGATTTTTTGTTTTCGATTATCAGCCAACATGTGAGAACATGATTACTGATTTTGCAGATCGAATCGTTAAGCGTTTGCCTGCTGATGTGAAATTACATTCTTTAAAGCTTCACGAAACAGCAACTTCTTTTGCTGAATGGTTTGCCGAGGATAACTAGATATCAATCAAGATACTATTATTGACCTGGAAGAAATTTCAGGTTTTTTTGTACCCAACAGTTTATATCGTTTTAATTACTATCTCAGATAATAGCGAGGAAAATAACTTAGATGGCAAATACAATTCGGTATTATTCATTAATAATTAATCATTCAGAATTGCTCTTGCGCGATTATCTTGTACTTTTGTTTGAATACAATTAACATTTAGAATCTTATGCACTCATCAAGTTCCAATTCGGGTAAAAAGTTATTTTTATTAGATGCTTTTGCTTTGATCTACCGATCGTATTATGCCTTTATCAAGAACCCAAGATACACATCTACAGGTATCAATTCTTCAGCCATGCTGGGCTTTACCAATACGCTACTGAATGTACTTGAAAAAGAGAAGCCGTCGCATATTGCCGTTGTTTTCGATCCGGCAGGCAAAACTTTTCGTCACGAAATGTTTAAGGAGTATAAGGCACATAGACCACCTATGCCTGATGATTTAAGAAACTCCTTGCCATATATCAAGAGAATAATTAAAGGTTTTAATATTCCCGAAATTGAGGTTGAGGGTTATGAAGCCGACGATGTGATTGGAACTTTGGCTAAGAAAGCAGAAAAACAAGGTTTCACGGTTTACATGATGACACCCGATAAGGATTATGCCCAATTGGTGAGTGAAAATATATTCATGTACAAACCGAAACGATCTGGAAAAGAAGTTGAAATTTGGGGATTACCAGAAGTTCAAGAAAAATTTGGGATAGAAACTGCCGAGCAGATAATTGACTATTTAGGACTAATGGGTGATTCTGCCGATAATATTCCGGGCTGTCCGGGTATTGGTCCCAAAACAGCACAAAAACTTCTTACAGCTTATAAATCGATAAATGGGATTTATGAAAACACTGATAAGTTAAAAGGTAAGCAGAAAGAAAATATTGTGAATTCGAAAGAACAAGTTCGTTTTTCGAGAGTTTTGGCAACAATAGCTTTGGATGCTCCAATAGATTTTGATGAAGAGAATTATAAATTGATAGATTTCGATGAAGTCAAATTAAGAGCCATTTTTAAGGAATTGGAATTTTTCACCTTAGCCGAACGAGTTTTCAAAAATCAAGGCGATCTTTTTCCTTCTGAGAATGAAAAATTTACAGACAAGGATACAGAAGAGAATAAAGAGGTGATTCTAAGGGACTTAAACGACTTAACTTGCAATTTTTTTGTGCTTGATAATGCGGCAGTTAGAGCTGATTTACGAGCCGATTTATGTGTGCAAAAATCTTTTTCATTTAGAACAATATTGAGTGATGTTGATCCCAATCAGTCGCAAATCTTAGGATTAGCCTTTGCTTACAAAAATAACCGCTCATTTTTTGTCCCTTTTCCTCAGGATGCCAAAGAAGCAAAAAAAGTGGCTCAGGAATTTCGATTTATTTTTGAAGATGAAAAAATCGTGAAGATTGCTCATGATATCAAAAGAGATATTTTGGCATTACGTTGGTGTGGGGTGGAATTGAAAGGTGCGATTTTTGATACCATGATTGCACATTATTTAATTCAACCGGAATTGAAGCATGATTTGCTTTTCTAGCACATTCGGTCTTAAATTATCAGGTAATTGAATCGGATGATAAGTCGAAAAAGAAAAAAGAGCAATTGAGTTTACTATTGGAACCAGAACCAGTGAAACATGATTCCTTTTGTGAAGAAACAATTCTTAGTCTTGAGTTGAAGCATGAATTAGAGACTAAAATGAAGGAGAACAACTTAATTGATTTGTTCTACAATATTGAAATGCCATTGCTAAGCATATTGGCAGATATGGAATTTGCAGGTGTAAGTATCGATGTACCAACATTGAAAGAATATGCGATTGTTCTGAACGAAGAAGTAGATGGCATAGAGAAGGAAATTAAAGAAATGGCTGGTGTCGATTTTAACGTAGCTTCTCCAAAACAGTTGGGCGAAGTATTGTTCGATACAATGGAGCTCGATAGTAAAGCTAAAAAAACGAAATCGGGGCAATATTCAACTTCGGAAGCCGTACTTTCCAAATTAAAAGGCAAGCACGAAATTATACAGAAGATTTTGGATTTTAGATCGCTAAAAAAACTGATTTCAACCTATGTGGAAGCGCTTCCAACATACATCAATGAAAAGTCAGGTCGTATTCATACGTCATTTAAACAAGCAGAAGCTGCTACGGGTCGTTTGAGTTCGATCAACCCAAATATTCAGAATATTCCTATTCGTACACCACAAGGACGATATGTGCGTAAAGCCTTTATTCCATCTGATGAGAATCATACATTCCTATCAGCTGACTATTCTCAGGTTGAGTTGCGTTTAATGGCGCACATGAGTGAGGATAAGGCTATGATTGATGCCTTTAATCATGCAGCCGATTTCCATCAGGCAACAGCGGCTAAAATTTACAAATTACCTATTGAAGAGGTAAGTAAAGACATGAGAAGTCGTGCAAAAACGGCAAATTTTGGAATTATTTATGGTATTTCGGCTTGGGGACTTGCAGAACGATTAGGAATTAGTCGTAAAGAGGGAAAAGAGCTGATTACAGGCTATTTTGAATCTTATCCAGGAGTTAAACTGTTCATGGATAAAAGTGTCGAAGTAGCGCGTAAGGATGAGTTTGTTGAGACTGTGATGAATCGACGTCGTTATTTAAAAGATATCAATTCGAGTAATGCCATTGTACGTAGTGTTGCAGAACGAAATGCCATTAATGCGCCTGTACAAGGCTCTGCAGCCGATGTTATTAAGTTGGCAATGATTGGTATATCAAATCGCATGAAAGCAGAAGGTCTGAAGTCTAAAATGCTTATTCAGGTGCATGATGAATTGAACTTCGATTGCTTAAAATCAGAATTGGATCAAATGAAGCTTATTCTTCGTGAGGAAATGGAGAATGCAGTAAAAATAAGCGTTCCACTAACTGTAGATATGGGAGTAGGAGAGAACTGGCTACAGGCGCATTAATTAATCATAAATAGAAAATTAAAAAGCTCACTCTGTTAAAAGAATGAGCTTTTTTTATGAAAATGACGGTACTCTGTACCTGAAATCCCTTTCAATTAAAATTATCTACAAATATTGTGGTGCTCTGCACCTTATAAAAATCAATATTGCTCAGAATTTTCAATTACATAAAGCGGCAGAGCTGCGTAATATTTGTAGATACACAATTTTAGATAAAACAAAGGTGCAGCGCACCGTAATATGATCTGCATTCGTTACTGTGGTGCTTTCTTTATTTAGGAATGATTTTTATATCAATATTATTCCAATTTTTTTTCAATTAAAAAGCTGGCAACAAACCACAATAGGATGGAAATAAGGTAAATGATGATTCCGTAAAATGTGGGGATCATCGATACTTTTATTCCGCCATAAATCAGGTTAGGAGATATACTATCCATTTGTTCTATTACCGAAAAAGCATCGTATAATCCGAGTAACTGACCAAATATACCAAAGACCATGGCAAACAAACCGATAGATTTTCCATAGTTTATTTTCCGAAGTGCGTTTTCCTGCAATGGATTTTCAGAAAAATAGATCCGAATAAAATGGAAAGTAATCCACGATACCATAATTACTAAAAGCAAGGTAAGAATACCCATAAAGAGTGGGCCACCCATAAAAAACATGTCTTTCATTTTTTTCAATTTTAAAGGTTAATACTAATACCTTCAAAGTTAATGCTACCACTGGTTTTTAGGCAAGGTCAAATACAGTTCTAAAGCTGTCGTTTATCGACTTTGTTTAGATATCTTTAATTTCTAAGTTAAATTAGTTGAAAATTTACTGGGTAAGCAAATTTTTCCGCTGCAGAAGGGAAGTAGCAATTAAATCTGCAAATAATAATTAAGTTTTTACAAATGAATAGAAAATCGACAAATCCTTATTTTCATATCTCTTACTGGATTTTTGTTATCCTCATATTAACAGTGGTTTTTGGCGTATCCTGGGGAAGTAATCTTGCAGCCTTCTATTTTATAAGTATGCTATTGCCTATTGTATTGGGTACCTCATATTTTTTCAATTATTACCTTGTTCCACGATATTATATGCAAAAGAAATACTTGCAGTTTGGATTGTATTCTTTATACACGGCAGTTATATCTATGTATCTTGAAATGATCGTATTGATGTTCTCTTTTGTCTATTTAGGTAATTTTAACTTTAAAAATTTAAGTCCCAATGCTTCGAATATAATTCTTCTGGCAGTGATCCTCTATTTGATCGTATTTCTTGGTTCCTTTCTGTTAATGAGTCGACAAATAAGAGAGAAACAGCAAATTATACAAGATTTTATGCTTGAAAAGGAAAAGTTAAAACAAGCTTTTTTAGAGGTAATATCCAATCGGAAAAACATCAAGATTAAGTATACTGATATCATTTACATTGAAAGTTTAGCGGACTATGTAACTATTCATACCAATAAAGAGAAGATAAAAACGAAAGAAAAGATTAGTAATTTGGAAGAAATATTACCTGATCGTTTTTTACGAATTCATCGCTCCTTTATAATTAATAAAGACAAGCTTAAGAGTTTTTCCTTCGATCAGCTTTTAGTTGAAGATATTCCATTAAATATTGGGCGAACTTATCGAAAACAGGTTAAAGAATCTTTGAAAAAATAAATTGTGAAACAAATATGGTTTTTCGAATTGAAAAAGTAGAACAGTCTGAGTATACTGAAATTGTTGATTTATGGGAAGCTTCAGTACGTGGGACACATCATTTCCTAAAGGAAGCAGATATCGCCTATTTTAAACCATTAATTCTGAACGTGTATTTAGATGCGGTGGAATTAAGCTGTGTGAAGAACGAAAATAAAGATATTATTGCCTTTATGGGTGTTGCAGAGCAAAATCTTGAAATGTTATTTATTCATCCTAAAGAGAGGGGACATGGAGTAGGGAAGATGCTATTAGAATACGCCATTGATGAATTAGAAGTGAAGAAAGTTGATGTAAATGAAGAGAATGAACAGGCTGTTGGCTTCTATGAAAAATTCGGTTTTAGGACCTATAATCGATCAGAATTAGATTCCTCAGGTAAATCTTATCCGATATTGCATATGGAATTAAAATAAGAGTAGTTACAAAAGAAAAAGCTCATTCTCCAGTGGAAGAATGAGCTTTTTTATTTCAATTTTTACTTGTATCTCTTATTTGTTGAAGGCGTGTAAACCAATGCTACCATCTAAAATTCCTGTATATTCTGTTTTGTTTTCAAGAATTTCTATAGCCTTTTGTAATGTTTTATCATTTTGTAATTGGTATTCAATACCACCTTTTTGATAATGAAATCTCTTTACAATTTCATGAGCTAGCAATTCACTAATTTCATCTTTAAATCGAACCAAATCACGATCTAAGTTTGGAGCAATTTTAGCTGCAAGAGCATCGAATTCAGCTGTTGAAATATCGTAGTACTTCTCTTCTTTAGCAGCTTTTTTAAGTGCATCAAGAATTTCAGTACTTTCCGATTTGTAATCAAATTTTTTCTCTTTTATGAACTTGGTAAAATCTGAAAATTCCTGATCATTAAGTTTAAAATCTTTTGAATCAGCTATCTTATCATGAGTGTTTGAATACAAAGTAGCATAATCAAATATCATGAAATTTCGGATTAGATTAACAGACAGACTACTATACATTTCGCTTTCCAATTTAATATCAGGGAGAATTCCTCCACCATCGAATACTGTTCTGCCATTTTTTGTATGGTATTCAGTCAATAAAGAATCAGCGATTTTACCAACACTACCATCTTCATTTCTGTTGCTATAATCCAGGGCTTGAATACATCTTCCACTAGGAATATAATACTTTGCCGTTGTCACCTTTAATTTAGCGTTGTAGGTAAGATTACGGGTGGTTTGTACCAATCCCTTACCAAATGTTCTTTGTCCCAATACAACGCCTCTATCAAGGTCTTGAATAGCTCCCGAAACAATCTCCGAAGCAGAAGCAGAACCTCTGTTTACCAATACAACAATAGGAATTTCTGCATCAACAGGAGTTTTTGTGGCTTTGTAGCTTTTGTCCCATTTCGAAACCTTACCTTTTGTATCTACAATATTTTCCCCTTTGTTCACAAAAAGATTTACAATTTCAATTGCTTGATCAAGTAATCCTCCTGGATTGCCTCGTAAGTCTAGTACAATAGATTTCGCATTTTGTTCTTTTAACTCACTTAATGCTACTTTAATTTCTCCTGCAGCTTTATTGGTAAATTGGTTTAAATAAATGTACCCAACCGAATCAGCAATCATTCCAAAATAAGGAACCGATTTTAACTGAATTTTTTCACGAACAAACTTTTTCTCTAATGTTTTATCAACACCAGGTCGTTTAACTTTAATGGTTAGTGGAACATTTGGCTGACCTTTTAGAAGGTTGCTAACATCTTCAGTAGACTTTTTAACAACCGAAGTGCCATTAATTTCAAGCATAATATCTCCAGCCTTTAAACCTGCTTTATGTGCAGGAAAGCCTTCGTAGGGTTCAGCAATTATAACATGATCTCCATGTTTGCTAATCAAAGATCCAATTCCAGCATACTCTCCAGTTGTCATTAACTTAAAGTCCTCAATTTCCGATTCAGAAATATAAGTTGTGTAAGGGTCTAGCGATGTTAACATTGCATCCATACTTTTCTTTACTAGGTCACCCGGATCAATCTCATCTACATAAAATAGATTCAGTTCTCTAAATAAAGTATAATAAATGTTTAAATTTTTGCTGATTTCAAAATTTCTCTCATCCCTGCTAAACCCCCAGAATGCTGCACTACAGAAAAGTAAAACAGCAAGTATCCAGATGGCTCCCGATTTTCTTCGAAGCGTCATATGTTTTTGTTTAAATTTGATTGTAAAATTAACCTTCCCCGCAGTATAGCTTTCGCTATCTCTATCTCACGAATTTACAAATTAGAGTACATAAAATAATACGTAGGCTTAAACAAATATAATTATTCCCTTTTTAAAACAATTCACTTTAACATTTGTTAACCCTATAGCACTAAAATTCAGCAATTAGAGAATGAGAGAAAAGTACTGTTTCTTTTCTACGAGAATCTATTAAGAATTGTTCTAAGTAATTTGCTAAAATATAAAAATAGGATCTATTGTGGGTTAAGGAACCGGGTCATGTCCATGTCCTCCCCAAGGATTACAAGAGAGTATTCGCTTAATAGCAAGATAGGTACCTTTAAAAGGGCCATGTTTTTTTAATGCTTGAATAGCATAGCTAGAGCAAGAAGGAGTATATCTGCATGCAGATGGAGTTAAAGGAGAAATAGCATACTGATAAAACTTAATTGGCAGTATCATGATGAATAGAATCACCTTTATCAGAAGGTTGAGAATGCATTTCATATTCTTTTGGAATTCGCTTTAGTGCTTTTTTGAACTTGGCTTCCATTTCGGAAGTTTTGAGTACTGTTTTTGGTAAATATACTACCATAAATGCAATGTTTGCACCTTTGCGTTCAAGCTCTTCGTAAAATTCTCCTTTGTTAAGACGATAAAGTTCTCGAATTCGTCTCTTTAAAAGATTGCGGGTAACTGCTTTCTTAAAATTTCGTTTTGCAACTGTAATGGCAACTTGAGCTGGATATTCCGAATTCAATTTCGCTTCTTTCCAAACAATTCGAAAAGGGTAACAGATAAATCCTTTTCCTTCAGAAAAAAGTTTTCCAATTAGGATCTTGTGAGTTAATCTTTCCGCTTTTTTAAATGTAAAGCGATTCGTTTCTACCATAATTACAAAAATCGACAAAAAAAGGGGAATAATTTCCCCTTCCTTTGTTTTATTATATCAGTAAAGGATTCTTATTTATTGTCCTTATTGAATTTTTTAATATACTGGTCCAAAGCCATAGTCATAGAAGGTGCCTGTGGCATTGGTGCCTGAATATCAAGACGAAGGTCTGCATCTTTTACAGCCTTTGAAGTTGAAGGACCAAATGCGGCAATTACAGTACCATCCTGAGAAAATTCAGGGAAGTTTTGCATTAAAGATTTGATTCCTGAAGGGCTATAAAAAGCAAGGATATCGTAGTTTACATCAGCTAAGTCAGATAAATCACTGCTTACTGTTTTGTAAAGAATAGCCTTAGTGTACTTGATTTTGCTCTTATTCAACAAAGCAGGAATTGATTGCTTATGAATGTCTGAAAGAGGTAATAAGAATTTCTCTTTTTTATGCTTAACGATAGTATCAATTAGATCTTCGAAAACACGAACTCCAAAGAAAATCTTTCTCTTACGGTATACAATATACTTCTGAAGATAGAAAGCTGTCGATTCTGAAATACAGAAGTATTTCATATCATCCGGAATCGTTACTCGCATTTCTTCTGCAATTCTAAAGAAATGGTCAATAGCCGTTCTACTGGTAAAAATAACAGCAGTATGATCAAGAATATTGATTCTCTCTTGTCTAAATTCTTTAGCACTTATACCTTCAACTTGAATGAAAGGGCGAAAATCAATTTTTAAGTTGTACTTTTCTGCCAGATCGAAATAAGGCGATTTTTCCGTTTGGGGCTTCGGTTGCGAAACTAATATTGTTTTGATTTTCAAGGCGATATTGTTTAATTAAAACATTATTTTCCACTCTATTACTCCTATCCTACTAATAATTTGTAAATCATCAGTAAAGGGAATATTTCCAGAGCGCAAAGATACAAAATCATATAAAATATAGAAACATGTTTGCGGAATAATATTTTAAACCCTCTAAATAACCTAAAAGTATAGAATATTAAGGTGATAAATAAACCGAAATTTAGTAGCATTGGCGTGGCATACGGAGCTATAAATGGAACACTAATTGTTATTGGCAAAAGGAATAGGCCAAGGTTTTTATTATAGATAAAAACGGTATGTAAGTACTCTTTAGCTTCCTTTATTGCACCAAATATGTATCCCATAAGGCGAATAATGATAGCTTTTCCACTATAAACTACGACTAAAAGTAAGAATGAATAAAGAAAGAAGATAAAGTTGTTATTCTCCTGGTTTAAAGAGAGAATGTAAACTGCATATTGAACCAAAAAAAGAGCTAGGTTCACAAAGAATAAGAAGTTTAAAAAGATAGAACCTCTTAAATTTCGCATGTTTTTTTCAGAGAGAAGATTAGAGGCCGTTTGGTAATTGAGAATGGAGTCGAAAACTTTAAAAAGGTATTTGCTAAAAGAAAATCGTACAATAGCCATTAAAACAAGAGCAAAAAGCAAGACTCCAACCATCCAATCACTATTAAAAGAGGTGATAGGAACACCTTTTTCAGCCTGAAAATTTCGCGGTACAGACACAATTGTATCTTGAAGAGATGGATTAGAAATCAGTAAAGAATCTGATTGGGAAGTACTAAAAGTAAGTTTTAAACTCGAATCGATACTTTTATTTAGTGTATCATTTATGGGCGAAATAGTTTCCCTGCTTAGGGAATCATTTAATTCAGAAATCGGTATTACTGTTGAATTTTGTGAATTATTTTGCACCATTTTGTATCAGGAACTTGTCGGATTGATTTTTACAAAGATAATTTTATTTTTTGTGGCGCTTTACTTCTTTAAGAAGAAAGCCCGAATTTTTATTCGGGCTTTGGTATACAACTACAATTCTTCGTAACCGATTAATTGTTTAATCCTTAGATTCTCCTTTTCCGAAGCATTTAATTTTCTCTCACTTTTTAGTACTTCTTTTTCCCACGAGCCATACATTGGATTAGGCAGCACAATAAAACGCTTACCGAATTGTTCTTTCATGTCATCAACTTTTGCAAAGCCAAATGCTGTTGAGCGATCTTCTAAAATTTCATCGAAATCGCCGATATTATCGCCAGCTAAAATTAAGATCTCATGACTTTCACTAACTAGATTTCTTCTTTTGGTTTTTATGCTTGTATCGCTTTTTAAAAGGATATGGTCTTTGTCAGCATAAGGAAATCCAAAAGCCTGAAGATTTTGGATGGTTTTCTCAATATCGTCAACACTTCTGTTTGAAATATAAAAGGTTTCAACACCTTTCGATTCGGCATATTTTAAAAACTCAAGTGAACCTGGCGTTGGTGCAGCTTTTGCCATTATAACCCATTCTTTCCAAGCTGCAGCGGTAAAAGCTTCACCCGTACGAATCGAATTGGTTTCAAAAGGACTATTGTCTAAAACAGTTTCATCTATATCGACAACTACAGCTTTTGGTTTTGAATTAGTGTTAATGGCTAATTGTTTGTCCAATGAAAATTTTGCCAAATTAAAGGCTTGATAATACAATGCTTTGCATTCAGAAGCTCTTTGAAACCATAGCGTTGCCATTACGAGATGATCATTAGCATTCTTTGTCTGAATATTCTTTTCAGTAGGTTTACAAGATGTGATTGCAATGGAAATGAGTGCAAGAATGAAAAATATTTTTCTCATGTCGAGTTGAAATTTTTAAATTTAGAAATTCATCATGAATATGATGTTGGAATAAAACGAAGAAGAATTTATTAATATCAGTAAAATGGTTTCAAAATCGAAGATAATAAAAAATGTCTGTAACTTTTCAAGATAGCTAGTCGTCTTAAATTTGACTGCCACTAAATATGAACCTAAACGAATACAATATAGCCGTAGATCAGCACGCTGATGGAATGTTTCGTTTTATCCTCAAAAACATTAGAGATGAGGATAAAGCTAGGGATATTGTGCAAGATAGTTTCGAAAAATTGTGGCGGAATGTGGATGGAGTTAATTTTTTAAAGGTAAAGTCGTATTTGTACACAACGGCATATCATACAATGATTGATTTAATCAGAAGAGAAAAAAGAAAAGAAGATTTTGAAAATGTTGATGTAGGAAAATATGCTCATTCGGAGCAATATACAGACTTAAGTGAAGTCTTAGATGAGGCATTGAAACGCTTGTCGGATGTGCAACGGTCGGTTATTTTACTGCGAGATTACGAAGGTTATTCTTATGCAGAGATAGCAAAGATTACCAATTTAAGCGAGTCTCAGGTGAAGGTTTACATTTATCGAGCACGGAAGAGTTTGAAGGAATACATTGGTAGCATTGAATCGATAGTTTAAAAAGAAAATGAATAAAATTACCAGACATAACTATGAGGAATTCTTTCTCGATTATTTGGACGGAACCTTAAATCCGGATCAAATGAATGAGTTGGAGGTTTTTCTGATCCAAAATCCAGACCTAAAAGAGGAGTTGGAGGAAATGGAGTGTCCGGAAGTGGCTCAAGAAAGTATGTCAATAGAGCCTAATTCACTTAAAGAGATTCCATTTAGAAATAGTTTCGATGATTTTTGCATTGCTCGTTTGGAGGGAGATTTATCGGTTGATGATGAGATTGCTTTTGATCTGTTTTTAGAAAAAAATGAAACATTTAAAAATGAGAGTAATACTTATCAAAAAACGATTTTAATTCCTGATGATAAAGTCGTATTCGAGAACAAGGAAGGGTTAAAAAAGGACGAAAGAAAGATTGCTTTTTGGTGGTATTTCTCAAGAATTGGAGCAGCCGCTTCGGTTTTATTACTTTTTTCCTTGTGGAGCATCTTTTACCAATACGAAGATGTAAACACGGGTATCAAATCAATTTCTCAAGTTCAGCCTGAGCCTACTAAAGTAGAAAAGCTAGTTGTTGAAAAGGTGACTTCTATTGACCCAGAAAAGGATTCTGGTTTTCAAGCAGAAAAAATAAAAGAAGCAAAGAGTTTAGTTAAGGAATTGCAAGAATTAAGCGGTCCTAAAAAGGTTCCTGCAAAAGACTTTGAAAAAATAGTCGAAAAAGTTGCTTTGCCAGTGCTAAGTTCAAATGTAAAGGTCGCAGCTCTTTCGAACAAGGCTAATTTTGAGCCTAAATTAAAAGTGATAGAGAAAGTTTCTATCGAAACAGTTGATCAAAACAATGGATTGGCTCAATTGGGTATGTCTTGGAAATCGAGTGCTCCTAAAAAGAAAAGTTCAGTTTTGTATGCAATTGCAAAATATGGTGTTGATAAAATAGGAGAGATTGCAGGTAAAAATGTGAAACTAGAAAGGACCTATGATTCTGTAACTGAGAAAACAAGATTGAATTTTAAGAGTGAAGGAATCGGTTTTTCAAAAACAATTAAATAAGCCTGTAACTATTCCTCAAGTACTTCGTCTTACCCTTAGAAATAAGAAAAAAATAATGTTATGAAGAAATTACTATTACTAAGTATAGCTTTTTTATTGGTTTTCGGAATTAATGCTCAAGTAGTTGTTGATACTGTAAAAACGGACAGCATTAAAAAGAAGGTATTAATTGAAGATTCTTGGTCGAGCAAAAAGAAGAAATCTGATACCAAAAATAGAACAGAGACAATTTATAAAGTAACCAAAAGCTACGGGGAGGATACTACCAAAGTTAAATTCATGAAAAAAGATGTCGTGAAGGTAGTTGAAAGTGACAATGGGATTAAGGCTAAAATTGGAAAGATTGGTAAGGTTGGTTTTGAAGAAGACCGTGATACAACTAAAATAAGAATTGGAGGCAAGCAAATTAACATTATCGATGGTTGGCATGGTACTCGAATTCGAATTCAAAAGGTACATCCATGGGATTCTGATCAAGATAAATTCTTTATTGATGAAGAAAAAGGTTTTAGAGGACATTGGGCTGGTTTTGAGATGGGTGTAAATGGTTTTGCTGAAGAAGATTATAGTATGTATCCTGCAGAACAAAATGACTTTATGGATTTGGATATGGCCAAGTCTCTTGCCGTAAACTTGAATTTTTTGCAATATGATATAGGCTTGCAAAAAGAACGAAACACCATTGGTTTGGTTACTGGTTTAGGTTTAGAGTGGAATAATTATCGATTCGATCAGAACATAAGTTTGGAAAAAGGTGGTTCTGATTTAATTCAACCATACGCAATTGACTCAGATTGGTCAGTAAAGAAAAGCAAATTAACAAGCTTATATCTTACGGTGCCTTTGCTTCTTGAATTTCAAATTCCAGTTAAGTATAAAACCAGAAGAGTCCACATGTCGGCAGGAGTAGTGGGAGGTTTACGTTTAGGTTCTCATACCAAAATAAAATACAAGTCGAATGGTAACAAACACAAGGACAAAGATCATGACGATTTTAATTTAAATACACTTCGTTATTCTGCGCAGGTACGTGTCGGTTATCGTTCTCTAAACTTTTTTGCTACTTATGGTTTAAATGGACTATTCGAAAAAAATGATGGCCCTGAATTGGATCCATTTACAGTAGGAATTACCTTGATAACATTCTAATACCAAATAATAAATAATATTATGCCAGATTCTTCTAGGATCTGGCATTTTTATTTATATACAGATCAGTTTTGACGAATGTTGAATTATGTGTCATAAAATAGTATATTAGTGGCATGAAAAAGAAATCCCTACTCTTATTTTGTTTTTTTTCTGCTCTTCTTGTCTTACCTACTTTCGCCGGTTTTCAAACAAGTTTGGATAGTTTGAATAAACGTTATGAAAATGTGTACGGCCAAGAGAAATTGGAGACTTTGCTTGAAATGAGTAAGGTTTATTGGGAAATAGAACCTCGAGAAGGAATCGCTAAAGGATTGCAAGCACTTGCTTTGGCTCAAAGCCTAGAATATGATAACGAAATCATAAAAGCGATGTATTATGTAGGAACTGCCTACTACATCGATAACCAGTACGATAACTCTCTGGATTATTTATTGAAAGCATATCGATTTGCTCAAGATCATAAACTTCTAAAAGACATGGCGGATATTAGCCGTCAATTAGCCACGGTTTATTATCAATCAGGAAAATATAGTAAGACGTATACCTATACGCTTGAAGCAAAAAAGATTTATGAAAATATTGATGATAAAGTAGGGATAGCAAGCTGTTTAAATTTGCTAGGACTCTACTACAAGGCGATTGATAGGCATGATCAAGCTTTGGATTACCTGCAAGAAGCTTTGGCTTTGGGTAAAAAAATGGCTCATAGAGTAATTGTTGGTGACGCTCTGAATGATATTGGAAGTTTGTATACCGAAATGGGAGATACCTTAAAAGCGATTCGAACTTATCGTGAAGCTGTTGATTATTACAAATCGAAAGTTCCAAATAATAAAATCGGCTTGTTCGAGTTGAATATGAGTGAATTGTATTTGGATCATGGCGAATTAGAAAAAGCTAAACATCATCTTGATAAAGGATACTTGATTGCCTCTCATTTAAATTCTAAAAGATTATTTCGAGGTTATTACAAGTATTTATCACTCTACTACACCAAATTGGGGAACTATAAAAAGTCAGTTTTGGCGCATCAAAATCTTCAGGCTTATCAGGATTCGATAGCATCAGAACAGTTATCTAATAAAATTGATGATTTGGATTCCAGACACATTGAAGATGTGAAAAATCAAGAGAATCAATTGTTGAGAGACGAAAATCAAACACAACAGTTAGAGATCAATAGACAATATACAGTTGGTTTGCTAATTTTATTAGTCTTACTTGTTGTTATCTTCTTATTGACTTTTAGATATCGAAACAACCTAAAAGACAATGAATTACTGTATTTGAGAAATCGTTTGGTTAGTCAGCATCAGGAAGAGCTCATAGGAGCAATGAAACGTCTCAAAGACAGTGAAGATAAGTTGAGAACTGCCAATAAAACGAAAGATAAAATGTTCTCATTAATTGCTCACGATTTACGAGGATCCATTGGAAATATTAGCAATGGTTTACGCATGATGCTAACCGATAAAGAATTAAACCTAAGCGAAGAGGATAAAACAGAATTTTTGGTGTCTCTCTTTCATTCGGCAGATAACTCATTTGAGTTGTTAGAGAATTTATTGTTTTGGGCAAAGAATCAAACTTCAACCATATCAGCTAATTTGCAAATGGTTGATGCAAGTTCAATAATTAATTCAAACATCGGTTTATTAGCTGAGTTGGCTAAAATTAAATCGATTAAATTATTTACAAGTTCTAATGCTTCTGTAGAAGTATATGTCGATTGGAACATGATCAATACGGTTCTTAGGAATTTGATTTCCAATGCAATAAAATTCACGCACAAAGAGGGAAGTATCGAAATTAAATCGGAAATAGGCGAGTATTTTGTTAAGATTTCAGTAATTGATAATGGTATTGGAATGATGCCAGAACAGATTGAGAATATCTACGAAGGAAAAACTACAGATGGTACTGCAAATGAGAAAGGTACTGGCTTGGGAATTACCTTATGTCGAGATTTTCTAGTGAAGAACCATGGTCAAATGATGGTCGAAAGTGAAGTGGATAAGGGAAGTACTTTTTCGTTTATAATTCCTCGCAGACCAATGGGCAATGATAAATATCTAGAATTTGTTGAAAAAGAGAGCTTACTTTCCTTAGTAAATAATTAAATTTAAAGCTGAAATACACATCAGCTTAAACTAAATTTTAAAATAATGAGACTATTATTAATTAGTAACTCAACCAATCCTGGTGAAGAATATTTAGATTACCCAAAGAATAATATCAAAGAGTTTTTAGGAGATAAACCAATTAAGGCATTATTCATTCCTTATGCTGGTGTTACCGTATCTTTTGATGATTATGAGGCAAAAGTAAAGCATAGATTCAACGAGGTTGGTCACGATATTGTATCTATACATCGTTTTGAAGATCCTATAAAAGCTGTTGAAGAAGCGGAAGCTATTGTTGTTGGTGGTGGAAGCACATGGAACCTTTTACACATGGTTCATAAATTTAATCTAACTGATGCCATTCGTAACAAAGTAATCAATGGTAAAACACCTTATATTGGCTGGAGTGCTGGTTCAAATTTAACTTGCCCTACAATTAAAACGACTAATGATATGCCAATTATTGATCCTCTTGGTTTTGAGGCTTTAAATCTGATCCCATTCCAAATTAATCCTCACTATTTGGATAAAAACCCGGAAGGACACGGTGGAGAAACTCGCGAAGATAGAATCAATGAGTTCTTAGTATTAAACCCTGATATGTATGTAGCTGGTTTAAGAGAAGCAACCATGTTCTTGGTTGAGGATGGCAAAATCAGTTTAATAGGTGATAGAGAGTGCCGTATATTTAAAAATGGTATTGAGCCATATGAATTAAAAGCTTCTGATGATTTTAATTTCTTGATGAAATAAGAATCAGTAAATAATAATTTAGAGCGGTTGAATTAAATTCAACCGCTTTTTTTCATTTGAATTTTTACCTTTGTGCTCTTGTTGGGAATCGCCTCTTGGTTTTCATATTATTTAAAAGATTTCTTAAATGGATTTATTATCATCAAGTTATTTCGTTCTATTTCTAATAGTTGCAATCGGATTTATAATTGGTAACATTAAAATAAAAGGCATCTCTCTTGATGTTTCTGCTGTTATCTTTGTCGCTCTTGTATTTGGCCACTTTGGTGTAAGTATTCCTATTGACATTCAAAAAATTGGTTTAACTCTATTTATTTTCACCATAGGTATTCAAGCCGGACCAGGATTTTTCGAATCCTTTCAAAAAAATGGTAGAGAGTTAATTTTACTAGCTCTGATCTTGGTAGGAAGTGCATCTTTGGTGACCCTTTTATTAGCTATCGTATTTCAAGTCGATATGAATATTGCTATTGGATTATTAACTGGTTCACTAACCAGTACGCCTGGTTTAGCTGCAGCTATTGAAACTACTCAATCACCAATGGCTTCTATCGGTTACGGTATTGCTTACCCATTTGGTGTAATTGGTGTAATTCTTTTTGTAAGGTTATACCCAAAATTAACTGCTGTTAATATTAAAAAAGAGGCTGATAAATTAGAAGAAGAGATTTTAAAACAGAATCCAGAATTAGTCAATAAGAATTTTGTTGTTGAAAATGAAAAGATAGTTGGTAAGACCATACGTGAACTAAAAGTTCGTGCTATGACACAAGCCAACATTACTCGAATAATGCATGAAGGAAAAACAATTGTGCCTTTGCCTACCACAAGACTTGAAAAAGGGGATATCGTAAAGCTAATTGGAACTGAACAAGCTATTGAGAAAGCCAGACTGCTTATTGGAGAGGAAACTCAGGAAAAGATTCCTTTAAGTGTAGATTATGTGGTTGAAAGTATTTTAGTTACCAATAAAGATGTCGTAAATAAGACAATCGGCCAGCTAAATGTATTATCAAATTACAATGCTCGAATCACACGAATCAGAAGAGCGGGTATTGATATTGCTCCTAGTTCAAAATCAATTATTCGTTTTGGAGATAAGCTTATTGTGGCCTGTGGTACCGGGAATATCAATAACGTTCGTCATCTCTTTGGTAACGATGTTAAAAAATTATCCGACACCGACTTTTTCCCAATTGCAACCGGTATCGTATTAGGTGTTTTAGTTGGTAAGCTGAAGATTTCATTTTCGGATGATTTTACCTTCTCGCTTGGATTAACAGGTGGCGTCTTAATGGTTGCCTTAGTGCTTAGTAGAATCGGAAAAACGGGTCCGGTTTTATGGACCATGTCTGGAACAGCGAATCAATTGCTTCGTCAACTAGGCTTACTAATGTTCCTTTCGGTAGTTGGAACAAGCGCAGGTTCACATTTAGTTGAAACATTCCAAGAATCTGGTTTAGTTTTGTTCGGCGTTGGCATAGGAATCACATTAATCCCAATGATTATCACCACATTAATCGGCCACTATTGGCTTAAAATGAACCTTCTTAACTTATTGGGTGCTCTTACCGGTAGTATGACCAGTACACCAGGTTTAGCTGCCGTTGACGGTATGACTGACTCTAATGCTCAGGCTATTGCTTATGCAACAGTTTATCCTATTGCTATGGTTTTTCTAATTGTATGCGTACAACTTGTCAGTATGATATAAATTAAAAAATCCCGAAAAGGAATTCTCTTCGGGATTGATAATTATTTGACGGATTTAAAAATCAACTTCAACTACAACCGGACAATGATCTGAGTGTACGATATCTGCAAGAATAGAAGCTCCTTTTAGCTTGTCACGCAATGGTTCGCTAACCATATGGTAATCGATACGCCAGCCGAGGTTTTTCCCTCTGGAGCCAGCTCTGTAACTCCACCAACTATATTTATCTGGAGATTGATCAAACTCTCTAAAGCTGTCAATAAAACCATTATCAATAAACTGACTTACCCATTCTCTTTCTTCGGGTAAAAAGCCCGATACGTTTTTCTTTTTTTCTGGCCTACTGATATCTATAGGCTTATGGCATATGTTATAATCGCCACCAATAATCAAATTAGGTCTTTCCTTTTTTAATTCAGTAATGTATTCTTGAAAATAGGCTAGCCATTCCATTTTATAATCTTGACGAGGACCTCCAGTAGTTCCCGAAGGGTGGTAAGTACTAAAAACAGAAACATCTCCAAAATCAGCACGAATAGCTCTTCCTTCTACATCATATTTTGGATTGTCAATACCAATAACAACATGATCAGGCTTTATCTTACTCAAGATACCAACGCCACTATATCCTTTTTTTTCTGCAGAAAACCAGTAGCAATGATAACCTAATTCTTCAAAAAGATGAGTTTCGATCTGTTCAGGTTGTGCTTTAGTTTCCTGTATAAGAAGAATATCTGGGTTTTCCTGCTTTATCCAGCCAATGAAATCTTTACCTAAAGCGGCACGAATTCCATTTACATTGTAACTTATTATTTTTCGCATAGCGTATGTTTTTTATTTGGAGTGAATAAAGATAAAAAAGAAAATACCTGATTGGCCAGAATGTGAAAGGAGATTTGTTAAAAAATCAGAAAATGAAAGGAAATAGTCTAAAATTGCTTGGAATCAACTACTTTTGTAATAAAAATAAGCGCATTGAAAGAAGGATTAGTCATAAAATCAACAGGAAGTTGGTATACCGTTAAAACAAGTGATGGAACAATTCATGACTGTAGAATAAAGGGACGTTTTCGTATGGAAGGGATTCGAACAACTAACCCTATTTCGGTGGGCGATATTGTTGAATTTAACGAAGATAAGGATGCTAATGTTATTGTGAAGATTAAAGATCGCAAAAACTACATCATCCGTAAATCAACTAATCTTTCAAAAAGTAGCCAAATTATTGCAGCTAATATCGATCACGCTTTTCTGATTGTAACAGTTAATTACCCTCTTACAACAACAACATTTATCGATAGATTTCTGGCCGCTGCAGAAGCTTATAATATTCCGGTAAACTTGGTTTTTAATAAAGTTGACCGTTATCGTCCAAACGATATGGAAAGATTGGCTGAGTTAAAAGGAATTTACGAATCGATTGGTTACAAGTGTTACGAAATATCCGCAAAAGAAGGTACACACTTAGAAATTATTAGAGAAGCATTAAAAGGCAAGATAAATTTGCTTTCTGGTCATTCCGGCGTTGGAAAATCAACTCTAATCAACCACATACAGCCAGGTTTGGAACTGAAAACAGGTGAAATTTCAGAATCTCATTCTTCAGGAAAACACACAACTACTTTTTCAGAGATGTTCGAGCTCGATTTTGGAGGCTATATTATAGATACGCCGGGAATTAGAGGGTTTGGAACCTTTAATATGGAAAAAGAGGAAATGTCTCATTTCTTTTTGGAGATTTTCAAAATATCAAACAGCTGTCAATTCAACAATTGTACACATATGCACGAACCTAAATGTGCAGTAAAGGAAGCTGTCGAAATTGGAAAAATTAGCATGACCCGATACGAAAGCTACTTGGGCATGATTATGGAAGATGAGGATAGCAAGTATAGAATTTAGAAAAATTATGATTTCTTACTTAGGAATTGTAATTTTCTTATCTCATTTCCGATGCTTGTCGGAATTATAACTTACAATTCTTATAACATGACTTCACACGAAATAGATTACAAAATATACGGTAACGACATTCAATTAGTCGAAATTGAGTTGGATCCGAACGAAACAGTTATTGCCGAAGCTGGAGCAATGGCTTATATGGAAGAAGGCATTCAATTCGAAGCTAAAATGGGCGATGGTTCTGAACCGGAAGCTGGTTTGTTTAGCAAATTACTTTCAGCCGGTTCTCGTATGATTACAGGAGAATCTCTTTTCCTAACTCACTTTACACACAGAGGCTATGGAAAAGCTAAAGTTGCTTTTTCTGCTCCTTACCCGGGAACAATTATGCCTATTGATCTTAGTCAGTCAAGAGGCTCGCTAATCGTTCAAAAGGATGGTTTTCTTTGTGCCGCTCTTGGAACTAAGGTCAGTATTGCTTTCAATAAAAGATTAGGAGCAACATTCTTTGGTGGCGAAGGTTTTATCTTACAAAAACTGCAAGGTGATGGTAAAGCATTTGTTCATGCAGGAGGTACTGTTATAAAGAAACAATTGAATAACGAAACCCTAAGAGTTGATACAGGTTGTGTCGTAGCTTTTGAAGAAGGTATTGATTTTTCAATAGAAAAAGCCGGCGGTTTAAAGTCCATGGTGTTTGGTGGTGAAGGTATGTTTCTAGCAACCTTAAAGGGAACTGGAAAAGTTTGGTTGCAATCCATGCCAATTAGAAAATTAATAAAAGCGATATCTCCTGCTGGAGAAAATCGATCAAAAGGAGCAAGCTCCATTCTTGGAGAGTTTCTAGAAGATTAACAAAAGAAAATAACAAAAATAAGCACGTAAATTCTACGTGCTATTTTATTGAAATAAAACGAACAAATGGCTACCGTACTTAATCCAAAAGATTTTCTGGAAAAAGGAAAAAACATTCCGATTATCGATGTGAGAACACCTGCTGAATTTGAGCAAGGGCACATTCCCGGTGCCTGCAACATTCCAATTTTCACCAATGAAGAACGTGCACTAGTCGGAACAAAATATAAGCGTTCGAGTAAAGATGCTGCCGTACTTCTGGGCTTAGAATTGGTTGGCCCAAAGCTATCAGTGTTTGTTAGAAGAGCCAAGAAAATTGCAGTTGATGGTGAAATCCTGATACATTGCTGGCGTGGTGGAATGCGAAGCGGCAGCATGGCCTGGCTATTCGAAACAGCTGGATTTACGGTTTACTTGTTAAAAGGTGGCTACAAGGCGTACAGAAGCTATAATCGGGATCAGTTTCAAGAGAAATCAGAATTGGTTGTAATTGGAGGTTACACAGGTAGCGGTAAAACTGAAGTTTTGCACAAGCTAACTGAAATGGGCGAACAAGTTTTAGATCTTGAAGGTATTGCCAACCATAAAGGATCTGCTTTTGGTGCATTAGGGCAAGCTGATCAGCCTACGACAGAACATTTTGAAAACGAACTAGCTAAGATTTGGTCCGGATTTGACGCTAATCGACCAATTTGGATCGAAGATGAAAGCAATTCTGTAGGAACAGTGCGGATTAATGATGTTTTATTTGGAAGAATGAGAAAAGCGGAGGTGATTCGATTAGATGTTCCGAAAGAAGAGCGAATTAAACGCTTGGTAAAGGAATATGCTTGCTTTGATATTGAACTGTTGAAAGGTTTGGTTTTTAAAATTGAAAAAAGGCTAGGTGGTTTAAATGTTAAAAATGCCTTTGAGAGCCTCGATAAAGGAGATTTTCATGCTGTCGCGGATATTACCTTAACTTATTACGATAAGGCCTATAAGCATGGCCAGGAAAAGCGAAAGGGGCAAACAATTCATCCGCTTCAGGTTGAAAGAGATGCTCCAAAAGAAAATGCCGAAGCAGTCTTGAACTTTTACGGAAAACTAAAAAAATAAGCCCAATTTCTTGATATTTGAAACGCTTTCAATAATGAGGATAAGAAATCAGAAGATTTGTCGTTATCTTTAATGAAACCTTAGAACTCGAAACCTTGGAAATCTATCTTAAAAACCGTCATTGGAAAATTTACTTTCTACTGATTGCTCTTGTAATTATTTTGAGCTCAATTTTTTACACCAGTAACCTGGTGGATAAGTTGGCTCACGAAGAAGTCAAAAAGGTAGAGTTATGGGCTGCTGGTTTACGCAGTTTAGATGCAAATCCCAATCAAGATGTAAGTCTTATTAATAGGATTATGGAAGAGAATGAAACCATACCTGTTATTTTGGTAGATGATGATGACAATATTGTTGCACACCGTAATATTGCCTTCTCCGAAAAGCAAGAAGATCGTATTTTAAAGAAGCGATTAAAAGAGATGAGGGAAGAGGACCATTCCATTGAAATTGATCTTGTAAATGGCAAAAACTATATCTATTTCGACGATTCTAACTTACTAAAACGATTGGCATGGTACCCATTCGTTCAATTGGGCGCAATTATTACTTTTATTCTAATTGCCTATTTGGCTTTTTCTTATTCAAAATCGGCAGAACAGAATCAGGTTTGGCTTGGTATGTCGAAAGAAACTGCACATCAATTGGGAACGCCAATAAGCTCTCTTATGGCTTGGATGGAGCTGATTAAAGATGGTAAAATTGATTCAAACCTATCAGAAGAGATGGCAAAGGATGTGAGCCGTTTAGAAGTGATTGCAGAGCGTTTTTCTAAAATAGGATCTAAACCTGTTCTTAAATTTTCCAACATTGTTGATGTTTTGGATAGCAGTATAGAATATTTAAAGAAGCGAACCTCTGATAAAGTTGAATATAGTTTAGAAAAAGAAGATGTAGAAAATGAAATAATTCCGATTAACAAAGAATTGTTTTCATGGGTAATTGAAAATTTATCTAAGAATGCTGTCGATGCAATGGAAGGAAAAGGTCAATTGAAATTTTCACTTTCTAGCAAAGCAAATCAATTAATAATTGACATTAGTGATACAGGAAAAGGAATAGCTAGAAATCAGTTTAAAACGATTTTTAAGCCTGGATTCACTTCTAAAAAGCGTGGATGGGGCTTAGGATTATCACTTTCTAAGCGAATTATAGAAAATTATCACCGAGGAAAAATATTTGTTGTAAGTTCAGAAATGGGTAGTGGTGCGGTCTTCAGGATTATTTTACCTCTAAATTGAAACAATTGGATTTCAAATAGCTTGTTTTTTTTTGAAACCTCCAAAGATCTACCTATTTTTGCACCCCGTTTTTATAGGAATTGAAGCATTGAAACTGGCATTCAGATTAATAATTGATTGGTCATGTCAAAAAAGATGTTGTAATTTGTAAAGACGTATGATTAATTTTTATACTTTTGCAAAGTTTTATTTGAGCATTTTGGATTATTTAGCAAAATACACGATTCCTTACAAAGGATTAAAAGATGGCAGTCATGAATTCGAATTCACTGCTGACGAGAAATTCTTTGAGCATTTTCAAGAGGAAGATGCATACCAAACTGACGTTTCAGTGAAAGTTACACTGGAAAAGAAGACATTGGTTATGACTCTTACCATTGAATTGGATGGGGTATTGAAGATAGCCTGTGATCGTTGTCTTGATCAAATGGATGTGGAAATAAGTGGCGAAAGCTCTGTTTACGTGAAATTTGGAGATGAAAGCGAAGAACTGGCAGAAGATGTAATTGTTATTTCAGAAGCAGTAAACGAACTTGAGACGGCACATTACATTTATGAGTTGTTTTCACTTAGCTTACCTTTAAGCTTTGTCCATCCGGACGACGAAGATGGGTTCAACACTTGCAACGAAGAAATGATTCAAAAACTAAACGAACACTCGGAGAAAGAAGAAATTGATCCGAGATGGAGTGAATTAAAAAAATTGATTGATAATAAATAGTTTAATAGGTTGAAAAATGGCACATCCAAAACACAGAACATCGAAGCAGAGAAGAAATAAGAGAAGAACTCATATTAAAGCGACTCCTGCTACTTTAGCATCTTGCTCAAACTGTGGAGCAACTGCTAAATACCACACTGTTTGCCCTGAGTGCGGATACTATAGAGGTAAATTAGCGATTGAAAAAGAAGTTACAGCATAACCTAATTCTTACGGATAAGGTTTAACGCAATAGTAAATTTGCTCCTTAGAATATTCTTTGGAGCAATTTTGCTTATTATACATTTTCATAAACTTTTCTAAGGGGGACTTAGTGAAAACGATCAGCTTATGCTCGTATTTCTTAATCTGTTCTCTTACGGCAGTATGTGAATTTGTATAGAAGAAAGCTGAATCTATCTGATAAACACTAAGTAAGCATAGTAATGACAAAAATAAACGCAGTAATTACAGGAGTTGGGGCTTATCTTCCTGACTACATTCTTACCAATCAAGAACTGAGCACCATGGTTGATACAACCGATGAGTGGATCATGACCCGAATTGGTATCAAAGAAAGAAGAATTCTAAAAGGCGAAGGACAAGGTTCTTCTGAATTGGGAGCTAAAGCAATTGCACAATTGCTTGAAAAAACCAATACCTCTCCTGAAGAAGTTGATTTGGTGATTTGCGCTACGGTAACACCAGACATGCAATTCCCTGCTACAGCAAACATTATTAGCGATAAATTAGGCATAAACAATGCTTTCAGTTTCGACTTGAATGCTGGTTGTTCAGGTTTTCTTTTTGCTCTGGCAACAGGTTCTAAATACATCCAATCCGGAATGTATAAGAAAGTTATCATTGTTGGATCTGAAAAAATGTCATCAATTGTTGATTATACTGATCGTCAAACTTGTCCTATTTTTGGTGACGGGGCAGCAGCGGTTCTTCTTGAACCAACAACTGAGAACGTAGGTATAATTGATGAGATGTTGCATACTCAAGGTTTTGGTCGCAAGCACTTGCATCAAAAAGCCGGAGGTTCATGCAAACCAGCAAGTCATGAAACAGTTGATGCTCGCGAGCACTTCATCTACCAGGAAGGAAACCACGTATTCAAACACGCGGTATCTAACATGGCTGATGTATCTGTTGAAATGATGGAGAAACACAATATGACTGCAGATGATTTAGCATGGTTAGTTCCTCATCAGGCTAATAACCGTATTATCGAAGCAACTGCAAAACGTATGGGCTTAGCTAAAGAAAAGGTGATGATCAATATTGAAAAATATGGTAACACCACTTCAGCTACAATTCCATTGTGTTTATGGGAATGGGAAAACCAACTGAAAAAAGGCGACAACATTATCCTATCAGGATTTGGTGCCGGTTTTACTTGGGGTTCAATCTTCATTAAATGGGGATACGATCCTAAATAAGACAAAAACAGATTTTAAAATATACTAAGGCCTCCAATTTGGAGGCCTTTTTTTTGTTTGTAATCGTTTGAATTAAATGGTATTTCTCATCCAATTTTTTATATTTGTATGGCTTGCATTAGAGTATTGCAAGATCTTTTCCCGTATGGGGATACTATTTTTAATAATATTGAGTTGATTGAATACTAAGGATGAAAAGAATAGCGATGGAGTAGACGCTTTATCATAGCTACTAATTGCTGATGTTTTTCAATCTTGTTTTGGTTTTTATTTGCCGACTTAGCGATAAATAAGTACTAATAATACTCGAAATTATATTTCAATACGATCATAAAATGTTTAGTAAAAAAAATAAAATGAGCAGAAACAACGAAGTACAGCCAACCGCAGTTAATTTAATCTGTGACGGAACATCTATTAAAGGTGATGTTAAAGCATCTAGAGATATTCGAATTGATGGATATCTAAATGGGAAAATGGACGTGAATGGAAAAGTTGTTGTAGGAAACACTGGAAAAATTGAAGGTGATGTAAAGTGTAAAACAATTGACGTTTCTGGCCGTGTTGAAGGAAATATCATGGCATCGGAAATGGTTAACCTTAAAAATACAGCGGTTATTTTAGGAAATATCGCTACAGATAAAATTTCAGTGGAGCCTGGTGCCAAGTTCACAGGAACATGTAAAATGGGCGAACAAGCTCCTAAAAAGGATGAAAAAAAATAAAAAGGATAGGATAGACACTTTTGGAAAGCGGAAAAAGCAGGTTGGAAGTATTGCAAAATATTCTGGTCTTGCTTTTCAAATGATTATAATTATTCTTTTGGTTTTGTACGGAGGAATGAAGTTGGATGAATTTTTAGAACGAGAATTTCCTCTTTTTACAATAATCGGAGCTTTTTTAGGTGTTGTTTTATCTCTTTATTTTGCTTTAAAAGATTTGCTTAGAAATAAGTAAGCATATTTAAATATCAACATGGAAAAATCAATTAAAAAATACATTCTAAATCTGGGAATCATATCCGGAGTACTATTGGCAATATCAGTTCTGATGTATTTGACGATATTAGAGCCTTGGTTTAATTATATTTTTCCTTTTGTAATTTTGTATTTTTTTCTACTTAGTTCCTTTCAGCATTACAAATTGCTTAATTCTGTTAAGAATAATCCTCGAGTTTTCAATACAAATTACATGGCTTGGTTCGGAATAAAACTATTCGCACATCTTAGCTTTGTAATTGTTTATGTCTTGCTGGATCGTGCGAATGCATTGAGTTTTGTCCTGTATTTTGGATTTTGTTACATCGTATATACAGCTTACGATGTAGTAACTTTATCTAATACTTTAAGGTCTGGAAATGTTAAATGATTATAAAAAGTCACATGCAATAGTTTTTTTATTAAATTTGGGTGACAAAATTGAGAATCACCAATATTTTATTGGATGATTTAAGTAATAAGTGAATGAGTAATCATTCTTGAAAATATTGTTAGTTCAAATAGGGTTTGGATTAACACATTAAGCAGATTAGATCAAATAAATCCAAAAATAGATAGCTTGGGTTTAATATCAAACCAAATTGTTTGGCAGTTATTAAAAGTAAGTCTTTTTACGTATGAAACATATTTACCGTTTACTGTTGATTATTTTCCTTGTGAGTACTGTTGTACCTACTTTTGCTTCTGAAGAGAAGCATGAAGAACATACTTCTCATGAAACACATGAAAAGAAAAAGTTCGAGCCGGGAAGTTTTATAATGGATCATATTGCCGATGCTTACGATTGGCATGTATTCTCATATGGTGATTTTCATTTTAAGGCTCATTTACCTGTTATTGTTTATTCTCAGCATTCAGGCTTTCATATCTTCATGTCGAGTAAGTTTCATCACGGTCATTCATCTTATAATGGTTTTGAATTAGCTAAAGAAGGTGAATACAGAGGTAAAGTAGTCGAAATGGTAAATGGACAGCAAGTGCGTCCTTTTGATATTTCTATGACTAAGAATGTGGTTGCCATGCTCATTAGTATGTTCATTCTAGTATGGGTATTTGTATCAGTAGCGAAAGCCTACACCAAAAGAAAAGGACAAGCACCTAAAGGGATGCAATCCATGCTTGAACCGATCATTGTTTTTGTAGTTGACGAAATTGCAAAACCCGCAATTGGAGAAAAAAAATATAAAAAATTCGTTCCATTCCTGTTGACCATTTTTTTCTTTATCTGGTTAAATAATCTTATGGGACTTATGCCATTTATTCCTGGAGGAGCTAATGTAACCGGTAATATTACTATTACAATGGTACTTGCTCTGTTCACGTTCATTATTACCTTAGTGAATGGGAATAAGAATTACTGGAAACATATTTTTAACACTCCTGGGGTACCTTGGTGGTTGAAGTATCCTGTGCCTTTGATGCCATTGGTTGAACTAATGGGTATGATGACAAAACCATTTGTATTGATGGTTCGACTTTTTGCAAATATCACTGCGGGGCACATTATTGTATTGTCATTCATTTCTTTAATTTTCATTTTTGGAGAAATGAGCTCTACACTTGGACTGGGATCATCTGTTATTTCTGTAGGCTTCGTTATTTTTATGAATGTGCTTGAACTTCTAGTTGCCTTAATTCAAGCTTATGTATTTACGTTCTTATCTGCTCTTTATTTTGGAATGGCAGTAGAAGAAGATCATTAAGAATTTATTTACTCCTTAATTGGAGCTTTTAATAGTTTTTAATCAATTAACTAAGAACGCTATGATTACATTATCAATTATTCTTCAGGCCGTTGCAACTGCAGGTCTTGCAAAGTTTGGTGCTGCTATTGGCGCTGGTATTGCTGCTATTGCCGCTGCTTTTGGTATTGGTAAGATTGGTGCATCTGCTCTTGAGAGTATCGCCCGTCAACCCGAAGCTGCTGGAGATATTCGTTCTAACATGATTGTTGCTGCTGCCCTTATTGAAGGGGTTGCTTTATTTGCAATTATCATTTGTTTGTTAGCTATCGTATTGTAATAGCATAATCCACAATTTGCCATAAGAGATTGTCTGCGGCAAATTGTGGTAATTATTTGAAGTTAACATCACTTTAAGTGAATTAATATAGAATACTATGGGCTTAGTAACTCCCGAATTGGGAACTTTCATATGGATGTTTATTGCTTTTGCAAGTGTGTTTTTTCTTTTGAAGAAATTTGCATGGCCTTCGATTGTTGATGCAATTGAAGAGCGTAATGATTCTATTAAGGAGGCGCTTCTTTCTGCAGAAAGTGCAAAAGAAGAGATGGCTAAACTACAAGCCAACAACGAAAGAATTCTTCAGGAGGCTAGAAAAGAGCGTGAGGGAATGCTAAAAGAAGCAAAAGAGCTGGGTGCTACTTTGGTTAGTGAAGCTAAGCAAAAAGCAACGCTTGAGGCGGATAAAGTAATTGAATCAGCTCGTATCAATATTGAAAGTGAAAAATCAGCTGCTCTGGGTGAAATTAAAGCACAGGTTGCCTTGCTTTCAGTAGAGATTGCAGAGAAAATTCTTCGTCAGCAATTTGCTGATGACCAGCAACAGAAGGATTATTTCAAAAAGTTGATGGACGAAGTAAAGTTGAATTAGTAAAAGAGTGAGTGGGAGTTGTTAAAGCAGATCTCATATCTTATCCTGAAATTTTTTTGGGACTAATATCTAAGAAGATATGAACGAAAGTAAAATCTCGGTTCGATATGCAAAAGCTCTTTTTCAGTTAGGAAAAGAAAAGAACGTATTAGACACAATTGTGACTGATATGAAGCTTGTTGATGAGCTTTGCAATACAGTGAAGGATTTCTGGCTGATGGTGGAAAGTCCGGTCATTAAAACATCTCAAAAACGCGCTTCGATGAAGCAAATATTTGGAGATAGAATAAATGCGATTACCCTAAATTTTTTAGATTTAGTTGTTAAAAATCGAAGGGAAATTTATTTGAAGGACATATCTCGAAATTTTTTAGCCTTGTGTCGTAAAGATCAAGGAATTTTATCGGCGACTCTTACTTCCGCAACAACTATTGAAGAGGGTAGTAAGGAAAATTTGAGTACTCTTTTGTCGAAAGCTTTCGATTCAAAAATAGAGCTAGAAGAAGTTCTGGATAAGGATATCATTGGTGGTTTTGTACTTCGTGTTGATGATCAACAATTGGATGCAAGTGTAAGCACTCAGTTGAATAAAATTAAAAGAGAATTACTTTCAAATCACAATAAATAAGGTGTTTATTGGAATTTTCCTTTAAACACAGTAAGATTGATATTACTTAAGGCACTATAAATTGTTTAAATAGTATAAATATGGCTAGTATTAAACCTGCTGAAGTTTCGGAAATTCTAAAACAACAATTAGAAGGTCTTAAAACCGAAGCACAACTTGAAGAAGTTGGAACCGTACTACAAGTGGGTGATGGAATTGCCCGTATTTACGGTTTGTCACACGTTGGATCAAACGAGCTTATCGAATTTCAGAACGGAGTTCTAGGTATCGTTCTCAACCTTGAAGAGGATAATGTTGGAGCTGTATTGCTTGGCGAATCTCAGGGTATTAAAGAAGGAGATACAGTAAAACGAACAAAACGTATTGCTTCCATTAATGTGGGAGAAGGTATGTTAGGGCGTGTGATCAATACCATTGGTGAACCAGTTGATGGTAAGGGTGAGATACAAGGTAAAACTTATGAGATGCCTTTGGAACGTAAAGCACCTGGTGTTTTGTATCGTCAGCCAGTTACTGAGCCTCTTCAAACAGGTTTAAAATCGGTTGATGCCATGATTCCTATTGGCCGTGGACAGCGTGAGTTGATTATTGGTGACCGTCAGACAGGTAAAACTGCCATTGCGATTGATACCATTATCAACCAGAAGGAATTTTACGACAAAGGAGAGCCGGTTTATTGTATCTATGTTGCAATTGGGCAGAAAGGTTCTACGGTAGCAAATATTGCTAAAACATTAGAAGATCATGGCGCAATGGCTTACACAACTATTGTGATGGCAACTGCATCTGATCCTGCTGCACTCCAATTTTATGCACCATTTGCAGGGGCTTCTATTGGTGAATTTTTCCGTGATACAGGTCGTCCTGCTTTGATTATTTATGATGATTTATCGAAACAAGCGGTTTCGTATCGTGAGGTTTCTCTACTACTTCGTCGTCCACCAGGGCGTGAGGCATATCCAGGTGATGTATTTTACCTTCACTCAAGATTATTAGAGCGTGCGGCAAAAATTATCGATTCTGACGATATTGCTCGTCAGATGAATGATTTACCAAAAAGTTTAGTTGAGGCTAAGGATGAGAATGGAGAATCAATTATTAAAGGTGGCGGTTCTTTAACTGCACTTCCAATTATTGAAACTCAGGCAGGTGATGTATCCGCTTATATACCAACCAATGTAATTTCGATTACAGATGGACAGATTTTCCTTGAGTCAGATTTATTTAATGCAGGTATTCGTCCGGCTATTAACGTAGGTATTTCGGTATCGCGTGTGGGGGGTAATGCTCAGATTAAATCGATGAAGAAGGTGGCAGGTACTTTGAAACTTGATCAGGCACAATATCGTGAACTTGAGGCTTTTGCCAAGTTCGGCTCTGATATGGATGCGGCAACATTATCTGTACTAAACAAAGGTGCTAAAAATGTTGAGATTCTTAAGCAAGGTCAATATTCTCCAGTAACTGTTGATAAGCAAGTAGCTATTCTTTACTGTGGTTCCCAAGGACTTTTAAGAGATGTTCCTGTAGAAAAAGTAAAAGAATTTGAAGTTGATTTTATTGATTTGATGGACTTGAAGCACAAAGATGTTTTAAGCGAGTTGGGAGCAGGAAAATATACTCAAGAAGCACAGGATGTTATGAAATCTGTTGCTGCTGAAATTTCTGCAAAATATAAATAAAGTATAAAAGCTTAAAGTTGATTGTTCTTGGTTTTTAGTTTAATAGCTAAAAACCAAAGGCTTTCTACCAAGAGCCCAAAATATTGTAAATGGCCAATTTAAAGGAAATACGTACCCGAATATCATCTGTAGAGAAAACCAAACAGGTTACTGCTGCAATGAAAATGGTATCGGCTGCCAAACTGAAGAAAGCTCAGGATGCAATTGTTCAAATTCGTCCCTATGCTGATAAATTGCAAGAAATTCTTGGAAGTTTATCAGGTAGTTTAAGCGATTCTGAAGAAAATATTTATGGCGGAGAGCGTAAGACTGATAAAGTTTTATTAGTTGCTATAACATCGAATAAAGGTTTGTGTGGTGCTTTTAATTCTAATGTATTTAAGCGCGTTAACGAACTTGCGAGAGGTGTCTACAAGGAGCAGAATGAGAAAGGTTCTCTGCATGTTTTAGCCATTGGAAAACAAGGATATGAAATTCTTCGCAAGAGCTTAAATGTGATTGGTGAGCATAATGAAGTTTACAATGAGTTGAATTTTAAAAATGTTTCTGCGATAGCATCTTCTGTAATGCAAGATTTTGTAGCTGGAACATATGATAAAGTTGAACTGGTTTATAACCGATTTAAAAATGCTGGTGTTCAGATCTTAACCAATGAGCAATTTTTACCAGTTGTTCAGTCAGCTGAAGATAATGACACACAAAGTGAATATATTTTTGAACCAAATCAGGAAGAGATTTTGGAAAATTTAATTCCTAAATCTCTGAAAACACAATTCTTTGGAGCTATATTGGACTCTATAGCATCAGAACACGGCGCTCGAATGACATCGATGCATAAAGCGACCGATAATGCTAGTGACTTGATTCAAGACCTTAAATTGCATTATAATCAAGCTCGTCAGGCTGCTATTACAAATGAAATACTTGAGATTGTGTCCGGAGCAAATGCACTAGCGAACTAAGCTAGTTTAAAAGACCATATTAAAACAATTTATAATTGCTGCAAAGCTCACCTTCGGGTGAGCTTTTTTTGTGTCGTAAATTCTGGGAAAAGAATAATATTGGAAATTAAATTTTATTGTATAAATTTGACATGTTCAAACATATGTACAAAATGGAATTAAAGATAGATCATAACAGTCCGCTTCCTTTGCATGCTCAGGTAGAGAGCTTGCTAAGAGAAATGATGGAACTCCCTGAATATAAAAATGGTGGATTTTTGCCAAAGGAAGTTGATTTGGCGAAACGTTTGGGGATTTCTAGAAATACTTTACGCCAAGCAACTAATAAGTTGGAATACGAAGGATTATTGATCCGCAAGAAAGGAATTGGAACGAAGGTTGCAGAGAAGGGAATTACTACAAATTTAGATAGTTGGGGAAGTTTTACGCAAGAAATGTCTGATCAAGGAGTTGATTTTGTGAATTTTTTGATTGAAGCTAAATGGGTAAAAGTATCAGCTAAAATTGCTAGCTTTTTTAATATTCCGGAAGGTGAGAAAATTCTTTGTTTGTCTCGACTAAGAGGCTTTAAAGATGGACCTTTTGTATTCTTCGAAAGCTATTTTCATCCAAGAATTGGAATGACAGGGAATGAAGATTTTACCAAACCGCTTTACAGCATTTTGGAGAATCAATACAATGTGGTTCCATCTATTTCAAAAGAAGAAATTAAGGCAAAATTAGCATCTAAAATTACAGCAGATCGTCTACAAATTAAAAAAGGAGATCCAATTTTGGTTCGTGAGCGTTATGTTTCCGATCCAGGCAACAGACCGTTGGAATACAATATTGGTTTTTACATCGCTGAAAAATTTACCTATTCAATAACCATTACAAGATAGTTTAGCATGAATAATAAGATTTCGATTGGAGTAGATGTTGGAGGAAGTCACATTAGTTGTGCAGCCTATGATCTGAATAGCAGAAAATTACTTGAAGAAAGCTTTTCTCACTCTGCTTTAAATAACCAAGCTAGCAAGGAGGAAATTGTTTCTGCTTTTGCCCGCCTTTTACAAACGTGTATTGGTAAGCTTGACGGAGAACAGATAGAGGGAATTGGTATTGCGATGCCTGGACCTTTCGATTACGTGAATGGTATTGGTTTATTCTCTGGATTAAATGGGAAGTTTCAGAACTTGAATAATGTGAATGTAGAGTCAGAATTGCAGCAATTGTTGAAACTGGATGAAGTACCAATTCGTTTTATAAATGATGCTACAGCTTTTGCCATAGGAGAATATTTCTCTGGTAAACTAAGTGGCACTAAAAAAAATTTGGCAATCACCTTAGGAACCGGTTTAGGCTCTGCTTTCTTGTCGGATGGAATTCCGGTCATAGTTGAGGATACAGTACCTGAAAATGGATGTATTTGGCATCTACCTTTCGAAAAAGGCATCGCTGATGATTATTTCTCTACAAGAGGACTTCTAAATCGATATTTTGAGCGTACGGGAACAAAATTGACAGGTGTAAAGGAAATTGCGGATTTGGCAATAGAAGATTTACAAGCAAAGGAATTGTTTGTAGATTTTGGTGAGAAGTTAGCACTACTTCTTTCTCCATGGATAAAGAAATTTAAGGTTGAAACAGTGGTTTTTGGAGGTAATATTTCGAAAGCATCCAATTTGTTCGATGGAGCCATGAATGAACAGTTTAAGAAGGAAGGCTTAGACGTAAGAGTTGAATATTCAGATTTGCAAGAATCTGCTGCTTTTGTTGGAGGAGCACAACTGTTAGGTGAGGAATTTTGGCAATCTGTTAAAACTCAATTACAACACATGTAATCGATAACGATATGATAATGAATACTGTAATAGGTTTTGTAAAAGTGTGTTTTTCTATATGTTCAAACATTAGAACAATGAATTGTTTTGTTGGTTTAATGTTGTTATTAGTAGTTAGTTCATGTTCTACCAAAGAGGATTTGGTAAAATATGTTGATCCTAACATTGGAACAGCACATAGCCGGTGGTTTTTTTACACACCAGCTGCTCTTCCATTCGGAATGGCAAAGCCAGCACCAACAACCAATGGTCATTATGGAAACAATTGGGGTTGGGAAGCAGTTGGTTACGATGATCGACATGAATCTATTGAAGGATTTGCAAATGTTCATGAATTTCAATTGGGTGGTATTGTGCTAATGCCTACAAATGGGAAATTGATTACGACTCCCGGAAAATTAGAGAATCCTGATTTGGGCTACCGATCAAGATTCAAGAAAGAATCGGAAATTGCACAGCCGGGTTATTATAAAGTCGATTTAGCCGATTACGATATAACTGCAGAATTAACAGCTACCAAACGAGTAGCAATTCACCAGTACACATATCCAGCCAATAAAAAAGCACATTTGTTGTTTGATATTGGAAATCAGCAAGGTGAAAGTGGTAAAGTTGTTGATGCAGAAGTAAAACGAATTGATGAGTATACTGTGGAAGGATGGGTAGAAACAGCACCAGAATATGTAAAAAAGTATCAGAAGGGCTCAACTGTAAACATGTATTTTGTTGCCAAATTGAACAAAGAAATGACTGAATTTGGCGTGTTTCGAGGTGATTCAATTATTGCGAATCAATCTGAAATATCTGGAAAAGGAGCAGGTTTCTATTTTTCATTTACAACACAGGAAGCGGAAACAATCGAAGTTCAATTGGCTCTATCTTACACATCCGTTGAGAATGCCCGTGAAAACTTAATGGCTGAAGGGAAAGCTTTTGCAGAAGCTAAAGAAGATGCAAATCATATCTGGAATACCGAATTAAACAAGATTCTTATTAAAGGAGAATCTGAAACTGATAAAGTTAAGTTCTACACAGGTTTGTATCATGCATTATTAGGAAGAGGATTGGCTAATGATGTAAACGGAACTTACCCAAAAAATGACGGCACCATTGGGCAACTTCCGTTAAACGAAGATGGAACGCCACAATTTAATTTCTACAATACCGATGCGGTTTGGGGAGCTTTTTGGAATCTAACACAACTTTGGACCTTGGCTTGGCCTGAATATTACAATGACTTTGTGCAGACACATTTGCAAGTGTACAAAGATACAGGTTGGTTTAGCGATGGCTTAGCAAATAGCCGATATGTTTCTGGTGTTGGAACCAATTATGTCGGACTCATAATCGCCTCTGCATACAATTGTGGTATCAGAAATTACGATACCGATTTAGCATTTAAAGCAGCATTAGCGAATGAATTAGGCTGGGAAAACCGACCGCTTGGCGCCGGGAAAATGGATGTGAAAAGCTTTTTGGAGAACGGATTTATTCCACATCAGGAAGAGTGGGGAGAGATTCCGGAGGCGAGTGCATTTTCTGCGTCTCATGTGCTGGAATATTCCTTTTCGGCACATGCTGTTGCCCAATTTGCAAAGCAAATGAATAAGACAAAGGAGTACAATCAGTTGATGAAACTCTCTGGAAATTGGGAAAATATATTTGATTCTTCTATCGGTTTTATTCGTCCGAAAGATGAAAATGGAATGTTTATTTCTGACTTCGATCCCTTAGAGCCATGGAGAGGTTTTCAGGAAGGAAATTCATGGCAATACACTTTTTATGTGCCTCATGAACCCCAAAAATTAGTAGAAAAGATTGGTAATGAACGATTCAATGAACGATTGGATTCGATATTTATAGCGTCTCGAAAGAATGGTTTTGGTGGAGGTAAAGAAATTAATGCTTTTGCAGGTGTTAAAACCATTTACAATCATGGAAATCAACCTAGTTTGCATATTCCTTGGCTGTATAATTTCTCTGGAGAGCCAGAAAAAACACAATTCTGGACAAGAACAATCTGCAACGAATTTTATGGTTCCGATCCAATTCACGGATATGGTTACGGACAAGATGAGGATCAGGGGCAATTGGGGGCTTGGTATGTAATGGCTTCTATTGGTTTGTTTGATGTGGCTGGCTTATCTGGCGAAAATCCAAGCATGCAAATTGGCAGTCCGGCTTTTGATGAAATAACGATTCAGCTAAACCCTGATTATTACTCTGGAAAAAGCATTCATATAAAAGTGGAAAACAATTCGCCAGAAAGGTTCTTGGTTGAATCAGTAAAATTGAATGGAAAAGTACTGGAGAATAATTCTGTTTCATTCAAAGATTTAATCAAAGGAGCAAGACTGGAATTCAAAAAGAAAAATGATTAGAAAATATACTAAATCACTGAATATGAAAAAGATTTGTGGCTTGCTTTTGAGCTTGCTTGTTTTGGTAAGTTGTGGGAACAATTCAAAAATAAGCGAAGAATTGAAGAAGTCGATATTGGAGAATGAAGACTTCGCTTTCGTGAAAAAGAAAGCATTGGAAGTGGTAAAAACCGGTTTTAATGCAGGTGATGGATATGGCGAAGTATGGATTCGCGATTACAATACTTTTATCGAACTATCAGCAGAAGTATATCCCAAAGAAGAACTCAAGGAAAACCTGCGGGTATTTTTTAGGTTGCAAGGGGATGATGGAAACATTATTGATGGATTTATTCCGAAAGAAAAGGCCGTAGATGTTGAAGGTGGATACACATACATCTACAATGATTTGGAACCAACTTATTGCGGTCATAAAAACACGGTTGAGACAGATCACGAAGCATCTTTGGTTCAGGCAGTTTACAAGTACGTTCAAAAAACTGGAGATAAGAATTTCTTGAAAGAGAAAATAGGCGATAAAACCGTTGCCGATCGCATGGAATGGGCTATGGAATTTCTATTGAATCACCGATGGAGTAAAGAACATGGAATGATTTGGGGAGCAACGACTTCCGATTGGGGCGACGTTCAACATTGCCACCCTTGGGGAGTTTACATTACTGAGGATACCAAGTATTGTGTTGACATTTACGACAATGCAATGTTTTTAATTGCTATAGACAACTTATTGGAATTGGATCCTTCGAAAGAAGGAAAATGGAGATTGGTTAGAAATGATCTTGCAAAAAATACCATGAAATATCTTTGGGATAATGAAAATAAAAAGTTTATTCCTCATGTTTATTTGGATGGTTCTCCTTTTCCTGAAAGTTTTAATGAAAATGAGATTTTCTATCATGGTGGAACAGCCGTAGCGATAGAAGCAGGTTTATTAAATAAAGATCAGATTAAAGTTTCCTTGAACAAAATGATTGCCAATGTAAAAGCTTCTGGAGCTGGTTCTATTGGCTTAACCATGTATCCTCCTTATCCAGAAGGATCTTTTGAGAACAAAGGAATGTATCCTTACGGTTATCAGAATGGAGGCGACTGGACTTGGTTTGGAGCAAGAATGATTCAGCAATTGGTAAAATATGGATTTGTAAAAGAAGCGTTTGAGCAATTACAGCCAATGACAAACAGAGTAGTTGTGAACGATGGTTTTTACGAGTGGTATACACAGAAAAATGAGCCAACAGGATCGGGAACGTTCCGTGGTTCGGCAGGCGTATTGTACAAGGCGATTGAGATGTTAGAAGAAGAAGTTGAAAAATAATAGGATGATAGAAAATAAGAGAAAATCAGATCAATACTTACTTCCGCTTCAGAGAAGTGAGACAGAAAAAGGAAAATACGATTTGTATCCGTCTCTGCAGATGGAAAATGGAAAGATTGAAGTTGGTTTTGAGCACTTGGCTCAAGAATTGCAAAATGAGAAAAATATAATCATTGATGGATATGTAGGTGTTTTCTACGATCAGATGAAGGAAGATCTAAATGCTCAATTCAAGTCTTTAGGTAAAAAGGTGAATTGGGCAAATGTTGAATCAGCAATGAAAGCAGAAGCTGAAATTGATCAACTAATTGAGCCATTTTTAGGTGGTGACAATCCAATTTTTGGAACTAAAGCTAGCATTTCCTTATCGGATTTCTTTAATCAGCAAAAGTTAGAAAGTTTAGATCAAAATGCTGAAGCAGATATCAATATTATTTATGGTCCGGGAGCTTCCTTGGCCAATTGGGAAGGCAAGTTAATTTACATTGATTTGCCAAAGAATGAACTGCAATTTAGAGCTCGTGCGCAAAGCATTACCAATTTAGGAGCTAGTACGCCATTCGAGAACAAACCGATGTACAAACGCTTTTATTTTGTCGATTGGATCGTTTTGAATGAACACAAACAGGCACTTCTTCCTAAAATTGATTTTGTTGTAGATGAACAGCGCTTGGATGTAATTACCTGGATGAAGGGAGATTCCTTGCGTGAAGGCCTGCGAAAAATGGCAAACAATATTTTCCGCGTTCGTCCTTGGTTCGAGCCAGGAGCATGGGGAGGCCAATGGGTAATGGATAAAATTGATGGACTAAATAAAGAAGTTGTCAATTATGCTTGGTCTTTTGAGTTGATAGTGCCAGAAAACGGATTGTTGTTTGAGAGTAGCGGAAATTTATTGGAAGTCTCTTTCGATTGCATCATGTTTCAAGAAACAGAAGCGGTAATGGGTAAGCATTCGGAGCAATACGGATACGAATTTCCGATCCGATTTGACTTTCTAGATACTTTTGATGGAGGAAACCTCTCCATTCAATGTCATCCACAGCCAGAATACATCAAAGAACATTTTGGGGAGAGTTTTACTCAGGAAGAAACCTATTATATTCTAGATTCTGGTAAAGATGCCAAGTGTTATTTGGGATTTCAGGAGGATATCGATCCGAAAAAATTTGAAGCCGATTTACAATTCAGTTATCAGAATAAAAAAGAGATTGATATTACCAAGCATGTACAAATTCATGATTCGAATAAGCACGATCTGTTCTTGATTCCTCCGGGAACCATTCATGGATCGGGAACCGATAATTTGGTACTTGAAATTAGCACAACACCTTATATTTTCACCTTTAAAATGTACGATTGGTTACGTGTCGATTTCGATGGAAAACCTCGTCCAATTAATGTTGAAAGAGGAATGGAGAATTTGAATTTCGATCGCAAAGGTCAATATGTGAAAAACAAATTAATATCTCATCCTTATTTGTTGGAGGAAGGTAAAGATTGGAAACAATATCATTTGCTAACTCACGATAAACACACTTACGATGTGCATCGATATCACTTTAATACAGAAGTCGCTATCAACACAGAAAATAGATGCAATGTACTTTCACTGGTTGAGGGGAAAAGTATAATTGTAGAAACGGAAAATGGGATGAGACAGCAATTTAATTATGCAGAAACATTCGTAATTCCTGCTGCAGCCGGATCTTATAAAATCATCAATGAATCCGAAGAAGAAATAATGGTCGTTAAAGCATTCATGAAATAATCCATATAAAATGAAAAACTTATCTTTTTTAATACTGATAGTAAGCATGCTATTTTCTGCATGTACACCAAAAAATAAGACAATTTGGCAAATAGGTGAGAACAATAATTCTGCATCAGAATTTGCTTTGTCTAACAATGAATACAAAGATTACATCGCTCATGATTTTGGCTGGGAAGACAAGTATTTCCTAGTTGGAACATCAAATGAAAATACCGATTGGCCATACATTATTCCAGGTATTAGTGATACTTGGGGTGGAACATGGGGAACTTCAGGTTGGAGATCAAGTACTTTAAATATTTTGTTTGGAGTTGAAAAACTTTCAAAATCGGGAGAATGGAAATTGACAGTTGATGTTTTGGATTGCAATTCAAAAGATTTACCGCTTTTTAAGGTTTCAGTAAATGGAAAATCATGGAAATATAGACTTCCTGTGATTAATGAAGATTCAAAAATTGATGTTTCTCCTAAAGATTCATCGGAGTATCTGATTGAAATACCAATTCCTAAGCAACTAATTAAAAAAGGAGGAAATGAGATTTCTTTAAGCACAATTGAAGGATCATGGTTGAAATTCGATCAAATTAAACTAGAAGGTCCTGGGAACGTTAAGCTTGTTGAAGATAAGTTAATTCACTTGCGTGGTGTTTCGCCTGCTGATTACGAGATAGATGTAGATGGAAGTTCTTATCAAGCTATGTTGGTTGATGTTGAGCATTTATCGGGTAAGCCAGAGATAAAGGTTTTACTAGATGGTGATGAGATATTTAGCGAAACTGTTGAGAAAGGACGATATCAATTTGAAGCGCCTATGCCAGCTGTGGAATCTGAGGTAAATAGTAAGTATAAAATTTTAGTTGATGATGTTGAAGTAGAGTCTGGCAAGGTTCATAGAATGGCTTGCGATTCGATTACTTCGGCTGAATATGTAGATACGAAGATGGGAACTGGTCATTCACGTTGGATGATTGCTCCAGGGCCATGGATGCCATTTAGCATGGTAAAGTTGAGTCCGGATAACCAGAACGCGGCTTGGCAAGGAGGATACGAGCCAAATTTCGAATCAATTGGATGTTTTAGTCATATTCACGAATGGACGGTTGCAGGATTGGGAATTATGCCAACAAATGGTCCTTTGAAAATAAAGGTGGGTGATGAGAAAGAGCCTGATAGTGGTTATCGTTCACGAATTGATAAGGCGAGTGAAAAAGCACCATTGGGATATTACACCGTTGAATTAACCGACTACAACATCAAGGCTGAGTTGACTTCGACAACACGATGTGGATTTCAGCGATATACTTTCCCAGATTCTTTGGAGAACAGAATTTTGATTGATTTGCAAATTCCTTGCGAATACACCTATCAAAACAAAGAGGTGGAAATCACTCAGGTAAGTGATACACGAATTGAAGGATTTTCTCATCAGTTAACTGAAAATACCTGGGCTGGAGGAATCGATCAGGAATATAAAATTTTCTTTGTAATTGAGTTTGATCAGCCAATTGCAAAAGCCGGTGCTTGGATAGATGATGCTTTAATTGAATCAACAAAAATCTCACGTAAAAATCCTAAGGATGCTGGATTTTATGTTGAGTTCAATAAACACGAAGGAAATCAGGTTCAGGTTCGAACAGGTATTTCTTACGTAAGTATTGCCAATGCTGCTGAGAATTTGCAAAAAGAAATTTCTGATCCTTTCAAGTGGAGTTTTGATGCAGTAAGAGCTTATCATGTTTCAGAGTGGAATAAATTAATGGGTCGAGTGAAGATTTCGACCAATGATAGAGGCGAAAAAAAGCGTTTTTACAATGCAATGTATCGTTCTATTTGTAGTCGAAATATTTTCTCTGATGTAAATGGTGAATGGAGAGATGCAGATGAAAAGGTTAGACAGTTGGAAGATCCTTCTTCACCGGCTTTAGGTTGTGATGCTTTTTGGAATACATTCTGGAACCTAAATCAATTTTGGAATTTAGTAACACCAGAATGGAGTAATCGTTGGGTGAAATCGCAACTGGCCATGTATGACGCCAATGGTTGGTTGGCTAAAGGTCCTGCAGGAATGGAATACGTTCCTGTGATGGTAGCAGAACATGAAATTCCATTAATTGTAGGTGCTTACCAAATGGGAATTAGAGATTACGATGTAAATAAAGCTTACGAAGCGGTTAAAAAAATGCAAACAACACCAGCGAGAAAAGTTGGAGGTGGATTTGCAGGTAACCGCGATTTAGTTACTTACCTGAAACATGGTTATGTACCTTACGATGAGGGACGTTTTTCAAATTCTTTGGAATATTCATATGATGATTGGACGGTTTCGCAGTTTGCAAAAGCATTGGGCAAAAAAGCCGATTATAAAACATTCTTAAAACGAGGATATTATTGGAAAAATATCATCGATAAGGAGATGGGATTTGCTCGTATGAAGGATGCAAAAGGAAACTGGAAAGCAGATTTTGATCCGTACAAATCGGGAGCTAATCATCATTATGTGGAAGGAAATGCTTGGCAATTGACCTATTTTGTTCCACAAGATGTTCCTGCTTTAGCCGAAGCAATTGGTAAAGATCGATTTATTGAGCGTTTGGATTGGGGATTCACAGAAAGCGATAAAACACGTTACAACGGGCTGAATGATCAGTATTGGAACTATCCGGTAATGCAAGGAAATCAACAATCGATGCATTTTGCATTTTTGTTTAACTGGGTTGGAAAACCTTGGTTAACACAAAAATGGAGCAGAGCCATTATGGATCGATACTACGGCATAGGCGTTTCGAATGCTTATTTAGGCGATGAGGATCAAGGACAAATGAGTGGCTGGTTGGTGATGGCATCTTTAGGTTTATTCCAAACAGATGGTGGGTGTAGCACAGAACCAGTGTATGAAATTGCCAGTCCATTATTTGAGAAGGTTGAAATCGACTTAGGAAACAGATATGGAAGAGGAGAGAAGTTTGTAATTGAAGCAAAAAATGCATCTCGTTTGAACAAATACGTTCAATCAGCCAAGTTAAATGGAAAGTCTTTACAGGACTTTAAATTTCCTGCAAGCGAATTGCTAAAAGGCGGTAAGTTAGAGCTGGAAATGGGAGCTGAGCCTAATAAGGATTGGGGAATCGTTAAATAAAAGTATTCAATAAATTAATAGATAAGAAAGCTCACCTTCGGGTGGGCTATTTCCATTTCAGAATGCAAGAATTAATTAAAAAAATAACGGGTTAATCGGATTTTAATCCAAAACTAAGCATGATTAATTAATATTGCAGAACAGACAAGAACAGACTGACATTAAAAGTTCAAATTTTAATAAAATACCATGAAAAAAATTTACCTGTTGCTGTTAGCAACTCTAGTATTTTTTGGATGTACGAAGAAAGATAATCTACCAGGATATAAAAATTCAAGCCTAAAAATTGAAAAGCGGGTTGATGATTTATTGTCAAGAATGACAGTTGAAGAAAAATTTTGGCAGTTGTTTATGCTTGCTGGAGATTTGAGTGAAGGAAAAGAAAAATACAAGAATGGTATTTTTGGATTTCAAGTTCATACAAAAACTTCTTCGGGAACTGGAAGAACCCAGATCTTAGATTATTCTGGTGGCGGAACTGTAATAGAAACGGCAAAACGTGCGAATGATATTCAGAAATATTTCATGGAAGAAACTCGCTTGGGAATTCCGATTATTCTTTTTGATGAGGCACTTCATGGATTGGTACGAAAAGATGCAACCGCATTTCCACAAGCTATTGGATTAGCTGCTACATGGAATACTAATTTAATGGATAGTATTTCTTTAGCTATTGCCAAAGAAGTTAAGGCAAGAGGTATTCGTCAAATTCTTTCACCAGTTATTAATATTTCTAGAGATGCAAGATGGGGACGTGTGGAAGAGACTTACGGAGAAGACCCTTTTTTAACAACCAAGATGGCTGTTTCTTACATTTCTACTTTCGAAGAAATGGGCATTATTACTACCCCAAAACACTTTGTAGCGAATGTTGGAGATGGAGGAAGAGATTCTTATCCAATTCATTTTAACGAACGTTTATTAGAGGAAATTTATTTCCCCGCCTTCAAAGCAAGTTTTCAGGAAGCTAATGCATGGTCGGTTATGACAGCTTACAATTCTATTGACGGCGAACCGGCAGCTGCCAACAATTGGTTATTGAATAAAAAGCTAAAGCAAGACTGGGGTTTTGATGGTTTTGTTATTTCCGATGCGTGCTCATTACCTCTTTTTAATCCACTTCATGCAACAGCTAAAGATAATGCTGAAGCCGGAGCACAATCGATAGAAAATGGATTGGATGTTATTTTTGAAGTAGCATACGAAGCTTATCCTTCCTTTTATGAAGCTTTCGAAAAAGGGATGGTTGATGAAAAAGCTGTAGATGAGGCTGTAAGACGTGTGTTACATGCAAAATTTAAATTAGGTTTGTTTGAAAACCCTTATGTAGAAATACCAAATCAGAAAGATCGATTTAAAAAGCACAGAAACCTAGCTAAAGAAGCGGCTTTAGAATCTATTGTTTTACTAAAAAATAATGAGCAAACACTTCCTTTAAATAAAAATATAAAATCGATAGCTGTTATTGGTCCGGATGCTAACGAGGCTAGACTTGGTGGTTATTCAGGTCCAGGAAATAATCCTGTAAGTGTTTTACAAGGAATTAAAAACAAACTAGGGGAAAATGTTAAAGTATCTTATGCCAAAGGATCAGAACGTACTACTCAGGAATTTTTAACAATACCTGCTGAACAGTTTTTTCATATTAATAATGGTAAAAAAGAAGCTGGTTTAAAAGCCGAATATTTCAATAATATTAGCTTGGAGGGTACACCAGAATTATCAAGAGTAGATAAAAATATACACTTTGGTTGGACATTATATTCGCCAGATAAAAATATAATTAATTACGACTACTATTCGGCTCGATGGACTGGAAAGTTACAAGCACCTCAAACTGGAAAGTTTGATATTGGAATTGATGGTGATGATGGCTACCGAGTATATATTAACAACGAATTGGTAATTGACAATTGGAGAAAACAAACAGTACAGCAAATAACTACACCTTATTACTTCGAGAAAGACAAAACTTATGATCTTAAAGTTGAGTTTTTTGAGACTACTGGAAATGTAGTGTTTAAAATGGTGTGGAATGCAGGAGTCGAAAATAACTGGCAGAATAAAATTGCAAAGGCTGCTTCTATGGCAAAATCATCAGATGTAGCTGTTGTATGTGTTGGAATTGAAGAAGGTGAATTTAGAGACAGAGCATATCTTTCTTTACTAGGTCATCAGGAAGAATTAATAAAAGCTGTGGCAAAAACAGGAACACCGGTTGTTGTTGTTCTAACAGGTGGTAGCGCAATTACCATGCAAAATTGGATTAACGATGTACCAGCTATTGTAGATATGTGGTACGGAGGTGATGAAGGTGGTAATGCTGTTGCAGACATTCTATTTGGCGATTACAATCCAGCAGGAAGATTGCCTATAACCTTTCCAGTTCATGAATCACAGTTGCCTTTATATTACAATCACAAACCGACTGGTAGAGGTGACAATTATGTAAACTTAACAGGAAAACCATTGTTCCCATTTGGTTATGGATTGAGTTATACAAATTTTAAATACAGTGATATAAAGATTGATAAAAACACAATCAATAATACTGAGAGCACAACATTACGTTTAACTGTTATGAATACAGGAAAATACGATGGAGATGAGGTAGTACAATTTTACATTAAAGATGTTATGTCATCAGTTTCACAACCAGTACTAGCGCTAAAAGGCTTTCAAAGACTTCACCTTAAAAAGGGAGAAAGCAAAGAGGTATCATTTGAAGTTACTCCTAAACTTTTGCAATTGCTTAATAAAGAAATGAAATGGGTGGTAGAGCCTGGAGATTTCAGATTAATGGTAGGTGCTTCGTCAAATGATATTAGGTTGAAAACGATTTTAACTGTTGAATAAATACGTTCAGTCAGCTAAATGGAAAGACTTTACAGGACTTTAAATTTCCAGCTAGCGAATTACTAAAAGGTGGGAAGTTAGAGTTGGAAATGGGAACTGAGCCGAATGAGGAGTGGGGAATAGTTCAAAAGTAATTGATAAGATTAGTAATGATTAAAGCTCACTTCGGGTGGGCTTTTATCGTTTAGTAATATGCTTATCTTTATACCCAATTAAAGATATAAATTATTCTGATGGAAGAAATTAAAGAAAAAGCCATCCATTCGTTTTACAATGGGATGAATTGTGCCCAGTCTTTACTGACTGCTTATTCTGATTATTTGGAATTTGATCCAAAAATGGCATTATCCGTATCTGCGGGTTTTGGTGGAGGAATGGGAAAAATGCAAGAGACGTGTGGCGCAGTTACAGGATCTTTTATGGTATTGGGTATTTACAATTCTAAGAAATATGCGGATAATGTTGATGCTAGAAATGCCACGAATGAAATGATTGAAAGGTTTAGCCTTTACTTCAAATCTTTGCATGGTTCACTCGACTGCAAGACAATTTTGAATTGTGATTTTAAAACACGAGAAGGAGAGAGGGAATTTCAGGATAAGGATATGAAAAAGAACATCTGTTCCAAGTGTATTTCCGATTCGGTTAAATTAATTGAATTGATAACAAAAGAGTAATACAAATTGTCAGATATAAAAAAAATCCCCGCCATGTGGCGAGGATTTTTTTATATCTAAAAGCTAACAACTAATAGCCAAAAGCTTAATTTATTCCTTAATCTCGTTGATTGCTTCACTTACATTGATACAGTAATCACCGATTTTTTCACACTCAGAGAACATATCGTTGTAAATAATACCAGCTTGATACTTGTATTTGTTTTCCTCAACATTTGCTAAATGCTCCGTTTTAAGAGCCGTTCTGTAATCGTTGATTTCACGCTCAATTTCCCAAGCTTTCTTAATGCGAACTTCCGAAAATTCCATTTTAGTATTCTCGTGCATCATGTCAAGAGCTTCATCTACATGCTCAAACATCTTGTTGATATTGTCTCTTAATTCTTGAGGGAACCAAGCTTTTTGCTCACGCTTTCTCTTCATTGCTTTCGCAAGATTTAAGGTCGAATCACCAACACTTTCAATGTCACTTACCATTTTAAAATAAGCACGCACACGTTCCGAGTTTTCAGTACTCAAACGAGTTTCAGAAACAGAGGTAAGGAAATTAGCAATTTCCACTTCCATATCATCACTTTCATCTTCTCGTGTTGAAATTTTATCGAATAACTTATTAAAAGTTTTATCGTTGGTTTCGTTAAATGCTTGCTTGGTATAGCTAAACATTTTTTTCGTACTCTTTACATAGGTGCTAATTTCTTGTTTTGCCAAGAATAAAGAAGCCTCAGGAGTAGAAAGTGTACCCGTTTTAATGTGCTGAAGTTTAAATTCTTCTTCCGCATCTTCTTTTACTGGAACTAATTTGGTTACTACTTTCACAATAAGATTAGCAAACCAAATCATAATCACAACATTAAGAATGTTGAATCCTGTATGGAATAAGGATAAAGTTACGGGTACAGCTGCAGCATCGGTAAATGCATTGCCTTGTCCAAAGAAATTTTGACTAACCCAAGCTACACTTTCAAGGAAATAAGGTAGAACCATCAACATCCAAAGAACACCTACGGTATTAAATATCAAGTGAGCACGAGCAGCTCTTTTGGCAGATGTATTAGCTACCATTGCAGCAAGGTTAGCTGTAATTGTTGTACCAATATTTTCACCAAGTACCATGGCTGCTGCCATCTCAAAACTGATCCATCCACTGTTACACATAACCAAAGTAAGTGCCATTGTAGCCGATGAGGATTGAATTAAAACGGTAAGCACGGTACCAATACCTGCAAATAATAAGTACGACCCAAAACCTAAATCAGTATAAGCAGTCAGAAAATTTAATATTGCCGGGTTATTTTTGATGTCCGGCATCGATTCCTTCAGAAACTGAAGACCTATGAATAATAAGGCAAAACCGATTACCAACTCTCCCCAGTTCTTTCTCGAACGATTTCCAGAGAATAATAAAGGTAAACTCAAACCTATTAATGGTAAAGAGATGGCGCTCATACTAACTTTAAATCCTAATAAGGAAATTAGCCAAGCTGTAATAGTGGTACCAATATTCGCACCCATAATTACACCAACCGACTCTACTAAGGATAGTAAGCCTGCATTTACAAAACTAACTACCATTACTGTAGTTGCCGATGATGACTGAATTAATGCTGTAATTAACACACCAGTCATAACACCCTTCACACGATTTGATGTCATTGCCGACAGAATCGATCTCATTTTCTCTCCGGCTACCTTTTGTAAAGCCTCACTCATTAATTTCATCCCATAAAGAAATAACCCTAAGGATCCGATGAGTGTCAGGAAATCACCTAAACCGTAATTCATAATTAGTCTAAATTTATTTGTTTTTCAATTGATTAGTTTCAATAAGGTCGCAAAAATAGAAGATATTTATAGAATCTCTAATTTTTGGCAATGTTAATTCAGTATTAAGACAAGGTAAAAATAAGCTTAAAAAATTATTACAAACAGATTACAAAGGTAATTGTGTAAGTTTTTATTATTCTGTGAGATAGCTTTGAAATAGAAAGATTGTCATCAGCTTAAAATACTTTTTGCAAGCCAATATTTGATTAAAAATCGTGTGGGCGAACGTAAACCATTATGACCAAATGGCTAATTCATTTGATGAAGCAAATTAATTTCTTAAATATCAGATGATTTCATGGAAATTACGTAATTTTAGTTCATTAGGCCTTCAATTATAGGCTTTGAGGATTCTGTAAACAGGTACTTCTTTTGAAAAAATGATTTTAAGTCGTATTTTCGCCAGAATCTTAAAATAGATCGAGATTTTTTAGCAGGGAATAGTATGTGGAATAGAATTGCGGGAGTTATTCTCAGGAATAGAATATTATTATTAGTACTAGTTGGATTGATGACCATTTTTATGGGCTATAAGGCTCAGTTTGTAGAAATGTCATACCATAATGCCGCTTTACTTCCATCTGACGACATTGCATCTATTGATTATGAAGAATTCCATAACACTTTCGGGCAGGAAGGTAATGTTATGTTCTTTGGTGTACAGGACAGTAATTTTTATGAGCTTGATAAATTTAACGATTGGATTGCACTAGGGAATGATCTAAAAAAACTAGATGGTATTGATGCTGTAGTTTCTATTGCACACACATACAATATCACCAAAAATAAGGCTGATAAAAAGTTCGAATTTGAAACTATTTTTCCGAAGAAATTAAAGTCACAACAAGAGCTAGATAGTTTAGCTAAAGTTGCTGAATCCTTACCATTTTATCACGGAAGTTTAATTAATCAAGACAGTCATACCTTTTTAATGGGGGTAACTGTTAACGCCAGAATTATTAATTCGAAGGCGCGTGAACCAATGGTTGCTAAAGTTCGAGAAATTACCGACCATTTTACTGCAAAGCATAAACTTAAAATGCACTATTCTGGCTTGCCTTACATTCGGGTTGTAGTTGCACAAATGATTAAGAAAGAGATGAATATGTTTATTCTTTTATCTCTTTTAGTTACAGCCATCATTCTTTTCATGTTCTTCCGCTCGTTTAAAGTGGTATTCTTCTGCATGTTGGTTGTTGGTTTAAGTGTTATATGGGCAGTAGGTTCCATGGTTCTTTTTGAATACAAAATTACTTTGTTGACGGCAATGCTTCCACCTCTTTTGGTCGTGATTGGTATTCCCAACTCGGTATTTCTTATCAACAAATACCATGGCGAGTACATTCTTCATCGGAATAAGATTAAAGCTCTACAGCGTGTCGTTTCAAAAATTGGGAATGCAACATTTCTAACAAACTTAACTACAGCCTCAGGTTTTGCAACCTTTATTATCACATCAAGTCAAATTCTAAAAGAATTTGGAGTTGTTGCAGCTTTAAATATTATGGTGGTTTTCTTTTTATCTCTGATATTGATTCCTATCATTTTCAGTTTTATTAATCCTCCTGACAATAAAGCAACTCAGCATCTCGAAAATAAGCTTACGGTTTGGTTTGTAGGACGATTAGAAAAAATTGTTCTGAATCACAGAGCTATTGTATATGCAGTTGCCATTACCTTATTGGTTTTAGGTGGATTTGGAATCAGTAAAATAAAGAGTACCGGATATATGGTTGACGACTTACCACACCATAATGTCATCTATCAAGATTTAAAATTCTTTGAGAGAAATCTGGATGGAATTATGCCTCTTGAGGTTGTCGTTGAAACCAAGAAAAAAGGAGGAGCTCTTAAATTATCTACTTTAAGACGTATTGAGAAGCTAAACGATTCTCTAATGCAATACCCAGATATTTCAGCTTCTTTATCATTGGTTGAGGGTGCAAAGTTTGCTCATCAGGCCTATTATAATGGAAAAGAGAAGTATTATAAAATGCCTAGTAGCAATACACGCAATGTAATTTTATCTTATTTAGCTAAAGCTGATACAGGAGAAGATTCTAAAGTGTTCGAGACTTTTGTTGATTCTACACAGTCCATTACTCGAATGAGTTTCCGAATGAAAGATATTGGAACGACCCGAATGGAAGAAATGGAAAAGAAAATCCTTGCTCACGTAGATCATATTTTTCCAAAAGATAAGTATACGGTTCATGTAACAGGTTCTAGTATCATCTTTTTTAAAGGAAATAAGTATCTGATAAAGAATTTATTTTTGAGTCTTGCTTTGGCAATTTTCTTAATTGCTTCCTTCATGGCTTGGATGTTCTCATCAAAAAGAATGGTTGTTGTAGCTCTTATACCCAACTTAGTACCTTTGATAATAACTGCTGCTTTAATGGGTTACTTCGGTATTCCTATAAAAGCATCAACCATATTGGTTTTTAGTATTGCCTTTGGTATTTCAGTAGATGATACAATTCATTATCTAGCCAAATACCGTCAGGAATTAAAACTGACGAACTGGAGTATTCGCTCTTCTGTTATTTTAGCTCTTCGCGAAACCGGGCAAAGCATGATGTATACATCTATCATTCTATTCTTCGGGTTTGGAATATTTGCTTTATCTGATTTTGGTGGTACTGTATCCTTAGGTGTTTTGGTTTCAGTCACACTTTTATCTGCAATGTTATCGAACTTGGTTTTACTACCATCCTTGCTATTAACTTTAGAAAAGTTGATTACGAATCGTTCATTCAAGGAACCATTGCTGCAAATCTTCGATGAGGAAGAAGATATTGAGTTGGATGATCTTAGAATTGCTCCGATAACAAACAAAGAAGAAAAAGAAAGCTTAATGAATTGATTTTTTTATAATTTAGTGAGCTGTTTTTAACACGCACTAAATTATAGATTATCGATCATGCATAGTTTTACCGAACTTCAGGAAATCATAGAGAAAGAGATAGGTGGATTGGAGTTTTCTTCTCCGCCAGAAGGGCTTTTTGAACCAATGAGATACATATTAGGAATTGGAGGGAAGCGACTTCGCCCAATTTTAGTATTACTTGGTGCAAATCTTTACAAAGATGATCTTTCAAAAGTTTGTCTGCCAGCCATTGGAATAGAAGTATTTCACAACTTCACACTTTTACACGATGATGTAATGGACCATGCGCCAATGCGTCGAAGTAAACCTACGGTACACGAAAAGTGGAATAGTAATGTTGCTATTCTATCAGGTGATGCCATGTCTATCAAGGCATATCAATACATCGGATCTTGCGAAGACAAATACTTACGGGATGTATTAACGGTTTTTAATCAAACTGCTTTAGAGGTTTGTGAAGGCCAGCAATTCGATATGGAATTTGAAGACCGAAACAATGTTGAGGTTGACGAATACTTAAACATGATTCGTCTGAAAACAGCAGTTCTTTTAGGTGGAAGTCTTAAAATGGGTGCAATTATGGGTGATGCAAGTTCGAAAGATAGCGATCTGTTGTATCATTTTGGTGTCAATTTAGGAATGGCTTTTCAACTTCAAGATGATTTATTGGATGTTTTTGGAGATGAGGCTGTATTTGGGAAAAAAATTGGAGGAGATATCTTATCCAATAAAAAAACTTACTTGCTAATAAAAGCTTTAGAATTGGCTTCTGGTGATCTGGAAAAAGAGTTAAAATCATGGATTACAACAAAAGAATTCGATCCAGAAGAGAAAATTAAGGCCGTTAGAGACATTTATGAAAAACTAAATGTACAAGAGCTATCTCAAAATAGGATAGACGAATATTTTTCTATGTGTCTGGAATACTTAGATAAAGTAGATGTTTTGGCTGAAAATAAAAAAGAACTTTATACCTTAGTAAAGCGCTTAATAAATCGTGCCGTTTAAGTTGATTAAAAATATAAGATAAATTCATCCTTTTTAAGGATAAATGCTAAATTTGTCATCACACGATAATGAATGTTCCAATAAAACAAACGCAATGTCACAAAATATTGGCAAAATAGTTCAGGTAATCGGTCCTGTAATCGATGTTAGTTTCGAAAAGGAGGGCACTGAGCTTCCTGATATTTACGACTCATTAGAAGTCGTAATTGAAAATGGTAAAAATTTAATTGTTGAGTGTCAACAGCACATTGGTGAAAACACAATTCGTGCTATTGCAATGGACTCTACCGATGGCTTGAGAAGAGGAATGGATGTTATAGCAACAGGTTCTCCTATTGTTATGCCAGCTGGTGATAAGATAAAAGGGCGTCTTTTGAATGTGGTGGGTGAAACCATTGATGGTATTGGACAAGTAGATAAAGAAGGCGGCTATACAATTCACAGAACACCACCAAAATTCGATGAGTTGAAGACTGAATCAGAGGTTTTCTTTACAGGAATTAAAGTGATTGACCTTATTGAACCTTATGCAAAAGGTGGTAAGATTGGTTTGTTCGGTGGTGCTGGTGTTGGAAAAACAGTTTTGATTCAAGAGCTTATTAATAACATTGCAATTGGACAAGATGGTTTATCTGTATTTGCCGGTGTAGGTGAGCGTACACGTGAGGGTAACGACTTACTTCGTGAGATGATCGAATCAAAGGTTATTCGCTATGGCGATGAGTTTGAGAAAGACATGGAAAAAGGTGGATGGGACTTATCCAAAGTAGATAAAAAAGCTTTAGATAATTCACAGGTATCACTTGTTTTCGGACAGATGAACGAGCCTCCTGGGGCACGTGCTCGTGTTGCTCTCTCTGGTTTAACAGTTGCTGAGAGTTTACGTGACGGTGATGAGAAATCAGGTGGACGTGATATTCTTTTCTTCGTTGATAATATCTTCCGTTTTACACAGGCAGGTTCTGAGGTGTCAGCACTTCTAGGTCGTATGCCTTCTGCGGTAGGTTACCAGCCAACTCTTTCTACAGAGATGGGTATTATGCAAGAGCGTATTACATCAACCAAGCGTGGTTCTATTACATCGGTACAAGCGGTATATGTACCAGCCGATGACTTGACAGACCCTGCTCCGGCGACAACATTTGCTCACTTGGATGCAACAACCGTATTGAATCGTAAAATTGCCGAGTTGGGAATTTATCCTGCGGTAGATCCATTGGATTCAACTTCTCGTATTCTGACACGTGATGTTGTTGGTGATGCACATTACGATTGTGCTCAAAATGTAAAAGAGTTATTACAACGTTATAAAGAACTTCAAGATATTATTGCAATTCTTGGTATGGAAGAGCTTTCTGATGAGGATAAATTGGTTGTACACCGCGCACGTCGTGTTCAGCGTTTCTTATCTCAGCCATTCCACGTTGCAGAGCAGTTTACTGGTCTTAAAGGATGTCTGGTTCCAATTGAGGAGACAATCAAAGGTTTCAACATGATTATGAATGGTGAAGTTGATAAATATCCTGAGGCAGCATTTAACCTTGTTGGAAACATTGAGGAAGCGATTGAAAAAGGTGAGAAATTATTAGCTGAAGCTGAAGCCTAAGTACTTAATCTTGGAATATATGCATTTGGAAATTGTTACACCCGAAAAAAGTCTTTATTCTGGAGAAGTTACTTTAGTTCAACTTCCTGGTAAAAATGGTTCTTTCGAAATTCTGAAAAACCATGCTCCAATTGTTTCTACTCTCGAAAAAGGAGTAATTAAACTTCATCCTGTAGAAGGAGAAGAAATCTTTTTTGAAGTTAGTGGAGGAGTTGTTGAATGTAAGAAAAATGTAATCTCTGTTTTAGCAGAGAGTTAATTGAAGAAAGATTTAAATTATTATATCTCTCAAACCCCGGATGCAATTCCGGGGTTTCTTTTTTGCAGACAATTTGATTTTTCTACTTTTGTTCTTAATTCTATTTTTGTCCTAAATTCCCGAATTGAAATTTATTAAAATGCCAAAAAAGTTCCTGATCATTCGTTTTAGCTCTATTGGAGATATCATTCAGTGTATGACTACAGTAGACGGAATTTTAAATCATTATCCAGATGCAGAAATTCATTGGATAGCTAGAAAAGACATGTCCTCTTTTTTAGCAATGGATCAACGCATCCATAAAGTATGGGGTTTTGAGAGAGGAGCTGGATTCAAAGGACTTTTAAAGCAAGCAAAAGAGCTTAAAAAGGAAAAGTTCGATTACGTATATGATGCACACAGTAATATTCGATCTATCGTTCTAAAAACAGTACTTGTTCCGCGATGGAAACGTTGGTTCGGCATCGGACCCAAATTTACCATGCGAAGCAAGGATCGTATCAAGCGAATTTTGTTGTTTAAATTGAGAATTGATCGTTTCCCAATGCCTTTTAAAGGAATGCTTTCTTTTCGTAAACCTCTCGATAAATGGGGCTTAAGCGATTATTCTAAAGTGAATACCAATTGGTATTTCCCAGAGGATTTGAAAGTGAAAATGGATGCAACTGTGTTCTCTAATTTAAAGGGAGATCAGTCTAAATTAATAACATTAGTGCCTTCTGCGGCTTGGATCATGAAACGTTGGCCTGTTTCACATTGGCAGAAGTTGGTAAGTTTACTTCCTGATTACAATTTTATGATATTGGCAGGTCCAGATGATGTTTTCTGCAAGGAAATTGAAAATGAAGCACCAGATAGAATCTTAAACTTGGCTGGAAAAACGAACCTACTGGAATCCTGTTATCTTACGCAAAAATCTAATTTGGTGATTTCAGGTGATACCGGATTTTTACATGCTGCCGATAAATTTAATGTAAAAGGATTGTCTTTAATGGGACCAACAGCCTTTGGCTTTACAACAGGTGAGCACATTACAACTTTAGAACTTGATATGAAATGTCGCCCTTGCACCAAGGATGGATCAGGGAAATGTTCGCAAGCTATTTATCAACAATGTATGGTTGATATTACGCCGGAATGGGTTGCTAAAGAGGTAATTCAAAGAATGTCTTAAGTCTTTAACTGATATTTAACAATCTTTATTTGAATCAATTCAAAATAAAAATATATATTTGTATCGCACGCGACATTAATTGCGTATTTATTGAATATCAACAAAGACTAATAGTAAAATAAGAAGATGAAAAAAATTGCCTTAGTACTGTTTTTAGCAGCAGGATTGTTTTCAAATCAAGCAATTGCACAAAAAGAAAAAAAGAAAGAATGTAAAAAGGAGTGTTGTTCTAAAAAGAAATGCTCTGCGGATAATATTTACAGCTACAAAATGAACTCTTTAAACGGAGAAGAACTTTCATTGGATGCATATAAAGGTAAAGTGGTACTTGTTGTGAACACTGCCAGTAAATGTGGGTTGACTCCTCAGTATGAAGGATTGGAAGCTATATATAAAAAGTATAAAGATCAGGGGTTTGTGATTTTAGGAATGCCATGTAATCAGTTTTTGGAGCAGGAGCCAGGTTCTTCTTCTGAAATTGCAGAGTTTTGTCAGAAAAATTATGGCGTTAGCTTCCCGATGTTTGAAAAAATTGAGGTGAGAGGTGAAAATGCACATCCTTTATATAAGATGATGACGTCGGAGAAACCTTTTAAGGGCTTTGATGATTCTGCTTCGGGGCAAAAATTCAAATCTTTTTTAAGTGGCAAATTTCCGGAAATTTACAATGGAGATGGTGTTAAATGGAATTTCACAAAATTCATTGTTGGTAGAGATGGTAAAGTAATTGAGCGTATTGAACCGAACATTGTTCCAGAGGACTTTGAAGAAGAAATCAAGAAATTGTTATAATTTTTTAATTTAAAAATATAAAATGAAAGGGCTCCTAGTTGGAGCCCTTTTTTTCATTTAAGCTAGTAGTTTTAGGCTTAAAGGGTCGATTTTTAGGTGAATTTCTTTTCCAAAATAGATCGGTTCTCCATCTATATGTCCTTGATCTGATTGTTGAACAATTGTTATTTCATTGGTAATGATTTCACTAAACAAAGAGGAAGTATTTATTCCTTTCGTAAATACTTTCCAGCCTAATACAGGAATCTGAAACCATTTTGGTTTTTTTAGTAGCGAAATGTTTATTTTTCCATCATCAACTTTTGCCGAAGGAGCAATGTAGGCGTTGTTTCCAAATTGAGATGAATTGGCAAAACAAAGCATCATTCCATTTTCTATTGTTTCGATCTCTTTATTTTTTAATACAAATGATTGGTTAGAGAAAATTCGGAAGCACTTTAAAATAGCTTTAGCATAGCTTGCTAATCCTCTGGATTTCATTTTTGCAAATTCGTGAGCAATTAAAGCGTCAAAACCAATACCAGCCACATTTATAAAACGATAATCATTTGCTCTTATCGTATCTATTTTGTTAATAGTAGCTTTGTTTATGCATTGAATTGCCCTTTTTGTATTCATTGGAATGCCAAGGTGTCGTGCTAAGCCATTACCCGAGCCACAAGGAATTATTCCCATAGCAACATCGCTAAATGTTAATGCATTAGCTATTTCATTAATGGTTCCATCTCCTCCAATTGCAATTACGACATCAAAATCATTTGTAACAGCAAGCTTTGCTAATTCGGTGCCATGTCCTGCGTAGCCTGTCTTTTCTACTTGAAGATGAAATCGCTCATGGTCGAGATATTTTTTTAAAAGGCATTCAATATTTTTTTGTTTACCCGTTCCCGAAATGGGGTTAACTATTGCAAGGGTTTTTAATGCTGTTATCATTCTTTTAAATTAGGAGTAAAATTTGCAGGGCTTTAGTGTTTTGATTATCGATGCATTAAATTAATCCAAAAAATTATATCCTTTGTGATGAAATAGATAACTTGCTGTTTGGTAGTAGCTTATTGCTTCTTCTAATTCCTGTTGATCAACATTATCCACTTTTTGTTTGTTATCAATTACTTGATAAGATTCGACTTGCTTGGTAGGAATTTGAACAGTCAATTTTCCACCTTTTAGCAAACCAATCTTCTGATAGGTGCCCAGTAAGGCACGATTAGGTGCTTCGAAAAGTATATCTTTCCCAAAGAATTTAGAAGTGTAATCCATATTTAGTAAGCCCATAATTGTAGGAGCAAAATCGATCTGTGAGGCTACAGTATTATTCTCTGAAGCAGGAACAATAGCAGGTGCATATACAATTAAAGGAATATGATATTTTTTAACGGGTAAGGATGTTTTTCCTGCGCTTGATGCGCAATGATCGCCAACAATAACAAAAATGGTGTTTTTAAACCAGGGCTTGTTTTTAGCTTCTCGTAAAAATTTGGCAATAGCATAATCAGTGTATTTTACAGCGCCTTTTCTTCCTGAATGTGAAGGAATATCAATTTTTCCCTCAGGGTAGGTATAAGGGCGGTGATTGGAAGTTGTCATGATAAAGTTATGAAAAGGTTTCCCGGTTTTGTACGCACTATCTGCTACCTGAGAGGCTTTCGCAAATAAATCTTCATCGCATACACCCCAGGCATTTTCAAATGTAATTTCATTATCGCTAAAAGCTTTTTTGTCGACTATATTGTAACCACTGTTGCCGAAAAAGTAGTTCATATTATCAAAATAACCATTGCCGGCATAAATGAAATTGCTTTCATAGCCTTTCGAATTTAAAACATGACCAAGTGTAAACATATTTTCATTGTTTGGACGTTTAACAATGGAGTAACCCGGAGTTGGTGGTAATGATAAGGTTAAAGCTTCCATACCACGTACTGTGCGGGTTCCTGTTGCATAAAAATTGGTGAAGAATAAGGATTGCTGAGCTATAGTATCCAGATTAGGTGTGATGTTATATTGCCCTCCAAATTTAGTGAAAAATGAACCACTTAGACTTTCTACAGTAATCATCATTACATTGTAATTTTTGTCTTCACCCTCATAAGTAATATCTCTTCTCACATCAAATATGTCATCGCTAATAAATTCGCTATTCGAAGTTTTAATTAGTTTTCGAAGATTTGTGAAAGCTTCCTTATCGTCTATACTCTGATAAAAAGCTTTGTAGTCTAGCTCATTGTTCCTAAATGCTGAGAAAACCTGATAAATACCATTGTGAGCTAATTCGTTAGAGTAGGTATTATCTTGTATTTCCGCAGAACTTTTATCGATAGAGTAAAAAGCTAAAAGAGGAATTAGCCATAAGACTAAGCTTGTTGCTAAACGAGAAGTGAATCGTGATTTGGAATTAATAGTTTTATCGAAATACTTTTTAACGAGAACAAAAATTCCTGCAGATAATAATAGCATGCCAATAATGATAATGGGCATAGGATAGGATTCACGAATATTGGCAATAACTTCATGAGTATATACCAAATAATCCACAGCTATAAAATTATAACGAACCGAGAATTCTTCCCAAAAGAACCATTCGCCAATGCCCGAAAAGACAAGAATACCAATGCTAATAATAAAAAAAACATAAGATATCCATCTGTGAATATTTGTATTGAAAATTTGATCTGGAACAACAAGCAAATACAGAACAAATGGAATGATGAAATAGGAAATAGTTATTAAATCGTAGAACAAACCAAAGCAGTAAATTTGAAGCAATCGAACAAGATTTAAATCAACATTTTGAATGTCAGTAAGAAGTAGAATGGTTCTAACCAAAAAAGAAAGTGCGAGGAAAATAAAACTAAATATTACAAGACCTCCATAACGACTTTGTAGGATGCTTTTGAATTTCATATTATTGAATTGTTGACTTTGATAAATGACTCAAAGAAAGAGGTGAGTTCTAACAAAAATCTAACAATTCGCCCCTTATTGACTTGTAACCTGTAGAAAATTTTGAAGAATAAAAAAAGGTCCATAAATGGACCTTAAGAAAATGGATTTTTAAAAAATAAATATAGGATTGATGAACTATAAATCTCTTTGTTTGTATTCTTCGATATTATAAATCTAAATTTTAGCTGATATTACTGCTGACTCTTTATTTTTGAACCAGTTAATAAATATATCTATTCCCTCTTCAAAAGGTACTTTTGGACTGTAGCCAATCAAATCTCTGGCTTTGGAGATATCGGCATATGTTTGCTCAACATCACCAGCTTGCATTGGTAATTGATTAATGATCGGAGTAACAGCACAATTTTTTGCAATTACCTCAATCATCGTACTCAGCTGAATAGGATAACTATTACCAAGGTTAATGGTGTTAAATACCGAATGATTTGCAAACAAGTATTCACAAGTTTTTACAATTCCATCAACGGTATCATCTACAAACGTATAATCTCGAGCTGTTGAACCGTCTCCAAACATTGGAATCGGTTCGTTGTTATGAATGAGTTTTACAAATTTATTAATAGCCAAATCGGGGCGTTGACGAGGACCAAAAACAGTAAAAAATCTCATGTTAATGATATCCAGATCGTAGAGGTAGTGATAACTATGATTTAAAATTTCACAAGATTTTTTTGAAAAGGCATAAGGGGAAATTACATTGTCTACATTTTGATCTTCGGTAAAGGGTACGATAGGGTTGTTGCCATATACTGATGAGGAAGAGGCGAATGCAAGTTTCTTGATTCCTTTTTTCTGCATAAAATCAAGAATATTTCTAGTCGCACTAATGTTGCTATCAATATAGCTTTGCGGATTTTGAATGGAAGGACGAACACCAGCCTTACCAGCCAAATGTGCAATAAGAGAAATCTCTTCTTGTATCATATTTAAACTACCATTTTGGCAAAGGTCTAATTGGTAGAATTTAAAAGCCTTATTTCTTTTGAATCCCTCCATATTTTCCATTTTTAAGTCAATGGAATAGAAAGGGTCAAAATTGTCAACACCAATAACCTTATATCCTAAACTTAATAATGTTTCGCTGAGGTGAGAACCAATAAAACCAGCACATCCAGTTACAAGAACTGTTTTCGCTTCTACTTGTTTGCTAACGATACCCATAGTTTCTAGTATTGCTTGATTCTAATATGTTATTTATTTGATGATATGATAGAAGTGGAAGATTTAGCTTCACTATTGTTTAAAGGAGTAATTAAGCTGACATATTTTTTAAAATGTTCTTTGTTTCTTCTTTTTCCGGCTCTTTGTTTGTTGTTATCAAAATGATCGATAATCGTAAGATTCATTTGATTTTTTTGAGCTTCGGAGAATAAATCATTGGGATCCTCAGATGACATAACAACAAAAGGTTTATTTTCTGGGAAAGCAGGATTCATTTTTGAATCCCATGCAGTAATGTCTTTACCAATTTCATATACCAACTCAATTCGAAATGCTTTTTCCCCAATGCTGTAGTAATTGAGACTATTTATTTTGGCGTTATTGCTTACTTCAGATATACTTTTGAATTTTGGGTTTTTATTTAAAACACCTCCAGTGTGTGGTATAATAAATACAAGAACAACCAACATTAATGTGGTCATTCCAATCAGCATTCCTCTTATGTTCTTATTAATCCAACAAACAATTAGAATTACAAAAATGAGTTCTGCAAAAATCGAGAAAAGTGCAAAAGTTTGAATTGACATCAATTTTTGTTGGTGGAACATTAGAAATACAACAATTGGTAAAGCGAAGGCAACAATAGCTATCAACCAAATGTTGATTCCAAAGAGAATTCGATCAATTTTTTTTGAATTATTTTCTTTGAAAACCAGATACAGATGATGAAAAAATTGTCCTGCTAATATTGCACTTGGAATCAGTACTGGTAATAAGTAGCGATCTTTTTTTTCGGGAATTAGCGACAGTAGAATTACGGATGATACCGTCCATATTAAAGCAAATTTATATTCCTTTATTGCCTTAAAATTCTTTAGAGCATAAGGAACTAGTAGGCTAGTGAAAATTGCCATAGTCCAAATTCCCGATTGAATTGGAAAGTTCCAATAATAGAAAAATGGCCGTACATGTCGATTCATCCATGAACCAGATTCTAATTTTGCTACAGCTGCTGCTTCAGGAGCATAAGCAATAGCAATATAAATTGGCCACCAAAAACTGACTATAATGAAAATGATTACGGAAAGAAGTAATGGCTGCCATTTTTGCAAAATAATTTTGCCTCCATAAATCCAGGAATAGGCAATTACAAAGGGAATAAGCATTGCAAAAAAGGCAACGGGCCCTTTGCTTAAGAAGGATAAACCAAGCAATAATCCTATTGCAATAAACAAAATGTAGGATTTAGAATCCCTAGTCCATGCCTTATGAAAAAGCCATATTGCACCCAACATAAAGCTATGACAATAGATATCCCAAGTTCCCGTACGACTCATGTATAGAACATAGAAGCTGGTAGTAAGTATTAAGCTATTAATTAGTGCTTTATTTTTATCTCCATTTAAACTTATGGTAAATCGATACATGAAAAGTACCATCAGAGAACCCATTATTCCAGCAGGAAATCGAAGTAAGCTTAATTTCTCCATCCCAAACCACATGCCAAATAATGCTGTAATCCAAGTTGGTAGAGGAGGTTTGGCTAATCGTAATTCTCCGTTCATTGTTGGAACCAACCAATTTCCTTTCTCTATCATTTCACGAGCGGTAACAAAATTTCTTGCTTCCATGATATTCACAAAAAACTCGCTATTGAAGAGGAAAAATGAGATGTAGCATGCAATTATAAGTATTATTGCATGACTGTATCGGTTATTATCTAAAATTGAATCCAAGTTCATTTTTATTAATTTTCAGTGTTTAGTTGAAGTCTTTTTTTTCTGATAAGCACGATGTTTCGGGCATATACTAGCACCCCAAATCCTTGCCCAATAAACAAAACGGGGTCGGTACGATAAATTGCATAGGATAAGATCATACATGATCCAACGATGCTTATAATCCAAAATCCTAATGGAAGGCAAGATTCTCCTTTACGTTCGGAGTAAATCCATTGGTAAATGAATCGGAATGTGAAGGTAACTTGTCCTGCAACTCCCCATATTAGAAGAGGAAGAGGAACATTTTCATTGTGAAAGAATTGTTGATAATGTACATCCCAATTACGAAGTATACTAATAAAGGCTATAATAGGGGTTGATAGCGCGATTATCCTCGTTATAAGAGGAAGTTTACTCCATTGATTTTGCAATTGCAGATTTCTTATATAGATTGTATAAGCAATAATTTGCCCAATAATAATGGCAAAATCATTACGTAATAAGCCATAAATAAACAACAGCCAAGATGCAAGAATGCTCAATTGCCAAAAGATAGCAGGCGAAAGGGAATCGCCAGCTTTTTCTGACTTAATCCATTGTGCAATTAATCGTGCAGAAAATAGTGCTTGCGCTAAAAAACCAATAATATAGATGTAATAATTTTCCATCATCCTTGATTGATAATTTCGTAATTGATGTAACGTTTTTTCATCCATCGATAAGCAAAACAATCTTTAAAAGGACCAATCATTCGATTAAACAAATGATATTTGGCTTCACCAGCAATTCGTGGAAAATGTTGAACGGGAACTTGTTTTATTTTACCATCCTGTAGCATAATTAACGCAGGGATAAATCGGTGCATTCCTGTGAAAAATGGGATTTTTTTGGCGTAATCAGTTTTCATGATTTTAAGCGGACAACCAGTATCTTCAGCAGTATCTTTTGTCATGTATCTGCGAAAGCCGTTGGCAATTTTAGAACTCATGTTTTTTACAAAACTGTCCTTTCTGTTTTGTCGAACACCTGTCACTAAGGCGTAGTCGTGACGATATTCCATTAACAAATCGAAATCGAAAGGAGTGGTTTGCAAATCGGAATCGATATAACCAACAAATTCGGTATTTGCATAGTCGATTCCAGCTTTTAAGGCTGCACTCAAACCCATGTTATTGCTTAATTGTAGGTAGCTGTATTTGTTGGAGCTTTTACAAATACTTTCGATGAACATCTGGCTATTGTCCGATGATCCATCGTTAACGAATAATACTTTTGATCGATATGGAGATTTGGATAAATAGGAATCAAATTCCTGTTTTACTCTTTCTAAATTGTCTTCCTCGTTAAAAACGGGAACAACGATGGTAAGTTCAAATGCGGTATTAGAATTGTTCATTTTTAGATCAGTTAAATACTCCGTTCCAATAAAAATCATGGAACAAAGGAATCTAACTGATCTAACAAAAACCTAACAAAGGCTTAGTGAAAAAGTGAATTGATGTTTACAATTGTTAAAATTGTAGTGTATTGTCATTCCGTAATGATCTGCAATCTTTTTCACAAGAGCCAGACCTATTCCTGTTGATTTACTGCTTTCACTTTCTTTATAAAAACGATTGAATATCGATTCGGCGTTTTGAATTGGCTTTTCACCGTAATTAGAAATACTGAATTGATTTTGAGCTATTTTTATTTCAATAATTTTGCTACTTGGGCTGTAATTTATAGCATTGGTGGTAATGTTCTGTATAAGAAGGCTTGCCAAACGCATGTCCATTTTCACGAGACAATCTTCGGCTGCACTAATATCTACACTTAGGTTACGATCTTGTAAAATATCCTTTAGGTTTTCAACACGCAATTGAATGAGTTGGTGTAAGGATATCTCTTCTGTATCGTTGAATTGACCGTGATCAATTTTTGCTAGTAGAAGAAGTGCTTTGGTAATCCCTGATAATCGATCTGTTGAAAGGTATATTTCTCGAATGGATTGAATCGTTTCATCGTTTAAGTTTTTCTCAGAAAACAGATTTTCACATTTATTTCTGATTATGGCAAGAGGTGTTTGCAATTCATGAGCCGCATTGGCCGAAAATTCTTTAGAAGCACGATAATCTTTTTCCAATCGATTAGACATGCTAGTAACAACTTGGTTCAGATCATCAAATTCATCTATGCCAGTTGTATTCAATTGTAGTTTTTCATTAGAACTGAATGAATAGTTCTTTAATAGCTCCACATTTTTATTAAATGTTCCCCAAAGTATTGCATTCATTTTTTGAGTAAACAGGAGTACCAATACGAAAATTAAGCCTAAAACGGTTGAAATTAAGGCGGTGTACAAGGAAAAGATATCATCAAACTCCATTAACATTTGTCTTGTAGTAATCCTATAATGTTTACCTTTTATTGATTTGTAAACAGTGCATTCTCTATAGGGTGTCAGTTCGCCTTCACTTGCTTCATAGAGTAAAGTATCTTTGGATGTTTCAATTCCAATTTCAGAATAGGAAATTTTTTCGACAATATCTGTAGGATAAACACTGTGAAAATTACCTTCTCTTCTAACTGTTTCAGCAATAACTTCAGTTTCCATTTTTAATTGCTGATCCATTTCATCTTTCAAGATGTAATTACTCATCAGAATAATTACTACATCAGCTATTAGAAATACAAATAATCCGTATTTAAAATAGGTTCTATTAATCTTGGAAAGTAATTTCATTTTTTAATGAATTTCTAGTTTGTAGCCAAAGCCATGAACTGTTTTAATATAGTTTTCGCCTGTGCTTGTTTTTATCTTTTTTCTTAGTCGATTGATGTGCGTGTAGATAAAATCTGAATTATCCATAAACACCGAATTTTCACCCCAAACATGTTCAAATAGACTCTCTTTAGTTAATACTCTGTTCTCATTTTCAATAAAATAGAGTAAAAGATCATATTCTTTTTTACTAAAATCGATTTTTTCACCAGCTATCTGTACAGATCTGTCAAGCGTGTCAATTTCAATATCTTCAAAATTAATTTTGATTTTATCAGTATGGAAATTACGACGTAAAAGTGCGTTTATTCTGGCATTTAATTCAGACAGATGAAAAGGTTTTACCAAATAATCATCAGCTCCTAAATTTAAACCATCAACTCTATCTTCTAGTTTTTCTCTAGCCGAAATAATAATAACGCCTGTGTCTTCCCAAATGGATTTGATAAATGTGATACAATCCAATCCATCGCCATCAGGTAGACCCAAATCAAGAAGAATAATTGGGTAGAATTTTTTATCGAAAATTTCTTTGGCCTTAGTAATTGTATTTGCTTTGGTACAATTAAAGCCTGAATTTTCAAGAAAATCAACAATGGTCTTTTGTAAAATTAAATCATCTTCAATTATTAAGATCTCTTTCTTCATATCTCATTCTCCATTTCAGATTGCACCTAACAAACATACGAAAAGCAAAGAATATTTTATGAATGAAGTGTTTTTTTCCAAAATTCTGTAAATTCGAACCAGTAAACCAATCATAAAAACCTTTACGGATGAGTAAAATTCGCGATTATTTTGACTTGACAATGAACTTCTTAAGCAGAGGAGTATGGAACATGCGCTTGAAAGAATTGTCAGGACATCGGTATTTTTTGATCCGACAGTTGCGAATCTACTTATTAGCGATTAAAGGGTTTTACGAAGATAAATGCCAGTTGAGAGCTTCTGCCCTCACCTTTTATTCTCTGCTTTCAGTTGTGCCCGTTTTGGCCATGTTCTTTGGAATTGCCAAAGGCTTTGGAATGGAAAAACTTTTGGAAAAAGAATTGACCAAAAGCCTTGCCGGGCAAGAAGAGGTGCTGACCTGGCTGATTGAGTTTGCAAATAAAATGCTCGAAAATACCAAAGGGACACTAATTGCAGGTTTAGGTTTTGCAATTTTATTTTGGTCTGTCATTAAAGTCCTTAGCAATATAGAAGAAGCATTTAACGATGTATGGAGAATTAAAAAATCCAGAACATGGGGAAGAAAATTTAGCGATTATACGGCTATCATGATATTTGCACCAATTTTATTGATTGGTTCGAGTGCAGGAACAGTTGTTTTAAAAACAATGATCAAAGAATTTACGAAAGGAAATACCTTGCTAGAAGCTGTTGGTCCATCACTTACTTTTTTAATCAATTTGGCTCCGTTCTTCTTGGTTTGGGTCTTGTTTACCTTGTTGTACACCTTCATGCCCAATACTCGCGTGAAATTCAAATCTGCTATGTTAGCGGGTATTGTAGCTGGTACAATTTATCAACTTCTACAAGTTGCTTATATTGAATTTCAGGGACATGTGACCTCTTACAATGCTGTTTACGGTAGTTTTGCTGCTCTCCCGTTATTTTTAATGTGGTTGCAATTAAGTTGGTTAGTCGTTTTATTTGGGGCTGAAATTTCATTTGCCGAACAAAATGTTGAAAGTTATGAGTTCGAAGCTGAGTCAACTCAAATTTCATACGATTACAAGCGTTTATTGAGCTTATACATCTTGCAGGTAATCATTCAAAATTTTGAGAAGAATGAAGAACCGCTGCACTCACAAGAAATATCGCACAGGTTGGAAATGCCAATACGTTTGGTTCGAGAAATACTCTTTAATTTGAATAATTCAGGTCTTATTTCTGAACTGGTAACCGATACCGATAAGCAAATGGCCTATCAACCTGCTTTTGATATCAACAAAATGACCATCAATAAAGTTACAGATGTGCTGGAAAAAGCTGGATCTGATAAAATTCCTGTGTTAGAAACAGATACTTATTTCGAACTTAAAAAGTTAATGGAAGAGTATAGAAAATCGGTTTCATTGGATCAGAAAGAGACTTTATTGAAGGATATTTAATCCTAATTCTATTTCTCTCTTATAAGAAGAGAAGAACAGCACTTCGAAACAATTTCTCCCTTTTAGGGGAGATTCCGACAGGGAGAGGGGTGTATTGTAGGAATTAAAACTAATAGTTAAAATCTAAAGAAGTAATAGGTAATTCTACCTTGATACTTTTACTTGGTACTTAATACTTGATACGCCATGATATTTATTTTTGGAGCAAACGATAAAGTTGTTGAAAGACAACAACAATACGCGCAAGAGCATTGCGGCAATTGCAACAATATCACCAATTGGATATTGGAAAAGAATGCCACCTATGCTAGCCTTTTTTTCATATCCATTATACCCATAAAAACTCGATACATTTATTACTGTCCTATTTGTAAAAATGGTCGAAAGCTCGAAAAAGAAGAGTACGAAAGGATGAAGTAAGTTTTCAATTGAAAATTATTAGCTATTTTTATATGAAGTTTGAATTCATGCAATTCGATGCATGAGTACAGGTATCCCAAAAGCCAAATCTGATTACCTAAAATTCAAATTAATGAACAGATCTGTTATTGCTATTTTTATTGTTTTCACAATGATGTTGACCTCTTGTGAACAAGAAAAAAATAAGCTTCCTAAAATCGCCATTGCTGGATTTTGGATAGAATCAAGCACTTTTTCTCCTGCCAGAAGCGACATGAACTCCTTTAAGCAATTACGTGGAGAAGAAATCTTCAATTATTATCCATTTTTTGGTATTGATTCAAGTTTGAGAAATCAAGCCGATTGGATTCCAACGCTGCGAGCAAGAGCAATTCCTGGAGGTATGGTCACTAAAGAAACATACGAAAGCTTGGTTGGAGAGATTCTTGAAAAATTGAAGAAAAATGCTCCCTTTGATGCTTTGTTTTTGGATATCCACGGAGCGAGTAGCGTAGTAGGAATGGATGATCCTGAAGGAGATTTTTTAAGGAGAGTTAGAGAAGTTGTTGGAACGGAACCTTTGATTTCTACGAGCATGGATTTACACGGTAATGTAACCAAAGAATTGGCTCAACATACTGATTTAATTACCTGTTTTAGGATGGCTCCTCACGAAGATGCAACGGAATCTCGAAGAAGAGCGGTAAGTAATTTACTGGATCGATTAGAGAGTGGAAAAGGGAAACCAAAATACAAAGCCTGGATTCCAGTTCCAATTCTTTTGCCAGGAGAGAAAACAAGTACTAGAATAGAACCAGGGAAGAGTTTATATGCGAAAGTTGATCCACTTACCAAACATGAAGGAGTGATTGATGCTGCTATTTGGGTTGGATACGCTTGGGCCGATGCGCCAAGAAACAGAGCTGCAGTTATGGCTTATGGCGACGATAAAGAACAAGTTTCCAAAGCAGCCGAAGAACTGGCTAAAAGCTTTTGGGATGTTCGAGAACAATTTGAGTTTGTTGCACCTGTTGCTAGTCTAGAAGAGAGTTTGAACAAAGCAATTGAGAGTAAAAAGCAGCCTTTTATTATTAGTGATATGGGTGATAATCCTACTGCAGGTGGTGCAGGAGATGTAACTTGGACTCTTCAGGAAGTATTGAAGCAAAAAGAATTTCAGAAAGAAGACGGAACAAGTTTGATTTATGCATCCATTCCAGGGCCAAAATTTGTTGCAAAAGCAATTAAATTAGGGGAGGGAGCGAAAATTGAAGCCTTTGCTGGCGCTAATGTAGATGCGCGGTATGCTGGTCCGGTAAAATTGAAAGGAACAATAGAAAAAATTAGACATGGTGACAAGTATGCCGAAACGGAAGTTGTAGTGAAAGTGGGTAGTGTGCATGTTATTGTGACAAAAATACGTAAGCCCTACCATCATGAAGCTGATTTTACCAATTTGGGCTTAAATCCGCGTAAGACGGATATTGTGATGGTGAAAATTGGTTATTTAGTTCCTGAATTGTACAACATGAGAGGAGATTGGCTAATGGCGCAAACACCTGGAGGAGTAGATCAAGATTTGGAACGAATTGGTTACAAAAGAATTCAAAGACCAATGTTTCCTTTAGATCCAGACATGGAAGATCCCGATTTATCGGCAAGAATGATTCCTTTAGCAGATCAATTAAAGTAAAAGATAAAATTCAAAAGAATAATGGCAGTTCAGTTTTGAGCTGCCATTTTTGTTTCTTCGACTCCTATAAAGGAGAGCTTGTGTGGGGTGATTGCAAATAATTTTTCAAGATTCTCTCTTTTTTAGGGGAGATGTCCGAAGGACAGAGGGGGGTGTTCGCTCTTTTACTATTTTCTCAATAAAAAAGTAAGAACCAGTCTGGCATAAAGACTAGAGTGAAAAATAAAGTTCATTTTCCCATAGGGTATTCTTACTTTTACTCATCATACTATCACACATAAAATATTAAATAATGAAGAAACTCACTTTAATTGTATTAACACTAGGTTTTTTTCTAGTATCGTGTCAGCAAAAAGCACAAAAAACTGAAGCAAGCTTAGAGACAGAGCAAAAGGCAGATTATCCTAAAGTTTTGGAATTTCCTTCCATCGATTCACTTATTATTACTGCACATTTGTATCAGATCGATGAAACATCGCCTTTTATCTTACTTTGTCATCAAGCACGCTTTAACAAGTTCGAATATGCCGGTATAGCAGAGCGATTAAATAAAATGGGTTTCAATTGCATGGCAATAGACCAACGCTCAGGCGGACCAATCGGGAATACTCAAAATGAAACTTATTTGCGAGCAGTTCAAGCAAATAAAGGAATTGATTATGTAGATGCAGAAGTTGACATTGTAGCAGCTATTAATTATATCAAAGCAAATTTTGCTGAAAAAGTGATCTTATGGGGATCGTCTTATTCATCGACCTTGGCATTGTATTTAGCAACAGAAAGAGACGATATAAGGGCAGTTATCTCCTTTAGTCCTGGAAATTATTTAGCTGATGTTAAAGGCTCTTTAATTGAGAAGTTAGAGGCATTTGATAAGCCGATGTTCATAACCAGTTCTAAAAATGAAGCAAAATATGTTGAAGCATTATTAGAGAAACACAAATTAAAAGAAAAGCAGATACACTTTGTTCCAGAAGGTTATGGACATCATGGTTCACGTAATTTATGGATAAATCAGCAGGATGGAGAAGAGTACTGGACTGCTATAAGCTCATTTTTGAATAGCATGAAAGAATAGATCAATATATACTGATAAGAAATAGGGAACGGCTATGCTGTTCCCTTTTTTATGGATTTAATTTTTATCGTAACTTCAGGTTAATTAATTTTTTAAAGTCATGATAAAGAAATTATTACTTGCTTTTGTATTTCTTTTTGCTTTTTCGTGTTCTTCTTCTAATGAGGATAGTCGATTAATGGACGTTAATAAAATGAGTCAGTTAATCTCTAAAAAAGACAAAACTCTCGTCTATATCTGGACAACTTGGTGCAGTGGTTGCAGGGAAACCCTGGCCGAAACATTGCCCGATCTTAAGACCAATATTGATACTTCTGAAGTTCAAATAATTTTAATTGCTGCTAGCAAAAACAAAACTGAGGTTGACTCTTTAGTCAGTATGTCTGGATTTTCCGAGAGTTCTTACTTCCTAAATTTTATTGGTCCAGACAAAGGCAAATTTCAAACTCTAGGCATTAGGCAATTTTTATCAGCCAATTTTAAGGGTGAGAAAATTTATACAGGTGGAATTCCCGTGTTTTTTCTGGTAGATCGGAATGGAAAAATTCTGAATAAAAAGCTACCACATTCTTGCGAGGAGTTAATTAGTAATTTAAAGTGAAAGGTATAATCACAAAGAGCACAAAGAAAAGTTAGTTACGAATTTGTAATGCAATTTGAGCGTGATTTGTCAGCCTACCGCAAGGCGTGATAATAAGGAACAATGAAGGGCAGACAAGGATCAGGCTGACTTGATTCTTTTGTGTACTTTTCTCATTTAAGGAGAAAAGTAAAAGTCTGTCCGGCTTGAGGACAAGTCAAATACTAAAAAGACCCATCAGAATTCTGACAGGTCTTTTTATAAAATATCTATAAAAGTTTAAGCTTTGTTACTCTTCATACATAAACTTATCCGCAAAAGCTGGTTTTAAATCATCCAACCAAAGTGCTTTTGGATCGTATTTAGCAAAGAAAGGTTTTCCAACCCAATCGGTATTTCTTGCCTGAATAAAATTCAGAATAAATACTTTTTCACCATTTATTTCAGTAATACCTAATACCTGTACTTTACCAGGATTAGCCGACATAACTGGTCCACGAACCGTACGGCAAATACCACTCACTTGAGAATAAGCATCGCGGAAAATGTTCCAGGCTTCTTCTAAAGTTAATCCAAAGTATTCCTGAGCACCTGTTTCACGAGCCATAAACATATAGTAAGGAATCATACCCATATCAACTTGTTTACGCCACATGTTTGCCCACATATCTGCATCATCGTTAAGATGCTTCAAAAGTGGAGATTGAGTACGGATAGCAGCACCAGTTTCACGAATATTTTTAACTGCTTCAGCAACTGCTTCTGTGCCCATTTCGTTGATGTGGTTAAAATGTGCCATAATTGACAAGTTTAAACCATTATCAGCGATCTTTTTGAATACATCTAATAATTGCTGAGCATCGTTATCATGCGTATAACGGTATGGCCAGTACGCCAGTGTTTTTGAACCAATACGTATTGTCTTTAAGTTTGGTATATCAGCTTCAAGTATCGCATCAATATAGGCTTTGAACACCTTAGTTTTCATTACCATTGGGTCACCTCCTGTAATCAACAAATCTGTAATTTGTGGATTGGCTCTTAGGTATTCGATAACCAAATCAACTTGCTTCATTGCAAATTTTAATTCGTCGATACCGGTAAACTGTGGCCAACGGAAACAGAACGTACAGTAGGCATGACAAGTTTGTCCTTGAGTAGGGAAAAACAACATGGTTTCCTTGTATTTGTGTTGAGCTCCAACTAGCTTTTCACCATTCAACTCAGGAACATTATGTGCTTGCCCTGCAGGATTTGGGTTCAAATCCATACGGATCTGATTGGCTGCTTTTACAATTTCGTGTTTTGGAGCTTCCTCTTTGATTAATTTGGCCATACGATCGTAATGATTCTTCGAAAGCATACCTTTCTGGGGAAAGGTCAGACGAAAAATAGGATCTTTGCTAAAGTTATCCCAATCTATCAACTCATCAATCACATAGTTGTTTACCTTAAAAGGGAAGAACCTCTCCAACCACTTCAATATCAAAAATCTGTTCTTCGCTTAACCTCGAAATCTGAGGGATCTTTTTAAAGGTCTTCAGCGTGTAAGCTCTATACTTCATAGGCCAATATCCATTTTATGTTTTAACATGCAAACGCGTTGTGAAAACGATTGCTTATGCCTTAATCGTTCATCTAAAAAAGCTATTAGGATAGGGTAGCAGCGAAATAATATAAAAACTCGCAAAAATTAGAGGCTACAAAAGAGATTCCTAATACAAGTTAGGAAGAAATGGGATATTTTCCATATAAACTGTTCACCATCAGTCGTAAAAGGAAGGCTATTATCCCAGTGTATCAAATAGCTGTGGCGCAAAAGTAAATTAATTAAATTTCTTAAACAAGAGGCAGATTTTCGATTAAGCAATATAAAGCCAGAGAATTAACTGTTTTGGAAGCTTTATTTGTATTGCAAGACTGGCGCAGAAAGAGTACTTTTGCTGAAAATCAGAAAGTCTGTGCATTTGTTGGCATATCTGTATTTAACAGCTGTACAAAGGCTTAAATATTGTAATTTTTATTTTTTCCAGATTAAGGAGATTTATTAGATGAATAGAAGTGAAATTGAATTAATGGCACCCGTTGGATCATACGAATCCTTAATGGCTGCTATTCAAGGAGGAGCTAATTCCATTTATTTTGGCATTGAGCAATTGAACATGCGTGCCCGATCGTCAAACAATTTTACCATTGAAGATTTGCATAAAATAGCTTCCATTTGTAAGGAAAATAATATCAAATCTTACCTTACTGTGAACACAGTATTGTTCGATCATGACATAAAGGTGATGCATAAAATTGTAGATGCAGCAAAAGAAGGTGGCGTGACAGCTATTATTGCAGCCGATGTATCCGCTATTCTTTATGCGCGATCTATCGATGTAGAGGTACATATTTCAACCCAATGTAACATCACCAATATCGAAGCGGTTAAGTTTTATTCTCAATTTGCCGATGTTGTTGTGTTAGCTCGAGAATTGAATTTGGATCAGGTGGCAAATATTTACCATCAAATTGTCAAGCAAGATATCAAAGGGCCTAAAGGAGAACTGGTTCAGATTGAGATGTTTGCTCATGGGGCTTTGTGCATGGCTGTTTCAGGTAAATGTTATTTGAGTTTGCATGAGAAATCATCTTCTGCGAATCGTGGAGCTTGTATGCAAACCTGCCGAAAAGCTTATACGGTTACCGAAAAGGAGTCGGGTAATGAGTTGGAGATTGATAACCAATATATCATGTCGCCTAAAGACTTGTGTACAATTGGTTTTGTAAATAAATTAATTGATGCCGGGGTTCGTGTACTTAAATTTGAAGGCAGAGCTCGCTCTCCTGAATATGTAAAAACTGTTCTTGCTTGTTATAACGAAGCAGTTGATGCCTATTTGGATGGTAGCTATGGAGAAGAGAAAATAGCCGTTTGGAAGGAGCAATTATCTACTGTGTTTAATCGTGGTTTCTGGGATGGTTATTATATGGGACAAAAGCTTGGTGAGTGGAGCTCGGAATACGGAAATCGTGCGACTAAGCGTAAAATGTTGATTGGAAAAGGAACCAACTATTTTAATAAGATTAAGGTGGCTGAATTCCTATTGGAGTCACAAGAGTTAAATATAGGGGATAAAATTCTGATTACAGGTCCGACCACTGGTGTTGTAGAAACGACCATTGAAGAAATGAGGGTTGATTTAAAGCCAGTTGAAAAAGCAGTGAAAGGTGATAGCTTCTCAATAGCATTGGATACAGTTATTCGCCGATCAGATAAATTATATAAGATTGTTGAAGTCACTAATGATCTAATACAATAAGCGAATTATAAAGACGCTGATAAATTGAAAATGTACAGACGCACGGCCGTGCGTCTCTAAAGAGATTAATATGAAAAAACTACTATTTGCACTAATTGCCTTAATTGCTACAACAAATTTAATTGCCGAAAATCACCAAGGATCGCTTTTGAAAGAAGGTGATCAGGTACCCGCTTTTACAATCAAAACTCTTGATGGAGAAGAAGTTGCCATTGAAAAGCTAAAGGGAAAAGTGGTATTAATTAATTTCTTCGCTACCTGGTGTGGACCATGTATGAAAGAATTGCCAGAAGTTGAAGCAAAATTGTGGACTAAGTTTAAAGGTGAGAAATTTGCAATGGTTTCAATTGGTAGAGAACATACAAAAGAAGAATTGCTGAAATGGAATAAGAAGAAAGGTTTTACTTTCCCTATTGCTCCAGATCCTAAACGTGAGGTGTATTCTAAATTTGCAAGTCAATACATTCCTCGTAACTTTATTGTTGATAAATCAGGAAAAATTATCTGGCAAGGCGTTGGTTTCGATCAAAAAGAGCTAGAGCAGATGATAAAAGTTATTGAGTCGAATTTGTAAATAAAGCTTGAATGCAAAAACAAGGAAATATAAGAAAAATGCATACTGATCTAGACGATCAGGTTAAGTATAAATTGCCAATTGGTGATGAAAAATTGGATATGAATGCTTTAATTGGGAAAGAAATAACGCTTACCTATTTGGGTCAGATTAATTGTATTCATTGTGGAAAAAAAACAAAAACATCCTTTTCTCAAGGTTATTGCTATTCTTGTTTTACGACCTTGCCGCAAACAGATCCTAGTATTTTACGTCCGGAGTTAGATCTTTCTTACCTTGGAATTGCGAGAGATATGGAATGGGCAAAAGAGAATTCTTTGAAACCACACTATGTATATTTTGCCTATTCAGGGAATTTAAAGGTTGGTGTAACGCGTGAATCGCAAATTCCAACCCGATGGATAGATCAAGGGGCGGTAGGAGCTATAAAGCTTGCCAAAACGCCCAATCGACATATTGCTGGTGTTATCGAGGTGGCTTTGAAAGCGCATTTTGCGGATAAAACCAACTGGAGAGCTATGCTAAAGTTGGAAGATTCGAATGACATCGACTTAGTTGAGGAGAAATTAAAAGCAAAAGAATTACTTCATCCTGAACTACAGCAATATATTTCTCTTGATGATGAGATTACTGACATTGTTTACCCAATGGAGATCATACCAGAAAAAGTGGTGAGTTTTAGCTTTGAAAAAGAGAATGAATTTACTGGAGTTTTGAAAGGAATCAAGGGACAATACTTAATTTTCGACGGGGGAAAAGTTATGAATATTCGAAAACACAACGGATATCTTGTTGAATTGAAAGTAGATTGATTAAAAATCAGATAAATTGTAGGCAAAAAGATAAATTTTCTTGATACATTTGTATTGTGCATTAAATACTTGCATAAAACAATAACACTAATCGCTAAATTCAGAATTGAAAATGGAAAATATTGACTGGTCTAAATTTGGTTTCGGTTATACCAAAACTGATTACAATGTTCGTTGTAACTACCGTGATGGAAAATGGGGAGAATTAGAAGTATCTTCATCTGATCAGGTAAATGTTCATATCGCTGCCACAGGTTTACACTATGGCCAGCAAGCATTTGAAGGCTTAAAAGCATTTAAGGGTCCTGATGGAAAAGTAAGAGTATTTCGTATCGATGAGAATGGAAAACGTCTTCAGAATTCATCAAATGGTATCATGATGGCTGAAATGCCTCTTGAATTGTTTGAAGAAGCTGTAGTCAAAGCAATCAAATTGAATGAAAGATGGATTCCACCATACGAGTCAGGTGCTTCTCTTTATATTCGTCCAGTTCTTTTTGGTAATGGAGCTCAAGTTGGTGTAAGTCCGGCTGCTGAATATACATTTGCTGTATTCGTAATGCCAGTAGGACCATATTTCAAAGAAGGTTTCAAGCCAACTGACTATGTTGTTTACCGCGAATACGATCGTGCAGCTCCTCAGGGAACAGGTACAATCAAAGTAGGTGGGAACTATGCTGCTTCCTTAAGAGGAGGTTCTCGTGCACACGATGAAGGTTTTTCTGCAGTATTGTTCTTAGATGCTAAAGAGAAGAAATATATCGACGAGTGTGGACCAGCTAACTTCTTCGGAATTAAAAACAATTCATATGTAACTCCTAAGTCTAATTCAATTCTTCCATCTATTACAAACAAGAGTTTGTGTCAGATTGCTGAAGATATGGGTATGACTGTTGAACGCCGTCCAATTGAGGTTACTGAATTAGCAGACTTTACTGAGGCTGGTGCTTGTGGTACTGCTGCTGTAATTTCTCCAATTCGTAAGATTGTTGATGCAGATAATAATATTGATTATTTCTTTGGTGATGAAGCTGGTAAAACAAGTTTCAAATTATATGAAACACTTCGTGGAATTCAATACGGAACGGTTGAAGATAAGCATAACTGGAATACAATTATCGAATTTTAATCAATAAAAATATAATTCTATGGATAATCTAAATTGCTGATTATCCATAGAATATTTTGCCTTAACTATAGGCAACTTCTTCTAACTGGTTTGCCAAAAGCAAGCCTTTTATTTTATCATCAAATGCCGAAAGGGCGGCTTTTGATCCTTCTCCCATTGCAATTACTATTTGCTTGTAAGGTACAATTGATACATCACCAGCAGCATATATTCCTGCCTGATTAGTTCTACAATTTGAATCAATTTCAATCTCACCAATTCGATTGGTCTGAACTGTATCTGAAAATACTTGGCTGTTTGCGGTTAAACCAATTTGAATAAAGACACCGTCGGTTGTTAAAACCTCTTCCTTATTCGTTACACGGTTTTTATATCTAATTGAATTTACTTTGCTTCCATCACCCTCAATGCTTAAAGTTTGAGCACTGGTAGTAATACTTACATTCGATAATTCTTTAATTTTATCTTGAAGTACCTGATCGCCTTTTAATTCATCCATAAATTCAAGCACCTTTACTTCAGTGGCAATTGCAGATAAATCAATTGCAGCTTCTAGTCCAGAGTTTCCGCCACCAATTACAACCACTTTTTTCCCTTTGTAAAAAGGACCATCGCAATGAGTGCAAAAGGCAACACCAGCACCAATGTAGTCACTTTCGCCAGGGATATTTAATTTTCTCCAACTAGCTCCGGTAGCAATAATAAGAGCAGGTGTTTGTAGCGTTTCGTTTAAAGATGTTGTAAGTGTTTTTATTCCATCAACTACCTCTAAATTTTCTACCTTACGATTGTCTAAAATATCAATTGGATAATCGTTAAGGTGTTTCATTAAGTTACCGGATAACTCAGATCCAGTCGTTTTTGGAATCGAAATCATATTTTCGATAGAAACTGTTTCAGTAACTTGGCCACCAATTTTTTCAGCAACAATGGCAACTGAAAAACCTTTACGAGCAGAATAAACAGCTGCAGAAACACCGGCAGGTCCTCCACCAGCAACAATTACATCATATTCTTTGTCTTCTTGGGCTTGTGGCTGGTAATCACTTCCAAACTGATCTTCAATTTTCCCCAATAATTCACCTAATGATGAACGACCAACATGCAATTGTTTTCCATTTGCATAAACACTTGGAACTGCCTGTATATTTAATTTTTCAACTTCTTCAATATTAATCGCACCATCTATTATTTCATGAGATATATTCTCATTATAGAAAGCCATGATATTCAATGCTTGAACAACATCAGGACAATTGGTACAAGAAAGTGAGATAAAACTCTTTAATTCTACCTTTTGTGAGATGCTTTGAATTCTTTGGGTAAGAATTGCATCAGGTAAGTTTTTCCCAATTCCATCTAGATTTAAAATAGCTAATAGCAAAGTGGTAAATTCATGTCCGTTTGGAACAGCCTTGAAGGTTACATTGGTATTTTTGTTGTTCTTTAGGATGGTAAATGATAATCCCGATTCTTCCTGTACTTCCACATTTACTTTATCTGCACAAGATGCAACATCCCTTAAAAGTGAAACTAATTCTTCTTTGTTAGAATGAGTAGAAGCTACCTTTATTTGAAATGTATATTGATTTTTAAGCGATGCAAATAAATCAATAACCTGATTTTTTATAGTTTGTTCGAGCATTGTTTTTTTTTGATTTTGAAACAAAACTGTCCCTAAAATAAATTTAAGGACAGCTTTTGGGTGTTATTCTTATTATATTTTACCAACCAGGTCGATACTTGGTTGTAAGGTTTCATTTCCTTCTTTCCATTTTGCTGGACATACTTCAGAAGGATTTTTAGCTACAAACTGCAATGCTTTCAATCTTCTTAGTAACTCTTCAGCATTTCTTCCTACGTTTCCTGCAACAACTTCGTAAGCTACAATTTCGCCTTCAGGATTTACAATAAAAGTTCCTCGTTCAGCCAATCCAATTTCCTCAATCATTACATCAAATCCACGAGATAAAACTCCTGTTGGATCTGCTAACATAGGGTATTGAATTTTCTTGATTGTGTCTGAAGTATCGTGCCATGCTTTGTGTACGAAATGGGTATCGGTAGAAACCGAATAAATTTCACTATCGATTGCTTTAAACTCAGGATAAAGGTTCGCAAGATCTTCCAATTCAGTAGGACACACGAATGTAAAATCGGCAGGGTAGAAGAAAAATACAGACCATTTACCTAGTAAATCTGATTTTTTAACGCTTTTAAAATCGTTGTTTGCAAATGCTTGAACTTCAAAATCTACAATTTGTTTTCCAATTAATGACATACTTATTTTTTTTTAATATGATTATTTATTGTTTTGTTTTTTATCCGCTGCAAACCTAATACGACTTGCAATATAAATCAAATAGATAATAATTAAAAAACCATAGATAATATCGATATGTGTTACTGTAAGCCTTTATTTGCGTATGTTTTATAAGTGGAAATTAATTTATTATAAAGATTAATTCTATCTAAAACAGGAAATAAGTGATCTGTTTTATTAAAATCAGATAGCCTGAAATCAATTTATAGATATGTTTAATTAGAATTTATTGAAAAATAAAAGAGAGAGTCCCAAATGGAACTCTCTCTTATCTCATTGTAAGGTGAGAATTAGGATTTATAACTACTAAAAAAGTGTTTGATTTTAATAAAAATCAAACGGTTAAACATTTGTTATTCAATAAGGTTTGAATCGATTCAGCCAAGCGTTGAACACCAATTCTATTCTGGTCTTCATCCATATAGGAAAAGTTAATCCTCATGGTATTTTTGCCACTACCATCGCAGTGGAAAACCGAACCCAATACAAATGCGACATTCTTCTTAATTGCAATTTCAAAGAGGTCTTCCGCATCCATATCTTCAGGCAAGATAAGAAAAAGAAATAAACCACCCTCGGGTTTTGTCCATTTAACACCCTTAGGCATAAATTCTTCAAAGGCTTCTAACATCACATCGCGTTTGCGATGGTACATTTTTATAATGTTTTTTAAGTTTTTGTCGAACAATCCTTTTTCTAGATATCTGGCGGCAATTTTTTGTACAAAAGGAGAGGTGCAAAGGTCAGTCGACTGCTTGGCTTTCACAAATTTGTCAAGAATCGCTTCGTGAGCAATTACCCACCCAATTCTAAATCCAGGAACAAATATTTTAGAGAAAGTTCCCAAGCAAATTACTTGCCCTGAATTGTCCAGATCATACATCATTCTTTGAGATTCCCCCTCGAAACGTAATTCTCGATACGGACTGTCCTCAATGATTAAAATATTGTATTTTTTCGCAATATTGATAATTTCCAATCTTCTCCATTCTGGCATTGTGATACCGGCAGGATTTTGAAAATCAGGGATTACGTAAATGAATTTTGGTAAATCATTAGCTGCTTCAAGTTTAGACAAGCTTACTTCTAGTAAATCTGAACGCATTCCAAATTCATCAAATTTTATTCCAACAGGAATTGCTCCATAGTTCGAAAAAGCACCTAAACCACCTAAATAACTTGGTAATCCGCAAATGATTTTATCGCCACGGTTAATGAATATTTTACCCGCTAAGTCGAGTCCTTGTTGCGATGAGGTGAGTATACTAATGTTATCAATACTAATATTTAAGCCAATTTTTTGATAGCGTTCAAGCAGGATTTCCCGAAGATGAGTTTCTCCCTCAGTTTGACCATATTGCAAAGCAGAACTTCCCTCTTCTTCCAGAACTTCATTGCTAATTTGCTTTAGTTCTTCAATTGGAAAGGTGCTAGGAGCAGGTAATCCGCCCGCAAAAGAAATGATGTCAGGTCTTTGAGTTAATTTTAAAAGCTCTCTGATAACCGACCGTTTCATGCCCTTGGCACTATCAGAAAGAATGTTTTCTAAATTTGTGATCATGTTCCCCCTTTTCTAGAATGTGTGTTGTGTTCAATCACTTATGTGTTGATTATCACTCTATTCAATTTACGCCAATTTTTAAAAGAGATCAAAAAAATTGATGTTGGAAACGGAAGGGGTTTGCTAATTTAAAATCAATATACTCAGCTTAAATAAAACAGTTAAATCAACTCTCTAAGTTTATCGAGCTGTCTTATTTTATTTACGTCTCGCATGTTGCGTGCTGTTTCGGTAAAATACTGATGATTCTCTATGAATTTGATTTGGAGTCTGTTCCAGTCGTCAATGCTTTTGATTTTACTATGCTCTTTCAATTCTCGATACAAATTTCCCGATACTGGAATAAAATCGGTGCGACCAAGGTAATCAAGATCAGCATCGCATATGATCATCTCTAATTTTGTCTTTGGTTCAGGTGGAAACTTGGTATTCATAATAAGATTGGCAACCTGATCAATTTGTTCTTCAGAGTAGAAATATTTTGGTAAGATATGACGAGCCATTTTAACACCACATTCTTCATGATTATTATACGATAAGATAAAACCTGTATCATGAAATAAGGCTGCAGTTTTTAGAATAATCATCTCAGGATCTTTAACACCTTCTTTTCTGCCAATAATTTCAACCTCTGTAATTACATCAATGGTGTGTTTTAGGTTGTGATAATATAGATTTTTAGGCAATTCATTTTCCAACTTGGTTAGAATGGCTTCTTCTAAATCATCGTAACGCAGCATTTGAAATTGCGTGATGAAATGTTGATTTGGTACCAAGCCCTTTAGATCGGAAGACATATTGGGCTTAAAACCTTTTACAAAGTACATGTCAATATTTCCTTTGTATTTGACTGGCATTCGTCCTCTGTATTCACAAATAAAGAAATCACGAACTAGCATATAGGTCATTCCTGAAATATTTATTTCGCTTACAGAACCAGATGATTCCATTCTACTTGCAGTGTTTACAGTATCGCCCCATATGTCGTAGCTAACTTTTTTAGTTCCAACTACACCAGCAATTACAGGACCAGTATGTACACCAATTCGTAAGCCCCAAATGGCTTTTTTACCCGCTTTTGAGTTGATTTTCATGCTTTTCATGTACTGCTGAATTTCCATGGCAGCCAAAATTACCTCTATTGGGTTGGTTCGATTTTTATTTGGAATACCACCGGCACACATGTAAGCATCACCTACCGTTTTAATTTTTTCAATATTGAATTTTTCAACAACAGAGTCAAAGTGCATAAAAAACTTGTCCAGTTCATCTATTAGATCTTCTGGGTTCATTTGTTCGACAATTTTGGTAAATCCATGGATGTCGGAAAACAAAACGGTTACCATTCTATATCTTTTAGAGCTAACTTTTCCTGTAGATTGTAATTCTTCTGCAGTTTGTTTAGGTAGTAAATTGGAAAGTAATTTCTCTGCTTTTTCTTTTTGATCTATTATCTCTTGATTTTTATCGTAAAATTCATTTTCAATGCTTTTTCTTTGTTTTTTTAACCTTAGTTGATGCCATAAATACATCAAGGCAAAGAGAAATATTTGAATAATCCCAACTACTACTATGTTTTCGGAGATGAAACTGACTGTGTTTTCCCCCAAACTTAAAAGTAAATTTGAAAAGTAATTGGCTGGAAATAATAAACTTAAACAGTATAGAGAGACGTACATTAGATTCAAATTAGTATTCAGTGCAAAGAATGGTAATAAAAATAGCCAAGAATTTTTAAAATATCAGCCTTCTTCGTAAATTAATACTCAATCTTAACAGAAGCCCTATATATTTGCTTGTTTAGAAGAAAATAGCTAAATTGTCCAACGGTTATGTTAATTTTTTTATTGACCATCCTTTTTACTTAAAACTATGGAAAACACTAAAAGATCAATACTCGTGGCATGGGATTTTTCAACTGTCGCAGAGTACGCATTAGAGCATGCTTTAATATTTGCTGAAAATGTTGATGCAAATGTAACATTGCTGCATATTGTAAAAAAAGGATCTCATATTGAGGAAGCTAATGCAAAAATGCTTGAGGCCGTTGAGAAAATTGAAAAAGAGAAGGGAATTCGCCCTGAAATAGTTGTACGTGAAGGAAGTATTTTTACTTCAATCAACGATATCGCAAAAGAAATGAATTCCATGCTAGTACTTATGGGTACTCATGGCATTAAGGGAATGCAAAAATTGACAGGTAGTTGGGCTTTAAAGGTTATTATTGGTTCACGTGTACCTTTTATCGTTGTGCAAGCTCCTCCAGTGCATAAGAAATATTCGTCTGTTGTTTTGCCTGTTGATTTTAAGAAAGAGAACAAAGAAAAATTAAGCTGGGCTGAATTTTTAGGTAAATTCTTTAAAGCAAAAATGCGAATTATTACACCTAAAATACCTGAAGGTCAAATGCTTCAGAGAACAAAAGCCAATTTGGTATTTGCTAAAAAGTATTTGGAGAACAGGGGTATTGATTATGAAATTGATACGGCTGATGGGGGTAGCGATTTTGCAATGGAAACAGTTGATTTTGCTAAAAAAATAGAAGCAGATATCATCTTAATCATGACAACAAAGAACATTTCATTCCAAGATTATATGTTGGGTGCTCATGAGCAGTTTGTGATTGCTAATTCGGCTCACGTTCCTGTTATGTGTGTTAATCCAAGAACAGACTTAGCCAAATATGGCAGTTTTTATTAAAGCATAAATTTGAAATTTATATATTTGAACAACGGTTGTATGGCCGTTGTTTTTTTGTATCCATAAACTGATAAGAGAGTAATTATGAAGCTTGTTTTTGCAACCAATAACCTGAATAAATTAAAAGAATTACAGCATATTTTAGGTGAAGATATTGAACTTTTAAGCTTGTCGGATATTAATTGTACCGACGAAATTCCAGAAGATTACGAGACATTAGAAGAAAATGCGAACCAGAAGGCAAAGCATATTTTTGACAAGTACAATGTAAATTGTTTTGCTGATGATACTGGTTTAGAAATTGAAGCTCTAAACAATGAACCTGGTGTATATTCCGCTAGATACGCTGGCATTGATAAGGATGCGAAAGGCAATATGAAAAAGGTACTTGCAAATTTGAAAGGCATCGAAAATAGAAAAGCGCGATTCAGAACGGTAATATCTTTATTAATTGATGGTAAAGAGACTCAGTTTGAAGGTATTGTTAAAGGAAATATCCTTGAAAAAGAGCGTGGAATTGATGGGTTTGGATACGATCCAATATTTGAACCGGAAGGTTACGATGTTTCTTTTGCGGAAATGGAAATGAGCGAAAAAAATAAAATTAGTCATCGAGCTTTGGCAGTACAAAAACTGGTGGCGCATCTAAATAAGATTAAATAAATCCTTAAGAACAATCATATGTCAGTTTTGCGAAATCTACTTCTTGCACTATTCGTTCTGTTTTCCGTAAAGGGTTATGGACAATTGCGATTAGGTGAATGGCGTGAGCATTTACCCTATCAAAAAGCCAATAGATTGGTAAAAGCTGGAGATAGATTGTATTGTTTAACGGAATCAGGTTTCTTTTCCTATTCGTTGATTGATAATGAAATTGTGGCATACAGCAAAACCAACGGCCTTTCAGAATCGAAGGTCAGTTCAGTAGCTTGGTCAGAAAATGAACAAACATTATTAGTAGCCTATGCAAATGGGAATTTGGATTTAATATCAGAGGGAAGAATTACAAACCTTCCTGATATTAAAAACTTTGCTTTGGTAAGTGATAAAAAAATCAACTCGATTGTAATTCGTGATGGGCTTGCTTACCTAGGAACTAATTTTGGAATTGTAGTAATTCACATTGATAGAGAAGAAGTTGCAGATACTTACTTTATAGGCAATGGAGGAGAGCAACTTGTTGTTAATGAGTTAACACTGAGTGAAAATGAGATTTGGGCAGCTACCGATCGAGGAATTTTCTCAGCAAATTGGAACGCGATAAACTTGGCTGATTTTAACAGTTGGACACTTCAAAATGGTATTCCTGATTTTCAAAAGGAGTGTAAGCATTTGACGTTTTTGGATGGAAACCTTATTGTTAGTCGTGATTTTTTAGAGACGCAAAGTGAGTTGTATCAGTATAATAATGGTGTCTGGTCTACTTTTGGAAGTGGTTTTTCAAAAATCCATTCATTGAATAGTTTAAACGATCAATTGTGGGTTGTACAATCGGAAGAAACACAAATATTCAACTCAAATGGCATACAGGCAGATGCAATTGGTTCATCGAGTTTGTTGCACATGCGCGACGCCTATAAGTTTGATGGTAGAACATTTGTTGCCGATTGGGAACAATCATTAACGGAAATAACAGGAGGTAATTTGAGCTTTATTAAGCCTGATGGTCCTTTGAGTGGAAACATTAGCAATGTTTATTCAAATGGCAGTGATACATGGGCTGTAGCAGGAGGATTTGATGATTCCTATGAAGCTTTGGATCGAAAGGCTGAGTTGTACCAATTTCGCGATCAGGAATGGTCTAATTATACTGAAAAGAATACAGATGCTTTTATTGGGAGTTCCGATTTGATTGCAGTTAGTGGGAATCAAAGAGATCAATCGCGTGTTTATACAGCTAGTTGGGGCGATGGAATTTTTGTTTTTAAAGATCAGCAATATTTAGAGAAATGGAATTCTGGAAATTCACCCTTAGGAACAAAAGGCATAAGTGGTCTTGATAGCGATACAGATGGAAATTTATGGATTTTGGATGCCAACTCATCAAGTCCGGTAAAGGTTCTTTCTTTAGAACGTGAATGGACAAGTTTGAATTATTCAACACTTGCAAATCGGGTGAATATGAGAAAGATTCTCTGTTTGTCGAACGGTGATAAATGGGTTTTAAATAATCTGGGGCAATCCTTATTTGCATTCAATGAAAATGGAACTTTGGCAAATGAAGATGATGATGTGATTGCTTCTTTTCTTGTTCGGGATGAAAATAACGCTACCATCAGTTCGCAGGTATATGATGCCGTTGAGGATGAGGATGGAAATGTTTGGTTGGGAACAGATAATGGAGTAGCAGTTTACGCTAATCCTGGAAATCTTTTCCGAAGTGGTGACTTTATTGCTTATCAGCCAATTATCACAATCGATGGATCAACTCAATATTTATTGGGAAGCGAAACTGTGGTAAGTATCGCTGTTGATGGAGCCAATCAAAAGTGGCTAGGAACAGAAAATTCAGGTGTGTTTTTGGTATCTGAAAATGCAGATGAGCAATTGGCACATTTTACAAACGAAAACAGTCCTTTACCTTCTAATTATATTCGAAAAATTTCAGTTAATCCTTCTAGTGGGGAAGTGTTTTTCCTTACCGATAAGGGAATGGTATCCTACAAAGGTGGAGTTACAGAAGGACAGGAGTCTTACAATGATTTGTATGTTTACCCAAACCCAGTTAGAGAAACTTATCATGGCGATATTGTTGTGAGTGGCTTAATGTCTGAGTCAACTGTGAAAATTACCGATATAAGTGGTAATTTGGTGATGGAAGGAAAATCAGCTGGAGGACAGTACATCTGGGATGGCAAAAACTTTAACGGTTCTCGAGTTCATACAGGTGTTTACCTAATATTCTGCTCCAATTCAGATGGTTCCAAATCAAAAGTGATTAAATTACTCTTTATTCACTAAACTTATTGGCATGATTCATCAAACCAAAGGCATTGTATTTAGCCAGTTAAAGTATGGCGAAACAAGCATAATTGTGCAAGTTTATACAGAGAAGTTTGGACGTCAGGCCTATATTGTAAAAGGTGGTCGATCGAAAAAGTCAGTTAGCAAAAGCAATTTATTTCGACCTTTCTTTCTTTTGGATATGGAAGTGTACCATAGAGAAGGCAAGAATCTTCAATCCTTGAAAGAAGTTCGATTGTGCGAGAATTTAAACAATCTGGTTTTTGATGTGTACAAAAGTGCTATGGTACTTTTCTTAGCAGAAGTTTGCTCAAAAGTACTTCGTGAGGAAGAGCATAACCAAGATTTATTCGTTTTCTTATACAATAGTATTCGTTACCTTGATTTAACGGAAGAGTCGATAAAACGATTCCATTTGTATTTTTTAAGCAAGTTAACACGCTTCTTAGGTTTCTTTCCACAGTTAAATTGGTCGGATGAAAATGCCTTTTTCGATATGGATAATGGCTTTTTTGTACCTGAAGCAAAGACACATGCTCATTGCCTGAATTTACAGCTTAGTCGAAAGCTTAATTCTTTATTTAATACTTCAATTGATCTTGTTAATGATTTAAAGATGAGTAGTGAAGAGCTTGGTGAGGTTTTAAGAGCTATTTTGAATTTTTATGCCCTCCAGATTGATGGTTTTAGCAATTTAAAGTCTCTATCTGTACTGCATGAACTCTTTCAGGAGGAGGAATGATCTGTCCATTCTTTTTATTTATTAAATCCTTTCTCCAATTGTTTTGCTGATTAACAAGATTTGAATATTTTTGCATGTCTTTTGGCCCCATAGTTCAAGGGATAGAACAAGTGTTTCCTAAACACTAGATACAGGTTCGAGTCCTGTTGGGGCTACAAAAAAAACACTGATAATCAAATGGTTGTCAGTGTTTTTTATTTTAATGCTGTTTCTGTTCCATTCTTAACAGGCAAATTCTTCGAAGAAATATTACTTCTTTAAAGAACATTTGAGTCATTTTTTAACTAATTAGCGGCTCAAACATGCCAAATCCTAACAATTTATAGATTCATTCTGAAAGTCTTTTAGGATCGCATAAAACCCGTTTAATTTTCATTCCGTTATTCAGCTACATATTATTTTACATACCGTTTCATTTGTTGGAATATCAAGCACATTAGAAACTTACATGGTGAAATGCAAGTGTAATTGTCAAGTAACTGACATTTTCGACTTCAGTTAATGGAAACTTGATTCCCTTTAATATTGATATGAATAAGAATCAGAAGATTTTTGAAAAAAAGTACAATAACATTTGTATGTACAACTAATATATCTATATTTGCAGCAGATAAAGAAACAAACATGACTAAAGAATCTAAGACATTTCACGAATGCTGCCTGTATTTTACAGTCAATTCTTTCGCCAGAAAAATTAATGAAATGGCAGAAGAGGAGTTTAAAATAACAGGATTGACTTCCTCTCATGCTTACTTGATGCTCACTTTGCTTGATGAGCCAGGACTGAGTCAGAATGAATTGAGTCAAAAAATGAATCTGAAAGCTTCTACAATGACTCGTTTTATCGACAAGTTAATGCAAAAGCAATTGGTGGAGAGAATGCAAAAGGGGCGATCCGTTTTTATTTATCCAACCGCAAAGGGAAAAGAACTGAGAGTATTGATTGAGGGAGCAATGAAAAAAATGTATGAAAGATATTATGAAGTGTTGGATGAAGATTTTTCCAAGAATCTAACTGCAGATATTAACAAAGCAAATATGCTTTTAAAGGATTAGTCCTTTTTTAGTTATATTAATAGTTGTATGTACAACCAAATGATAAATGGTTTTAATCATACGTAAAAAATTCTAATATATTGTATGTGAAAGTGTTATAAGATGTAGTGTACAATGGTTTTTTAGGGAATAGAGAATAATAAATTTAAATATTAAGAAAATGAGTAAGCTGATTATTACAAAAGACAATGGAGTGGCAAATGTTATTATTAAAAACCCACCAGTAAACGTTCTGACAATCGATTTAATTAACGAAGTCAATGCTTTTATCCTTTCCTTAAAGGATGATCGCGACACTAAAGTCGTTGTATTTAAATCCTATCACGAGATGTTTTTCTCGGCTCACCTTGATTTAAATGTCATAAATGGCACACCAGGAGGGCAAGCTGCAACTATTGAATTCAGTAGTATGATTAATAACATCAAAGCCATGAAGCAACTTTCAATTGCTATTGTTGATGGTGTGGCCCGTGGCGGGGGAAATGAATTTGTCATGGCTTGCGACTTGGCCTATGGTACAGAGAATGCTGCATTTGCTCAACCAGAAATAGGAGTTAATATACCTACTGGAGGTCAGGGTGCGGTACAATTTGCACGCCGAATGGGGAAAAGTAAGGCTCTTCAAGCGCTATTAATAGGTAACGATTTTACGGCACAAGAAGCTGAGAAACGAAACATCATCACTCAATTTGTGCCTAAAGCAGAAATGGATAATTTCCTTGATCAAATACTAGCGGTTATTGGAAATTTGGAAATACGTGATATCGTGATGTATAAAGAAATTATCGCTGCTTCCATTCTGGATGAAGAAGCTGGAGCTGAGATGGAATTGCGATATTTTCTTGAGCGCGCCAAAGAGAAAAAAACAGAGATAATTATCGAAGCCTTTTTAAAGCATGGTGGCCAGACAGAACGAGAAGGCACTGACTTTCCGGGTTTGTTCGCCGATATTGCTGCAGATTTTTCAAAATGAGTCCTGTAAACAGTAAACAAACATTTAAAGGCATTACTAGTTATTCTATTGTGTTTATTTAATAATTAAACCCAGTAGGGAATGAATTACCCCCTTACTGGGTTTATATTATCTAGAACAACAAGCCTAGTTAGATATAAAATTTTTAAAAAGTATAAAAATGAAATTTGAAGGAACAACCTATAGGCCCCCGGTAGAAGCAAACAGCATGTTATTGCAAGTAACAGTCGGGTGTGCTCACAACGAGTGTACGTATTGTAATATGTATGATGATGTTAATTTTCGTGTGATAAATACCGATCAGATAGAGCGGGATCTGAAGGAATCTAGGCAAATGTATCGCAATGTGGAACGTATATTTCTTGTAAATGGTGATGCTTTTGTTTTGAGTGCAAGACAATTGAAAAAGATCGCAGAGATGATCCATGATTATTTCCCAGAATGCAAAACCATTACGATGTATGCCTCTATTCAAAATATACAATCAAAAAGTGATGAGGATCTTAAAGAACTGAAAGCTTTTGGAATTAATGATTTATGGGTTGGAGTAGAATCTGGTTGGAATCGGGTCGTTTTAGATATTAAGAAGGGATATACGGTGGATGAAGCCAAAACAGAACTTGCCCGCCTAAATGCTGCTGGTATCAATCACATGGCAGGTTTAATGCTTGGTGTGGCAGGAAAAGACAAGGGCTTGGAGAATGCAAAACAGACTGCAGCCTTTCTGAACGAAACGAAACCAAAACTAATTTGGGCAGGTACTTTGGGCTTGTTTGAAGGTACGCCTATGGCTAATGATGCTAAGAATGGTCTGTTTTTACCAGCTTCAGAAATTGAAATTCTTGAGGAAGAAAAAGAACTAATCAGAAGCATCAATTTGGAAAATATTCCCTTTTACGGGGTTCATCCTACAAACACGTTTCCGGTTATTGGTGACCTACCCAGAGACAAACAAAAAATGATTGATAAGATAGATCTCGGAATTAGTGAATTAGGAGAGGAGAGACTTTCAGATTCTTTCCAACGAAACTCTTTATAAAACGATACTAAATAGAGACGACTATTAATTGCAAAAGTTAAAATTTAAAGAACAAGAAGATGAGATATGAAGGCAAAATTTTCAGACCCCCTCCAGAGGCGGATAGCTTTCTGTTGCAATGTACCATTGGCTGCTCCCACAATGAATGCACCTTTTGTGGTATGTATAAAGACCGTAAATACAGGGTACGCTCCCTGCCAGAGATCATAGGTGATATTAAGATGGCAAAAGTTACTATGGGGCGGCGCTTGCTAAAGGTTTTCTTATGTGATGGGGACGCCATCTCTCTTGATACTGAGATACTGCTTGAAATATTATTCGAACTATATAAGGCGTTTCCCTATCTACGACAAGTCAGCACTTATGTGGGACCACAAAGTACGCTTAGTAAAAGTGTTGATGAGTTAAAACAATTGCGCGAAGCCGGATTAACAACAACTTATCTTGGTGTAGAGTCTGGAGATGATCAAGTCTTGAAGGATGTCCGTAAAGGTAGTTCTTCATTAGAGATTCTTCAGGCAGGACAAAATATTGTCGAGTCCGGGATGAATTTGACAGCGATGATAATGCTCGGCTTGGGGGGGAAAGGTTCGAAATCACATATTTTGGCAACGGCTGAGATTATTAATAGGATGAAACCTCATCATCTGGGTATTTTAACGACAGTTCCTGTAGCGAAAACGAGCCTTGCAAGGCAAGTGGAAAAGGGTGAGTTTAAACTACAAGATGCCTACGAAACTCTGGAGGAGATGAAAATACTTTTAGAAAACATTACCCTTGATAATTTAGGAATAGACGGAACTCACAAGTCAAACTTTTTGCCCTTGATGGGCTATATGAAAAATGACAAATTGAAGTTGATTGATGAGATCGAATTTGCTCTGATAAACAAGGAAAGAGCTTTGGTTGGAGTACCATATTTAGGCCAATTCTAAATCTTTCCTTCCGGGAGTTTGTTTATGATCTATTGGATATTTTCAAATCTTGTCTTTTTATGAAATCAAAGTCTTACAGAGGTTGTTGCTTTCGATAATGTTTAGTTTTGGATATTAGTATTAGTAGTTTGAATTGTTAAACACTTCATACGGCAAACGTTATATACTATAATCAACTCATATTAACAAGGGAGGCAAATAAGGGTATATTTACCTAAGGGAAATCTAGCAATACACTAATAGTTAGGGGGGTGTGGTTTTTAAATTGGGTTCCGTTGGGGGTGTATATAATCCTTGTAAGTACATACTTACGAGGATTTTTTGTTTTTATGCAAAGGCATGAATTTTTTACTATGTTTGGCGCACTTAAAACAACAATAACAAACATTAAAAAGTAATTATTATGAGTGGCGTAATCATAAAAAATTCGAGAAACACGGAGAATGCACCCCAATGTGCTATGTCTACACAATCTGTAGCTTTTTCTCATTACAATAATATCTCAGCTCAATTGCCTATCGATGCGAAATCGGGTAAAATTGTAGCTGGTGGTGTAAAAGAGCAGGCCGAGCAGTGCTTAGCAAACATTAAAGCAATTGTAGAGAGCATTGATCATACGATGACTGATGTGGTTCGCATTAATGTTTACCTTAAGAATATCATGGACATTAAAGTTGTAAACCAAGTGTATACAACATTTTTCCAGAGCTATCTTCCAACACGTACAGTACTTGCTGTTGCTGCTTTACCTTTGGATGGTGCTTTAGTGCAAATGGATGCCGTTATTTCAAACGGCGAAGGAACTACACCACAAGAGCCTTGCGATCTTGTAAAATTGGTAAGAAATACAGAAAATGCTCCTAAAAATTCTGTATCAACACAGACTGTAGCTTTTTCTCATTACAATCATATTTCAGCACAATTACCTGTCGATCCTAAAACGGGTAATATCGTAGTTGGCGGTGCAAAAGAACAGGCAGCACAGTGTCTTAAAAATATCAAAGGAATTATGGAAGGTATCGACCATGTTATGGACGATGTGGTTAAAACAACGATATTCCTTAAAAACTTATCGGATGTTGAAGCTGTAAACGAAGTTTGTGCAAAATTTTTCCCAAACTATGTTCCTGCACGTTCAATTCTTAATGCTTCTGCTTTACCAATGGATGCTTTGGTGCAAATTGATACTGTTATTTCGCACGGAGATGGCACACCGCCACAGCTTCCTGAAGATACCAGTCTACTTGTGATCGAAGCAAGCAATACGGAAAATGCACCAAAAGTGCCTTATTCACATACGGTTGCTTTTTCTCATTACAATCATATCTCTGGTCAGTTGCCTATCGATCCAAAGTCTGGCGAAATAGTAGCTGGTGGTGCAAAAGAGCAGGCTACTCAGTGTTTGAATAACATTAAGGCAATTGTGGAGAGTATCAACCACAACATGGACGATGTGGTTAAAATTAATATCCAAGTTAGAAATATCGCAGATATGGATGCCGTAAACGAGGTTTATCCAACATTCTTTAAAGGCGATCTTCCAGCAAGAACAGTAATTGGTGTTTCAGCTATCGCTCAGGATGCTTTGGTACAAATGGATGCCATTCTTTCTAACGCGGAAGGAACACCTCCAGCTAAATAAGGAGATCCATCTTTGATTTTCTTATCTTAAAAGATAGTATTTCATAACTTATATAAGTTCTAATAGCTTGAGTTTCGCTCAAGCTATTTTTTTTCACTGTACTGATTGGCTTTTTGTAGGAATTGCTGTTTAGACTTCCTTACAGCAATCATTTTATTTTACCGTATTAGCATGTTTATAATAATTATATTTAGAGAGATAAGAGAGCTGTTTTAGGAGGTTTGAAGATGCTTTTTTGAAAGAAATAACTATATTTAGATAACCGAGAATAACCACATTTAACGATGCCTTAAAAATCGGATTGCAACCTAATTGATTATTAACTAAGCAATTTGTATGTTCCAAATCGACTTCCCCACAGTCTTTATTAGCTATTTAATTACGAATATTGTCAGCCTAGTTGTAATTGGTCTACTCTTTTTACAAATCAAAAAGAGATTTCCTGGTACAACTGAGATACTGCTTTGCTTTGTTTTTAATGCATTAGGAACCTTCTTAATTTTTATGCGCGGTGTTTTTCCCGATTGGATTTCAATGACTGTAGGAAATACTTTAATTTTCTCATCAGGAGTAATGATGCTAATTGGACTACAACGATTTTATGGAAAAAGAGCATCTCAACTTCATAACTATATTTTAATATTAGTCTATTTCCTTGTTCATTTTTATTTTGCCTATTTCGACCCAATACTCTTTGCAAGAGTCCTTATTTCATCCTTTGTTTTATTCTATATTTTTTCTCAGAGTGCATGGTTCATGTTGAGAAAAACGCCCCTTACGATGCGAAGTATGGCAAGAGGAGTGGGTATAATTTTCCTCATTTTTAGCTTGATCTATGTATGGCGGATCTTTTATCTTTTAAGCGAAGATCAATTCACAACTTACTATTTTAATGCAAACAACTCTGAAACAGGCTTTATCATAGCCAATCAAATTGTTTTTCTATTCCTTGCTTACAACCTCACTTTGATGTTTAATAAGCGTTTGCTAACGGAAATATCAACACAGGAAGAATTGTTTCAAGGCCTCCTAAAAAATTCTTTTGACATGATTGCTCTTCTTGATTCTAAGGGTGTTCAACATTATGTGAGTGAATCTTGTGAGAAAATTTTGGGTTTTAAAGCAGAAGAACTGATAAATATTCCCGTTATAGAAAGGTTAATTCATCCAGAAGATCAAGAGTCAGTGCTAAAAGATTTTCTGGATATGATTGAAAATAAGGAAAGTGGAGGAGTCCAGTACCGACATCGTCATAAAAATGGAAATTGGGTTTATCTGGAAGCATTTGGGAACAATCAATTAGATAATCCTGCAATTAACTCGGTTATTGTTAACGTTCGCGATATAACGGAACGAAAACTTGCAGAAGAAAGGTTAAAAGAAAATGAGATAAAATATAAAGATTTAGTTGAAACAGCAGACATAGCAATTCTTATCGATGATGAGGATGGATATTTTAAATTCTTTAATGATAAATTTTGTGAAATATTCGGTTATACCAGACAAGAAATAGAACAATTGCCCATACGAGGCTTAGTTCATCCCGATGACGTTGAATTCGTAATGAGTCATCATGATAATAGAGTAAAAGGTGAAAAAGCCAATGCAAAATATGAATTTAGAGGTGTTCGCAAGAACGGTAAAACAGTTCATTTAATGGTGTCAGCAGTTTCTGTAAAATCGAATGGTGAAATTACAGGTTCGCAAAGTTATATATGGGATATTAGCGAACGCAAACATATGGAAGCTGTACTTTTGGAAAATAAGCATCGTAACGAAAAAGCTCAGGCATTGGGGCATGTCGGAAACTGGGAATATAATCTTAAAACAAATGCTTTTTGGGTCTCAGATGAATCAAAAAGGATTTATGGTTTTGGCTTGGATGCAAATAATTTTAGTGCAGAACAAGTTGAGAATTGCATTCCAGAAAGAGAAAAGGTGCATCAAGCATTAATTGATCTTATTAATCGTGATAAAAAGTATGATATAGAATTTGAAATTATACCTGCAGATAAAACTCCTCGAAGAATACTTCATTCCATTGCAGAGTTGGAAAGAGATGCTTCTAATAATCCCTTAAGGGTACGCGGTGTGATCCTTGATATTACGGAGCGAAAACAAACAGAACAAATTATCAAAGAAAATGAAATACGGCTAAAGGAACTGAATGCTACTAAAGATCGTTTTTTCTCTATTATTGGGCACGACTTAAAAAGCCCTTTTAACAATGTAATTGGCTTTAGCGATCTTATTATAGATCAAATTCAGGAAGGTGATTACGAGCAAGTAGGCAAATACGCTGCAATTATTCAAGATTCCTCGGAACGAGCTATGAATCTGCTTAATAATCTTCTTGAATGGTCGCAAACACAAACCGGCAGAATTAAATTTAACCCAGAACATACCGATTTAGTAGGTATAATCGATGAGGTGCTAGAATTGTCAAACGTTGCTGTTCAGCAAAAGAATATAACTATTTTTAAAGATATCCCTAAAAGCATTTCGCTTGTCGCGGATCAAGAAATGATCAATACGATATTGAGGAATCTAATTACCAATGCCATAAAATTTACCAATTCGGGAGGAGAAGTAAGCATTAGCACCAAACAAAGCGAAAAGGAATTGATTGTTTCTGTTGCTGATAATGGAGTTGGGATGAAAAAAGAAGACATTGATAAACTATTTCGGATAGATTACTGTCACACAGAAAAGGGCACAAACAAAGAAGCAGGAACTGGCTTGGGCTTACTACTTTGCAAAGAGTTTGTCGAAATCCACAAAGGAAAAATTTGGCTAGAAAGTGAACTAGGGAAGGGAAGTGTATTTAAATTTTCGATTCCAAAGAATTAACTCACGACACTGGCGATCGTCTTTATTCCATTTCACCCTACAATAGTTTCAAAATCAAGCCATCCAATTTTGGAATTCAACTATTTTATCTACTTTTGTGCTGTTATGATTAAGTAATCCACATATACGAAGCTTCAATCCTGAAGCCATTGAAACGATTCAATGCATGCCATTATTCTAAATGGTAGATGCTTTGCAATATCAAGTTTCAATACAATCAATTTTTATTTAAGAACTGATACGGTTTGGTCTATAAGCATATGTCTTATGGTGTCTATCCGTATGGAAAAAACTACAAAATGAAACTCGTAGATATTCATAACAAAACGATTAAGCCAGCACTATACGAAAAAGGAAATTCAGTTATGTGGACTGACACCCATATTTCGAAACAGCTGCTTCATGTCCATTTGAACGCGGAGCTCGACCTTGGCAGTAGAAAAACAAAAACGATAATTAGTACCGTAGATTGGGTGCTCGAGAATACCGATAAGGAACAGCTTTCTATTCTCGATTTGGGTTGTGGACCAGGACTATATTCTGAACTACTTGCAAAGAAAGGGCACAAAGTGACAGGTGTCGATTTCTCGGAGAACTCAATAAATTATGCACGAAATGAGGCTGAAAAGAAGCTGCTCGACATTACTTATTTGAAAGAGAATTACCTAAATCTGAGACTGGAAGAAAATAGCTTCGATTTGGTTATTTTGATTTTTACTGATTTCGGACCTCTATTGCCTAAAGAAAGAGAACAACTACTAGGCGTGATTAAAAAGGTGCTTAAGCCTGGAGGTGTTTTTATTTTCGATGTACTCAACGATAGGAATATTCACAATAAAATAAGCCCTAAGAATTGGGAAGTTTCTAAAGGAGGCTTTTGGGATAGCAAACCTTATATGGCCCTTTCCGAATCTTTTGTTTACGATGAGGCCAAGGTGATTCTTTATCAGCACCTGGTGCTCGATGAGGAAGACACGCTTAAGGTTTATCGTTTTTGGACTCGCTTCTTCTCACACGATGACCTAAGAAACATACTTGAAGTAAATGGCTTCGATGAGCTTAGCTTTCACGAGAATGTACTTCCTGAAGGTGACCTTTGGAATGGTGATAATGTAACCTTTTGCAAGGCTACTAATAATAAATAAGCCCAAGGCATAAACAATAAAAACGCCTCCCAAACAATGGTTTGGGAGGTTTTTTTATGCCCAAGTCATACGCTGACGATAAGCAAACTGTAATTGTTATCTCATGACTAAATTCTTGGCATTCCTTTTTTAAGCCCCTTTAGGGGTTTGGGGTTTTAAAGTCTCACCTTCAGAGGAGATACAGAGGGATGTTTATTGAAAAATTGGTCATATTCTGACTATAGGAAAGCCGTAAATGTCAGGCTATGACTAGAATTTTAGCAGTCCTTTTTTAAGCCCCTTTAGGGGTTTGGGGTTGTAAAGTCTCCCCTTCAGGGGAGATACAGAGGGATGTTTATTGAAAAATTGGTCATATTCTGACTATAGGAAAGCTGTAAATGTCAGGTTATGACTAATTATTAGCAGACCTCCGCTGGTGTGCAATTAGCTTCGCTGATCACCACTTCGTTTCGGTAGTATCGCGATCCATTCTCTTTCCAAAACAGCCACACCTTAAAATGATTCTACGGACAAAGATAACAGGCAGTATTTACAGTACTAAGCTAAGTTTAGTGCTGTAGTTTTTGTGAAAATTTTCGGATCATTTTTTACAATCGAACTTTGAAAATATCATCTTAATATGTGTACATTGTAGTAACAATTGGGCAATGAAACACAGGTTAATAACAAGAACAAATGATACAAAAAAAAGGATGAAATTTTAAAGAGCATAAATTATTTTAATGGGCTGAAATAATTTACTCAAGTCAGTATTCACCGCCCCAAAAATGAGATCAGTAAAAACCAACGACGATTCATTCGGTCGTACCCATAGCTAGTATTCCAAATAAAAGAACAATGAAAATAGGAGAAATTGATAATATCGAACTTAAATTCCTTGATGTTAAAGATTATCAAGAATTGAAAGAAACCATGATTCTTTCCTACAGCACCATGCCCGATGACTATTGGAAGGAAAGTCAAATTGAATCTTTAATTAATAAATTTAGTGAAGGACAGGTTGTTATTAAAATTAATGGCATGCTTGCGGGTTGTGCGCTGTCTATTATTGTTGATTACGACGATTTTTCAGAGAATCATACCTACTCCGAAATCACAAAAAATTACACTTTTGATTCGCACAATAACGATGGAGATGTTCTTTACGGAATAGATGTATTTATAAAACCTGAATTTAGAGGCTTAAGGTTAGGTAGAAGATTGTACGACTACAGAAAAGAGCTATGCGAAAAATTAAATTTAAGAGGCATTGCATTTGGCGGAAGAATACCAAACTATCATAAATTTAAAGATGAACTAAGCCCTAAGGAATACATCGATAAGGTGAAAAGGAAAGAAATTAACGACCCAGTTCTTAATTTTCAAATTTCAAATGATTTTCATCCCGCTAAAATTTTAAAAGATTATTTGATAGGAGATGAGGCTTCAAGTGAATTTGCAGTTTTGTTGGAGTGGGATAATATCTATTATCAAAAACCATCTAAAAAAGCAGCTACAAAGAAAAAAGTAGTTCGAATTGGACTTATTCAGTGGCAAATGCGGCCCTACAATAAACTAGAAGATCTTCTTCAGCAAGTAGAATATTTTGTTGATGCCGTTTCTGGATACCGTTCCGATTTTGCCTTGTTTCCCGAATTTTTTAATGCTCCACTAATGGCCGAAAACAATCACTTGCCCGAGCCCGAAGCAATAAGAGAATTGGCGAAATACACTGAGCAAATTGTAAACAGATTCTCCGAACTATCCATTTCGTATAACATCAATATTATATCGGGTAGTATGCCCGAAATAAAAGATGAAGTATTGTACAATGTTGGCTATTTGTGCAAGAGAGATGGAACGGTCGAAAGATATGAGAAGTTACATGTAACACCCGACGAAGCAAAAGTTTGGGGAATGCAAGGTGGAACTGACTTACGAGCATTTGATACCGATTGTGGGAAGGTTGGCATCTTAATTTGTTACGATGTAGAGTTTCCAGAGTTAAGCAGAATATTAGCCGACGAAGGAATGGATATTTTATTCGTTCCCTTTTTAACAGATACACAAAACGGTTATTCGAGAATACGAAACTGTGCTCAGGCAAGAGCGATCGAAAATGAATGTTATGTTGCAATAGCCGGAAGTGTTGGAAACCTGCCAAATGTGCACAATATGGACATTCAATTTGCCCAATCGATGGTATTTACGCCTTGCGATTTTTCCTTTCCTACAAATGGAATTAAAGCTGAAGCAACGCCAAATACCGAAATGATTCTAATTGCCGATGTAGATATTGATTTGCTAAGAGAGTTGAACCGATTTGGGAGTGTTAGAAACCTTAACGATAGGCGTAAAGATATTTTTGAATTAAAGAAAAAGCGATAGCAAACAGATGCCCTCATTTGCTACTGCACCATCACATTCCATTACCCAACAAGTCCCCCTCTCAAGGGGGATTTTTACTGAAAAATTGGTCATATTCTGACTATAGGAAAGCCGTAAATGTCAGGCTATGACTAGTTCTTGGTAGTACCTTTTTTAAGCCCCTTCAGGGGTTTGGGGTTTTAAAGTCTCCCTTCAGGGGAGATACAGAGGGGTGTTTATTGAAAAATTGGTCATATTCTGACTATAGGAAAGCTGTAAATGTCAGGCTATGACGAGTTCTTGGTAGTACCTTTTTTAAGCCCCTTCAGGGGTTTGGGGTTTTAAAAGTCTCCCCTTTTTAGGGGAGATATAGAGGGGTGTTAAGCGGCCATAAATATCATACACTAACTAAACTCTTAGCAGTCCTTTTTTAAGCCCCTTCAGGGGTTTGGGGTTTTAAAAGTCTCCCCTTTTTAGGGGAGATACAGAGGGGTGTTAAGCGGCCATAAATATCATACACTAACTAAATTCTTAGCAGCTCCTTTTTAAGCCCCTTTAGGGGTTTGGGGTTTTTAAAATCCCTCTTTCAAGGTGGAATCAGGGGGATTTTTATTGAAAAATTGGTCATATTCTGACTATAGGAAAGCCGTAAATGTCAGCTTATGACTAATTCTTAGCAGATCTCCGCTGGTGCGCGATTAGCTTCACTGATCTCCACTTCGTTTCGGTAGTATCGCGTTCCATTGTTTAGATAAAAATAAGATCTTCAAGGAAAAAGAATCCTCCCAAACCACAGTTTGGGAGGATTTGTTTTGAGCACAAGTGTTCCAAAAATAGCAAGTCCTTAAAATATATTTTATGTATAAGGCAAGTTGGCAGATTTGACAGTAGGAAGGATAAGTTATTATATCTAGTTTTAAATCATAAATAACAATCACCTAACATTTTAAATAAGTAAGAAATGAAAAAACAATTATTTGTAATTGCGGCCATGCTAATACTTGCTTTTAGCGCTTGTAGTAAGGATTCAGAAGAAGTAAAATCAGAACAAGACTTATATACAGTTAACTTTAAAAGCTCATTTACATCTTCTTTTAAGAGTGCAGACCTAAGTGCAGATCTACCAACTTTTTTAGATTACGTGTTGTTTAATGCGGAAGGAAAATATGTGAAAGAATTAAAGTTCTTAGCATCGGAACAAGTTGTAGATGAACTTTCTGCAGGCGATTACATTTTGAAAATACTTGGCAATAGTAGTAGTTATAGTTGGGAAACCAACGACTACATATGGGGTGATCAATATTTAAATAGTTTCTATTTTAGTGATCACGAACCTTCTAAAAGTGTTTTTGGAGGAACCTTGAATTTTACGGTTAATGAAAATGCAACTTTTGATCTTACTTTGAATAGATTAACATCGCAAGTACAAGTTTACATTAAAGATTTACCATCCAATGCAGGTAAAATTGAAATGACGCTATATGATGCTAGCTATGGTCTATACCTAGAGAATTACACACCTTCTAGCCCTTCAGATAGTAGGGTAGTTTCTACAGATTGGACTGAAACGAGTGACGAAGTAAAATATCACCTTCACTTTTCGATGTTTGATACCGAAGCTGAGTTTACTCATGAAGGGCTTATAAAAGTGTTTGATAAATCAGGACAATTAATTTCTTCAAAAGAAGTACATGATATTAAAACAACTAGAAATAAAATAACATATATCGAAGGAAATATTATGCCAGCAGATCCTGGTACGAATACTGGTTTTACCATTACATACAATAGTAATTGGGGAGAAACAATTAACGTACAATTTGAGTAATTAGATTTAATTAATAAATAATGGCAAGAATATTACCAGTGAAAATCAATAAAAAACCAATGAATAAGACAATAATTGCAATAGCATTTTTATTGATATCTCTAAACAGTTTTTCGCAGAAAGAAGATGTTTACAAAAAGTGGTTTTCTGCAGAACAATTGGACTGCAAAGGTACAACTCAAAGCGTGAGTTCTAATTTGAAGTGGTCAATTGAGTTCAAAAACAACCAAACAGCCGAAATCATATTGAATAATGGTAAAGTAGTTAATACTCAAAATTTCAGAATTGATGGTGATTGTATAAAACTTGATTTTAGGGAATTTATTATAGAAAAACTATACAAAGATTCATTAGTTCTTACAGAAGAAAATGCTAGCTCCTGCAATAAGTATGTTATGATTTCAGGTGCTTTAAAAGCATTGCATCAAAAGGAAAAATTTGCGATAAGTAATTCAGATACTCTTTATTATCCAGAATTTGGGAATGCTCCAATATTGAAGGGTTTTAACGATTACACTACTTTTTTTATAAAAGAGTTTGCAAGAAAAATGCAAGGTTCAAGTAAAGCATGTCAAATTACATATCGATTCATCATAACAAAGAATGGAGAAATAAAAAGGCCTAATGTACATGCTAGTATTGATAAAAAGTACGAAAAGTTTCTTCTCAAGATTTTAGATAGAACTAAAAACAAATGGACTCCAATGTACTTATTTAATAAACCCGTAAATACGATAGTAAAATTTAAGTTTAAGTATCAAAAAGGATAAAAAGAATTACGGTAAACAATAGTAACGCAACCATTTAATTATTTATACATCATTGGTATATATAATGTTAAATTACCGATCTATGTATAAAGTTTTATTAGCTGCGCTGTTAGTAATGTCAGTCATTTTTACTTCCTGTGATAAAGAAGACGATTTTGAAGTAGTTAAAATGCGAATAAATCATTACCAACAACCCGTAAACAATCAAGAATTTTACCAGGGCTTGTCGTACGAGGTTCATGAAGGCGATAAGATTGGAGAGGATAAATGGTATGGTTTTCTCAATAAAATTTCCGGATTTGAATATGAACTAGGATATATTTATGACATTGAAGTTCTGGTGAAAGAGGTGAAAAACCCAATGGTGGATGGGGCAAGTGCTGAATATTCTTTGCTTAAACTTATTTCAAAATCCAAAGTACCTGAAGAAACAAACTTTGAAATTACTTTATCGATTAGTTACTCTAATGGATTTGAGTCTTTAGTAAGCAAGAATGAATTTTCTAAATACACGCTTATGGGTAAAACAGAAATTGAATGCGGAGATCTATATGATGCATTAGAAGAGAATATCAATAACAAAATTGGAATGGTTGGGACCTTTCAACATATCAACAGTAATACAATCCAATTATTGGAACTTAAAGCACAGGAAGAATAAACATCTACTTCGCTTCATAGCACCATACAATCCACCTAAGTACTCACTTTCGTGGATTTTTTATTTACATCCGTTGGTGTGCGATCGCATCGCTTTCCTTTTTAAGCCCCTTCAGGGGTTTGGGGTTGTAAAGTCTCCCTTCAGGGGAGATACAGAGGGGTGTTTATTGAAAAATTGGTCATATTCTGACTATAGGAAAGCCGTAAATGTCAGTTTATGACTAACTCTTAGCAGTCCTTTTTTAAGCCCCTTCAGGGGTTTGGGGTTTTAAAAGTCTCCCCTTTTTAGGGGAGATACAGAGGGGTGTTTATTGAAAAATTGGTCATATTCTGACTATAAGCAAGCTGTAAATGTCAGGCTATGACTAGAATTTTAGCAGCTCCTTTTTAAGCCCCTTTAGGGGTTTGGGGTTTTTAAAATCCCCCTTTCAAGGGGGATACAGGGGCATGTCTTGTCTCGAAAATACAAGTTAGCGCACAAAAATATCTTTTATGTGAATTAAAAACTGGACAGCTTTGACAGTATACTATCAAATTATATTTAATACTTTCGTAAGAATTTTAACGTGTATTCACAAATTACACTGATAATAGGAGCCATTTTTGGGTTCATTTTTTTCGATGATGACTTAGCTGTAATCTCTTATATGATTGCCAATAAAAAATGATTAAATATGAAAAAAGGATTTTATCTAATTGCTTGTGCCATTTTGCTTATTGCCTGCGATAAATCGGATAATGAAGTGAGTAACAGACCACTCTTAAAAGAAAAGTTTAACGGCAAATATGAATTGATCTCTTCTGTTGCAGATAAAGCAGTCGATTTAAATAACGATGGTATTGCTTCAAAAAATCTTTTCTCAGAAAATTCTACCATGTATTTTTCAGAAATAGTAATTCAAATTCCTCAAGAAGAGGACCTTAGTTTAAAAGAAAATGAGTTTTGCTTCACGGAACTTTGGCCTACAGGGAACGATCACCGACAAAACTATAAGGAGGTTATCACAACTTATAAAACTCCGGTTGATAATCCATTTTATGATCTGAAATGCAATATAAGAATTGGTCATTTTCAAGACGATCTAAAATTTTGTACCCTAAATAACGATGTTGATGAATATTGGGAGAAGATGCCAGCAGACTTTAAATTAGTTGAATTTGGAGAGGATGAAACCATCGAAATAACAGTTCTTAGAAACTTATTTACCAAGAATGGTTGGGTAACTACAGAAATCAAATCCTTATATAAAAGATACACTATTATTACCTGAGATAAACAGCTCAAGATCTAGTAACTCCGCTGATGCGCGATTAGCTTCACTGATCTCCACTTCGTTTCGGTAGTATCGCGTTCCATTGTTTAGATAAAAATAAGATCTTCAAGCAAAAAGAATCCTCCCAAACCGCAGTTTGGGAGGATTTTTAATGTAAATGATTTAGATTTTTTGCCCTATATAGAAAGCATAACCATAATAAGCCTTGTATTTGTTGTACAATTGCTGCTCATGCCTCTGATTGGCTATAAAACCTTCTGCAGCCCTATTGCCAGCATGCTTGGCTAAAAACGCCTCCTGTGCAGCCACCTGCGGTGCATAAAAATCATCAATCCAGCAGTTATCCGGCAAAATAAAAGAAGCCACAGGTTTGTAGCCGGCCTTTTGCATTTGAGCGACTTTATTTGGAATCGTATCTATCTCCGGATAAGCATCCATCCAAAAGTCTTCTATTTCCTTAGGTCTCTCTTGTGTGAACCATGAAGCTTCTGAAACAGCAATATAGCCACCTGTTTTTAGAAACTTTCGCCACTCATTTAGGCCACGTTCAAAACCGATATTATAGATAGCTCCTTCCGACCAAATGAGGTCTAGCTCTTCATCCTTAAAGTGCAGGTCGTCCATTGAACCAACGATCCCCTTTACTCTGTCTTGAAGATTTGCTTGACGAGAATTTCTGTTGAAAAGTTCGATAAATTTGGGAAACAAGTCGATACCTGTAACAGTTCCCGGCGAATGTTGTGCTAGCACTCGGGTTTGCCCGCCTGTACCGCAACCAAGATCCACAATGCGCGAATCCTTGTTCAAATTATCGACAAAACTTAAAGCTTTACGCGTTATTTCAGGACTACCGGGCCCTTGTCGTTCTACGCTTGCGTAGTATTCGCAGATTAGATTGATATCGAATTCGTGAATTGAAGTATTTTCTTTACTCATGATGTTAAAATTTGGTGTTCGAAATCAGGGTATAAGCTCATTGATTCGCTTTATACCAAGTTTCAAATTATTACTAATGTATAGACGTGAAACGAGCTATTGAAAATCTTTCCAAACAAAAGGGAATGACTAATTGTGCGAGTTCCATGCAACAAATAAAAATCAGATAATAATGCATGCAAATAAGTCTGACAAGAATATGTCTGACTTATACCAGGGGATAAGCTTGGTAGAACACCACAGCTTATTTACTTCACCAAATCCTTCTTAATTTTTAACATCAATTGTTTTTAGACAACGCAATAATAAGAAAATTTTGATTAGAGTGCAAGTGCTCTTTAGGCTTGCTATTACCAACTAAAACACATGCCTTTTAAATATGTTTTATGTATAAAGTAAGAAATTTGATTTATGTAGATACTTTCTATTTAATATTGTTCATGTTATTTTACAGGTGATGTAATTATTGTTTACTTTTTATTATGCTTAATTTTATCTACTTAATTAGATTTCTGAAGTTTAATTAAAATAAGAATAATAAAACATAAAAAATTAAATAATAATAAATGATGAATATTATTGTATTACAAGGATTATCAAACTCAGGTAAATCAACAACAATTGGATTAGTTTACGAATTATTATTATCCGATGGAGGAATATCTACGAATAGACAACCTCTTGGAGGCGATCCTAAAGATTTCTCAGATATAGTTATTAATTATAAGAACTTGAAAATTGGATTTTTTTCGATGGGAGATAATTCAAATGCGCTTTCAATAGCAATGGATGAATACAATAGCATAAATTGTGATCTTTTTATATGCTCATTAAGTACTGCAACCAAAAAAATTAGAGCCAATAAGAAAATTGATAAATTTAGTTCTAAAAGAATAGATAAAACACTCGCGAATAATATTGTAACTGAAAGTCAGGCAAACAAAAATGATGCAGATCTGATATTCAATATTATCTAAATAATGTTGGTTGCTTCACGTAATATAAACGAAAATATCTCAATGGATATTGAAATCCTTTTTTTTTGATTTTAATAGAGTCGTAAGAAAAAATTGAATAATTAAGTTTCTAAAATTATTAATCTATAATATATGTTTATTTCAAAAGTATCACTAGTTAATTATAGAAACTTTGCAAATGCAAGTTTTAAGTTTAATGAAGGAATTAATACAATAATTGGCGAAAATGGATCAGGAAAAACAAATCTTTTTAGAGCCATACGTCTCTTATTAGAAGATACTTCTTATTCACATGCATATAGATTAAATAAAGATGATTTTAATAGAAACCTTAACCGTGTTAATCCTGATGGTTGGAAAGGTCATTGGATTATTATTAGTTTAGAGTTCAGTGATATTTCAGATGATGAAGCTATCCAATCATTATTTATTCATAGAACTGGAGATATTCCAGATGGGGATAGTTTCAAATGTGCAACATACAATCTTTATTTCAGACCAAAACCAGAAATTAGACTTCAACTTTCAGAATTGAATGAAGGAGATAAAGAAGGGTTAAATTCTATTTTAGCAAATCTTACCATAGAAGAACACTATGAAACATTCTTTACTGGCAAGAGTATAGTAGATTTTAATGATCCAACAGTCTATGATGAACTCGTAGGAGATTTTGAGAATGTTAAGTTTTCATTCGATTACGATCAATCTAAATATGGAGTTAGAATTCCGCATCAATTATCAGTTTCTAAAGAAGTTTCTTTCACTTTCATCAAAGCATTAAGAGATGTAGTTTCTGACTTCCACGATAATAGGAAAAATCCACTATTACAATTATTAAAGAATAAATCTGGCGAAATTAAGAAAGCAGATTTTGATCCTATAAGTACGCTCGTTGATACTTTGAATAGTAGTATTGAAAAATTGCCTGATGTGCAGAATATAAGGAATGATATTGCTAATACCATTAATGATGCTGTTGGTGAGACTTATGCTCCATCTTCCCTTTCTATTAAGTCAAATCTTTCCAATGAAGCAGAGAGATTACTCCAATCGTTGAAGTTATTTATAGGAGAACCTGATGAGTCTTATGAGGGTGATATACATGAGTTAAGTTTAGGTGGGGCAAATTTAATTTTCCTGACACTTAAATTGTTAGAGTATAAATATCGTAAATCTAAAGAGACTTTTGCAAACTTCTTATTAATTGAAGAGCCAGAAGCACATATTCACACACATATTCAAAAAACGCTCTTTGATAATATTAAATATGAAGACACTCAAATAATTTATTCTACTCATTCAACTCATATCTCAGAAGTCTGTAATGTTGAGAATATGAATATCCTTGCTAAGAAGAAAGATTGTGCTGAAGTGTATCAACCATCTAATGGATTATCCGATGCCGCTGTAACAAAATTAGAAAGATATTTAGATGCCGTCAGAACAAATTTATTATTTGCAAAAGGGGTAATGTTAGTTGAAGGAGATGCTGAAGAAATTCTAATACCGATTCTAATTCGTGAAGTTCTTGGAATCAGTTTAGATGAGTTAGGGATTAGCTTAATTAATATTCGAAGTACTGGTTTTGAGAATGTTGCCCAGTTATTTCATGATGACAGAGTGAGAAGAAAGTGTGCAATCCTAACTGATTTAGATGCGGCAATTTGTGACACGACCCCAAATGCATCTGATGGTAAAAAGGAAGAAAAGTATAAAACTAAAGTAAGAAACTCCGATAAGAAAGGAGCACAGCGAAAACAATCATTAGACCTATACATTAAAGATAATGAATGGTTGAATGTATTTTATGCAGATCATACTTTTGAGGTTGATTTCATTAAAGCAGGTAATGCACATGAAGTTGGAGAAGTTATTCCATCAGTATATGAAAAACCATCGATCATTACTTTAGCTAACCAAGAGATTAATTCTAAAAATGTATCTCTGTACGGTAAAAGAGTATTAACAATGGCTAATCAAGAAGGGAAAGGTTGGTTTGCTATAATACTTGGTGAACATGTTACTGATGAAACTTACATACCGAACTATATATTAGAAGCTTTAAAGTTTATTAATCCAGATCTCTCTAAGAATTTAATTATTCGATTTGTTACATATCGCTTGGATCAAGTTATAGAATTAGATGATTATGACTTTAATAAGTTGTATGAAGCATTTAGTAACGGAAAAATAGAACTTCAAGAGCTTCTTAAAACTATAGCAGAAGAGATAGAACTTGAAGAGTTTCTAGAGGATCATGTATTAACTTTTTTAATGAGTTTATAGCCTATGTTTGTTTGGAAGAAAGACGATCTGAATAGAGAGCAGGAAGACGCTATATTTGAAGAAGATAGTGTATTTCTAGTGGCTTGCCCAGGAAGTGGTAAAACAAGAACACTCACTTATAAGATTGCCTATGAGTTGTCTAGGATAGAATCTAAGAAACAATTTATAGTTGCTATCACGTATACAAATACTGCAGCTGATGAAATAAAAGAACGAGTTGAATTATTAGGAGTAGATATAAAGCAGTTATGGATAGGTACTATACATGCCTTTTGTTTGGATTGGATAATTAAACCTTATGGTCTTTATCATGATCGCTTAAAGACAGGATACTCTATAATTGATCCCTTCGAATCAGAAAAAATTCTAACAGAACTATGTGAACCATATAAAAGTTTGAAGGTAAGTTATTATGACTGTGACTATATCGCCATGCCTTCAGGATGTAAAATGCTTTCTGAAGATGGTAGTAAAACGCCATATATTAAAAAAGTACTAATAGAGTATGGAAGAATTCTACGTGAAAATCGACAAATTGATTTTGAGCTAATTTTGCATTATACCAACCAACTAATTCTGAAGAAACCACTTATTTCAGTGATACTTTCAAACCTCTTTAAGTTTATTCTTATTGATGAGTATCAGGATACCAAAGAAATTCAATATCATATTATTTCAAGTGTTTTAAAATCCGGTAGAGGTAAAACAAAAGCATTAATTGTAGGTGATCCAAATCAATCAATTTATGAAACAATGGGAGGATATCCTATTGTAAAAGAGGATTTAGAGGAATTGATTGGTTACAAATTGAGAAAGTATAATCTATCTTCAAATTATAGATCATCATCAAAGATTATTGAATACTTCGATTACTATAAAACATCAGACAATGATATCATAGCTGGAGGGAAAAATCATGATTATAATAGTATTATAACTTATAATAATGCAATTGATGAATCTAATCTTGAGGATGAAATTGTTGACTTAATTAGATACAATATTAATGAATGCAAAATATCTCCTAATGAAATTTGTGTAGCAGCCCCCCAATGGTACCCGCTTGCTAAAATAACAAGAAATTTAATAACGAAGTTACCAGAGTATAGTTTTAATGGTCCTGGAATGGCTCCATTTGCACGTAATTTAGATAATTTTTGGTATAAGGTGGGTCGAATTGCTTTAACTGAACCCGATCCAAGAATATATATTAGACGTTTAAGGTGGAGTGCTGAACTAATTGAAGAATTGTTTGATTTGGGAGTCGATGTGAATAAAATCACGAACAAAAACTTTCTCAGGTTTTGTAATTCGCTAGAGATTAACAAGGAAAGTGGTTTAGAATATTTAGAAGTTTTCTTTTTTAATGTAAGTGTTTATTTCAGTTTTGAGATAAAGAGTATCCAAAGATTAAACGATGATTATAATGCATTTTTTGAAGGAGCTACATCTCGAATTAAGAGAGCTAAAGAAGAGAATAATAATACCACAACCGAAAGTCTAGATAATTTTAAGAAGGTGTTTAAACCTCGCGAGGGCATAAAAGTTACTACGATCCATGGTACGAAAGGAGAAGAGTATGATACAGTAATTGGATTTGGATTAGTAAATGATTGGGTTCCACACTTTACTGATGATAATGGAGACGCAAATTCCTCTAAAATGCTTTATGTTCTTAGTTCTAGAGCTAGGAAAAATTTGCATTTATTTTCTGAGAGAGGCAGATCTGTGCATAGAAAATATGCGCCAGAAGGTAAGCCTCCAACTCCTTGTTTGGGAGAATATGATTTTGAATATGATGACGTAGTGACAACAAGTGGATAATATAATTAGAGGGTTTTAATATATCAAAATTCATTCATTGTAGAATGTGGAATATTGATAAGGAAATTACCCTGCTAGCGCGAGCTTGTAGCTAGTGTTCTGCGCATGCAGGTTATAAGCCAATCTAAAACCGCCCCAAACGCCCACACGTTTGGGGCGGCTTTGTTTTTATATATCCCGTATGTTTACTGGTGCTTATTAGTGTTAAACAAGAAAAATCATAAATAATATTATTAAAAGACTTATTGTTAATAATATTATTCTTAAATTCATGATTCAATTTAAAATAATGTTGAGAGGTGGGAGTTGTAAGGCGAAGGAAATGAGCTGTAAGCGGAAGGGATAGGATTGCAGCCCGAAGGAGCGGAAATGTAAGCAGAAGAAACGGACTTGCAGGCTGAAGGAACAGAGATGCAGGCAGAAGGAAGTGAAATGTAGAGGGAAGGAACGGAGATGTAAGCAGAAGGAACGGACATGCAGAGGGAAGGAGTGGAGATGAAAAGAGAATCAAAAAACAAGTATATACTTTAAAATCAAAAACTCAATTCTTATGGTAACAAAATTCAAATCTTCCGAGTCAACAACATTAGAAGACTACCGCATCGCATTAGACAATGCAGAAGCCCAACCCGTAATTTCATTTGTAATGACCGAATTGGGTTACGATTCGGAAGAATTGGCAAAAGGCAAAAGATTATTGGCCACAACCCGCCAAGCCTACGATGCAAACAAAACCGAAGACGATGAAACCAGCGAGGCCTATGCCGATTTCTCTCACAAAAGAGCTTTACTCGACGATGTTTTTACCATGCACCGTAAAAAAGCCAAGGTGGTATTTCGCAACGATCTGTTAACTGCCGATAAATTGGGCCTTAGCAATGCAAAACCTCGTAGCTACGTCAAATGGATCGAAGCAGCTAAAAATTTCTACAACCTTGCCTTAGCCGATACCGAAATTCAAGCCAAATTAGGCCGCCTAAAACTAACAGCTAAAGATTTAAAGGGTGCCAGCAAGTTAATCAGCGAAATAGAAACAGCACGTTCACTTTACTTACAAGAAAAAGGGGAGTCGCAAGAGGCAACCCAAATAAAAGACGAAGCCTTTTACCAAATCGACGATTGGATGAGTGAATTTTTTGCCGTTGCCAAAATCGCTTTGGAAGACAAACCACAATTGTTAGAATCATTAGGCAAAATCGTTAGAAACTAAAAGCCTACCGCAGCTAGAATAAGAAAACTACTACACTTACATACAACCAACTCAAACCCCTTTGGAATTATCCCAAAGGGGTTTTTAATTCTCAAGTCATATTCTGACGATAAGCAAGCCGCAAATGTCAGGCTATGACTAAAATCTTGGCAGTCCTTTTTTAAGCCCCTTTAGGGGCTTGGGGTTTTTAAGTCCCCCTTCCAAGGGGGATACAGGGGGATGTAATCCATTCTTTTATCCTGTAAATGTGATGTAGGATTCTGTATGTATTGTTTTAAAAACACTCCCCTTAGTCCCCTCTCAAGAGGGGA
>NZ_JAKJSC010000005.1 GCF_029029525.1 Labilibaculum sp. DW002 | reverse complement strand
TGGGGTCCTGGGTTCGAACCCCAGAGGGATCACTTTAAGACAAGCAAAAGTCTTACAAATAAAATCAGCACGATTCCTTAGCTCAGCTGGTAGAGCACAACACTTTTAATGTTGGGGTCCTGGGTTCGAACCCCAGAGGGATCACTTAAGACAAGCAAAAGTCTTACAAATAAAATCAGCACGATTCCTTAGCTCAGCTGGTAGAGCACAACACTTTTAATGTTGGGGTCCTGGGTTCGAACCCCAGAGGGATCACGAAAAAACCACCAAAGAAATTTGGTGGTTTTTTTTACGCCTCTACTCAAATGGTTTCTATGTTTATTTTATTGAATCAATTCCTAATTGTAGTTTATTATTCTAAACTAATTGCAGCCCAAAAACTTTTTGTTTACTCTATCACAAAAATAAATCTACGTTGTTATAAATACTAAATTGACACCTGTAAATGCCTTTAGTGCAAGGTGCACTTTAAAAGAAGAATACTAAAAAGGCTGCGTAATCACTTAAAATACTCCATCAGCTCTTGTTCTAGCTGAAAATAAGTTTGAGGAACGGCTATGGTTTTTAAGGATGGATTGAATAAAAGCATTGTTGGCGTAACGTAAATGCTAAATTGCGTTGCTGTAGTTCCGCTTAAGCCTTCGGTATCGCATGCATTGATCCAAGGATACTGATTTTGTGCAACAATTTGCTGCCAATAGTTCAAGTTATTATCTAAAGAAATAGCCACTACTTCTAATCCTAGCTCATTGTATTCAGGGTATAAATTTCTAATTCGATCTAACAAAACTCTACTGTGCTCGCAACTTCCCGACCAAATTACCAATAAGGTTAATTCGCTATTCACATCGGAAATGGATTGTATTTTTCCATCCATTGAGTTAAACAAATCCAGATCTGGCACAGACCAATCTGTTCCTATTTCTTTTGATTTTAGGATACGATTTTGAATTGTTTTGTTTGATAACACATACTCACACGCATTTAGCACTTTGTATGCGTCAACCGTCATGTGATACAATTTGGGATATTGTTCTTCGGGATAACGATTCATGAGATAATTAGCCAAATATTTTTGCGAATTAGGCTCCAATTCTGTCATCCAAAACAAAGTTCCTATTGCCTCTTTAATCTGTTTATAATTTTCAGCTTTTAACAAGGCTTCTAATTTACTAGCTTTTAAATATTGCCCTATTTTCTCATAATAGATTGGTGTAGCTTGTAAAACGGTATCTGTAAAAGCAAAATAATCGAAGAAATGTTTTCTGTAATACTCGTCATATTGTTTCCCCTTTAATTTGATATCTGGAATCAAAACTTGCTGTGCCAAGGCCATTCTTGCAGCCCATGAATCAATCTGTCCATTCCAAAGATCTCGCAACATAACCTTTTTATCTTTTTGCAGTCTTTTAAATTGGTTGCTTAGCTCTTTGTATAAAGAATCTTTCTCATTTAGTTTCGAAACATCTGCCCTTATTGCCTTTATCGATTCATTCAACACATGAAATTCAGACAAGTAATAATGAAACTGGTTGTTTTCATCCTGATCTGGGAAACGTAATTCGCCCTCTCCAGGTTTACCATCCAATGAAAATTGAAAGTCTTTGGCTTGTAGAAAAAAATCAATTTTACCAATATCTCCTTGTAAACGATAAAATCCATAATCTCCCTTCCACGCAAAAGAAAGAACACCATTCTCCGAAACAGATCTCTGATCGATAACAAATACGCCACCTTCATCTCCTTTAAGGAGCAAAAAGCTCTCATTTTTGCAATCTGGCATTTGAGCTGTTAGTTGAAGTTGCATTTGTCCAAGTGCAAACTGACTTAGGAACAATAATACAATAACAAGGAAATTACGATTCATGGAAATTAAACGATTTATTACTTTTATTATTATCAAAACGATTACATAAAGGTACATATTCTAGTTTTGGATAACCAAAAGGATATTCTTTAATTACCGATTAAAATTGCAGTCAACTGCAAATGAATTTATTCCTCCTATTTCCTATTGTCAAAATTTTCAGTAAATTTAGTTTCCCTAACGGACAGATTCCTTAGCTCAGCTGGTAGAGCACAACACTTTTAATGTTGGGGTCCTGGGTTCGAACCCCAGAGGGATCACTAATTAGCCACCAAATATCTTTTGGTGGCTTTTTCATTTCCACAATCATATTAAATCAATAAAACTATTTTGTAAAGCTTTTTAAACATTTTACTTATATTTATTGAAATAAACCAAAGAACATGCAACGCATGAATTCCGCATTCGTCATTAGAATAGAAATTGATTAATGAGCTCATTGTACAAGAATATTCATCAGGACCTAATTGAGCTTTGCGGAAAAAATAACCCCAAAGCACAATTCAAAATCTACAAGTTGTACTATAAAGCAATGTACAACTCTTCTTTACGGATCGTAAAAGATCCTGCGGAGGCTGAAGACATCATGCAAGAAGCTTTTTTAGCTGCATTTAAAAACATTGGTAAGTACAAGGGTGAAGTTAGCTTTGGAGCTTGGCTAAAAAGAATTGTGATTAACCGTTCATTGGATAGTTTAAAAAAGAAAAAATTGGAATTATTTCCGCTAGATAATGAAATTCACAAGCTTCCTATTGAAGAAAACGTACAGAGTTTTGATTACTCTGAAGAACAAATAAATGAATTAAAAAAAGGAATAAACCTGCTACCAACAGGCTATCGAATTATTTTGAATCTATACTTACTCGAAGGATATGATCATGAGGAAATAAGTGGGATATTAAATATAAGCCCCTCTACTTCTCGATCACAATTCCTAAGAGCCAAGAAAAAATTGATTCAGCTTGTTTCGAAAAAAGAAAACCAAAAATTGCTATGAACCATTCTCTTATTATTATCGACTTGAGTAAACATACTTGTATGCTATTGCCAAAAAGATAATTACGATAAAGAAGGTTACATACTTCAATCAGTGAAAATTTGTAAGTATGAAAGAGTTAGAAAACATTATTAGAGATCATAAAGACGAGTTCGAGGAGGAGCCTCAAGAAGGTCATTTCGAAAACTTTCTTGAGAAAATGAATCATTCAAAGAAAAGAAATCTCTTTGAAAGGGCGCCAACTGTTTTAAAAGTGGCTGTAATCATTACTTTTGTGTTCTTTTCAGGTTTGATTGGATATCAAATTAAGAATTTGGAAGGTGAAAATCTAGGTTTAAGTCAAATTTCTCCTGAATACAGGGAGGTTGAGCTGTTTTATACTTCGAATATAAACAGCCAATTGGGAATGCTAAAGCAATTGGGAAGTTTTGATAAGGAACAACACCAAAGTATTCTTAGCGAAGAACTAAAAGAGATGGATGAGCGTTATACTCAGCTAAAGAAAGAGCTTGAGTTATATCCTGATGACGAAAGAGTTATTCAGGCTATGATTGAATATTATCAGGTTAAAACAAATGTTCTAAACCGAATAATTGAGCAATTATATCAAATAAAAAAGGACAATAGAGCAGCTCTAAACACATCTGTTTAAATAAAAAAAATTAAGAAACAACTATAAAACAAAAGACCATGAAATCATTTAAATCTAAATTTTCTGCTTTCTTACTGGTTCTAATTCTTGGATTTACTACTAATGCACTTGCAATAGATGAATACGAGAAAGAAATCAAAGAAGTATTTACTGCATCACAGGGTACTGAATTTAGCATTGTTAATAAATATGGCGATATCGACATAAAAAACTGGGATGCTGACTCTGTTTCGATTGTTGCAACAATTACGATTGAAACCACGAGTGAAGAAAAAGCAAAATCTCTCTTCAACAATATTGACATAAAATTGAATAAAGTTGGAAATAATATTTCGGCGTTAACCGAGATGTCACACAAATTTAAAACAGGTAAAAAATTCAGCATCGACTATGAGATCTTCATGCCTGAATATGTTAAGCTTGATGTTTCAAACAAGTTTGGCAACATATACATTAAAGCACTAAGAGCAAAGGCCAATATCAATTTAAGTTATGGAAACCTTCAAGGGGAAAGCTTTCTATATCCTGAAGAAAAGCCTGTTAGTACTATAAACCTTAGCTATGCAAAAGCTACTGTTAATGAATGCAATCGTACCAAACTAACTCTTAAATATTCAAAAATGAATATTGGTACTAGTAAAGCATTGGTAGTTGTAAGTCGTTATTCAAAATTGCACTTAGACAATAATGAGACTGTTATTGCCGATAGTAAGTATGATGCCTTTAATATTGTTAACACCAATACATTCTTAGTGAGCATGGGGCAATATTCTGATTTTAAAATAGAAAATGTAAATAAGAATTTGGAATTAAACCTTCGCTACGGCAATTGCAAAATTGACAATGTTTCGAAAGATTTTGAATCCATTAAGGTGGATAACAAATATGTTGCAAGTCGTATCGCAATTGAAGAAGGTGCAAATTATTCCTTAAACGCGGAAACAAAATATTGTGGCATTAGCTATCCAGATAATGCACAAGTTATTCAGAAAATTGTTGACAATTCAGAGACTTCACTGAAGGTTATTGTGGGCAATTCAGAAAGTCCGAAAGCTAAGGTACAAATCAATAGCCAATATGGTAATGTTAGTCTTAAATAACTAGCTTCATAAAATAATTTATCCCCCTTCGAAACTCGAAGGGGGATTTTTCATTAAAAGCAGTCATAATTAAAAAATATGTCTCATTATCAACAATAAATCTTCATAATATTGTAATTTTACGCTGAAACAATTAGATACTAAAAAATGACCGTTGCTAACAGAGTAAGCGCCCTGCGTTCTTTACTGCATGAAAAAGAAATTCATGCCTTTATAATAACAAGCTCAGATCCTCACATGAGCGAATATGTTCCAGACAGATGGACCACCAGAAGTTGGTTATCTGGCTTTACTGGTTCGGCAGGAACTCTAGTTATCACGCAAGAAAAAGCTGGTTTATGGACTGATTCTAGATATTTTCTTCAAGCTGAAACTCAATTGGCTGGAAGTGGAATAGAACTTTTCAAATCTGGCTTAATTGGCACCCCTAATCATTTTGAATGGTTGTCGAGCGAGCTGCCAATTAATCCCAATATAGGTTTTGATGGCAACTGTTTTTCAGTGGCTCAAACTCGAGAACTGAAAAATAAGTTAGGAGATTTAAGCATTCATGTTGTTGAAGAATTCGATTTAGCAGAGGAAATTTGGACAGATCGTCCAGAGCTACCAAGACAGCCAATATTCGATCACACAGTTTCTTTTTCGGGACAAACCAGGTTCAGCAAACTGACCAAAATCCGAAAAGAAATGGCTGCAAAAGAGTGTAATTTCCATTTCGTAGGCAGCTTGGATGATGTAGCATGGATTTTCAATCTTCGCGGAAGTGATATTGCCTACAATCCATTGTGCTTAGCTTATGCTATTATTGGAAAAGAATCGGCTACCCTTTATTTAAGTGAAGAACAGATTCCTGCAGAACTTATTAAGAGTCTTGCTGACGACGAAATCTACATTGCTGATTACGAACAAATTTTTACAGATTTAGATGAAATTCCTGGTTCTGCAAATGTTTTATTGGATCCAAACAGAACAAATTTAAACGCTTTTTATTCAATAAGCGCAAATATTATCGAAAGAGAAAACCCTTCTCAACTTTTAAAAAGCCAAAAGAATGAAGTTGAAATTAAGGGAATGAAAAACGCCATGAGAAAAGATGGTATTGCACTAACTGAATTCTATTACTGGCTAGAACACAAGCTCGGAAACACGAAGATTACAGAATTCACAGTAATGGATAAACTTCGAGAGTTTAGATCTCAGCAAAAACACTTTATGGGTGAAAGTTTTGGTAGCATTGTAGGTTATAAAGCTCATGGTGCATCGCCACATTACTCAACAACAGCCGAAACGGATTGTGAAATAAAAGCAGAAGGACTCCTTTTAATTGATTCTGGAGCACAATTTTTAGACGGCACAACTGATATTACCAGAACCATCCCAATGGGAAATTTGAGTGCTGATGTAAAAACAGATTTCACGCTGGTATTGAAGGGAATGATAAATTTAGCAATGGCAAAGTTTCCCAAAGGGAACCAGAGGCTGCAACATCGATATTTTAGCTCGTCAGGCACTTTGGCAATACGGTAAAAACTACGGACATGGAACAGGACATGGCGTTGGGTGTTTCCTTAACGTTCATGAAGGACCTCAAAGTATTCGTCAGGAATTAAAAGAACAAGCTATTCTTCCGGGTATGATCAGTTCTAACGAACCTGGCTTTTACAAAGAAGGTGCCTATGGTATTCGACACGAGAATCTAATTCTTTGTAAGGAAGCTGAAACAAGTCAGTATGGTGAGTTCTTAGATTTCGAAACCATTACCTTATGTCATTTTGAAACAAAAGGACTTCAAATGGAACTTCTTACTCCAGTTGAGAAAAAGTGGCTAAACAATTACCACCAATTGGTATTTGATACCTTGTCTCCCGATTTGGACGATGATCACAAAACTTGGTTAAAAGAAAAAACCAAAGCAATATAAAATAACAACGCCTCCTAAAAAGAGGCGTTTTTTTATATCAAAATTTGCGACAACTAGGAATAAATTGTAGCTACAATTTTTCTTCGTCCACCTCTATTTCTAAATTCGCACAAATAAATTCCTTGCCAAGTTCCTATATTTAAACGATGCTTTGTTATTGGTATCGTTAATTCAGGACCTATTAACGAAGCCTTAACATGTGCAGGCATATCGTCCGATCCTTCAAAAACATGTGTGTAGTAAGATTGATTTTCAGGAACCAAATTATTCATGATCGACTCAAAATCATCTCGAACTGAAGGATCTGCATTCTCGTTTAGGGTAATTGCTGCAGAAGTGTGTTTTATAAATAAATGCAGGATACCTGTCTTTGGCAAATCAACAAGCTGCTTGTGTATCTCCGAATCTATTAAATGATAACCTCTTGAATATGCAGGAAGCGTAATTTCTACTTGTTGTATCATTGTCTAATTTTTGAGTTGATTTAAGAATTAAACTAATTACAAATTTAAAATTTCGCATTACAATAACAATGCTATCAGCTAACAGCTTCAAGTTACAAGCTTTTTGACACAACTAAGATTCAAAAACTAATAAAACAAATTCCCAGTTTTGAATTCTTCTTCGATGGCAATCGCGTAAGAAACTCATAACTGGGAACCGCTCTATCTAGGTAATTTTATACAAAATTATCCAATCCTCACCATTTAATTATCTTAACATTCTTTAATGACGAATACGAACATTCACCTTAATTGGCTTTTGTTTAAATACATTCTTTACGCATGCAATCATTTGATTTTCGGACAAATGATCTTCCGATTCGACCTTGCGAATACGGTCTTTTAGCAAAGGTTCTTTACTAATGTGTTTTGCCAGATGTACTTTTGTTTCGGCCGGTCCAAAAAGGTAAATTTCTTCGGCATCTATCAAGGCATCAGTAATTTTTTCAAAATAGTGTTTAATTTGGTGCCTTCTTTTATGTGTTGTTTTTGTTGCTGGATTAACAAATTGATTACCAAAGCGTGAATATGCTTTTGTTTCCCCTTTATAACGAACCCTCGATTCAATTTCAGATTCAATTATTTCAACTTTGGCATCTTTCTCTTCGATTGTAATAACGTAAGCTTTTTCGGTATCTAACCATACTCCGATATTTTTTTTCATTTTCGCCTCCTTGTTAATATGAGTACTGATATTTTTTAAATTTAATTGGCAGGAATGAGAGGATGGATCTAAGTTTGTTAAGAAAGTAATGTTGAATTATATATTTAAGAATAAATTCCATATTAAGAGTCCTTTTTTACTCGTTAATTGTTTTTATTAGATCTAAACTAAAATTACGAATTTTAATGCCACTTGTCAAGACTAAAGCTGGTATTAAACTATTATTCATACAGAAAGAAATCAGCAACTTAACAAGTTGAGCGAATAATAAATTAGGTTAAAATCACCTATACGTTACAAGCGTTCGATGTTCATCTTCGCTTACAAAACCTATAAATATGGAGATTAGGTAAACAAAAAACGGGATCCTTTTGGGATCCCGAATTATATTTTATTCGACCATTAAACTAGCCTAGCACTTTTTTAAATAAAAAATTGTTTATCAATAAAATTAACAAAGATTAAGCAACAATCTGAAATCTGTCTTGAACAAAGCCAAAACAAATGTCTTCAACAGCATTACAAATTGCATTGTAAGCCTGCTGTCTCACCTCTTTGTCTCCTTCTACCTTGGCAGGATCAGGCAATTCAAACAACAAAACTTCTGGGTTACCATTTAATTCTATCATATTCTCCTTCACTTTTGCATCGAAACACAATACAAAATCAAAGTTCGTATCCTGAAAAGCTGAAATTGATTTTGCTTTGTACTCAGGAATATCCATTACTGCTTCGGCCATTGCTTTTTGTGCCATCACATTAATAATTCCCTTTTCTAGACCAGCACTCACCACTTCCAAATGCTTTTTACCGTAGTATTTTAACCATTTTTCGGCCATATGAGAGCGTGCCTCATTTTTACTACTTAATATCAATACCTTCTTCACGAACTTTTCTTTTTAATTTTTAAGATCACAAATGTAAGCAATTGCCTTTAAAAGAAACAAGCTACAAAACACGAAAGCTAGTTTGAAGCCAACTCTTCTACCCTTTTAAAAACCCTCATAAAATTACCTCCCCAGATTTTACCAATTTCCTCTTCTGAATAATCTCTGCGAAGCAATTCTTTCGTAATATTCATCATTTGGCTAACATCAACACAATCTTTTAGGCCACCTCCTCCATCAAAATCAGTACCGATTCCAACGTAATCAATCCCAACTAATTTCACGATATGATCGATATGATCAACAGCATCGGCAACTGTTGGCTTATCCTTCGGGTAATCAATTTGCATTTGTCTCCATTCATCCCAAATCTTTTGTTCCTCTTCTTCGGTCATCTTACCAGCTTTTCGATACCTTTCTCGTAATTCAAGCTCTTTTTTATAGCCAATAGTTGTTGTATCTGGAGCTTTAACGTAATCGTCAAGAATACACATTTGAATTACTCCTCCATTTTTAGAAAGAGCTTTCAGCATATCATCTGTAAGGTTTCTAGGGCTATCACAAATAGCTCTAGCACAAGAGTGAGATGCAATTACCGGTGATTTCGAAAGCTTTAGCACATCATAAAAGGAACTGTCTGAGATATGCGAAACATCAATTAAAATTCCCAAATCGTTCATTTCATCAACAACTTGCTCTCCAAACGTACTCACTCCATTAAATTCTTCTCCATTTTTATCTGTTGATGAATCACAAATGTCGTTATTCGAAGTATGACACAAGGTAATGTAACGCACTCCTTTATTATAATATCTCTCCACTTCAGAAATCTCGGTTCCTATCGGAAACCCATTTTCTAAACCAATGTAAATAGCTCTTTTCCCATCTTTCTCGATACGATATCCATCAGCAACAGAGAGTGCAACTTCCGCTTGATCTTTATTTTTCGTACACGCAGAATAAATTGAATCAATTAACTCATCAGCTTTCGAACGAGCAGCTAAAATATTCTCTTCAGTTCTTTCTATTTGGGAGGTAAATGCTGCGAAAAAAATTCCATCCAATCCCCCTTCTTTCATTCTTGGAAAATCAACACGGCTTCCTCCTTTTTTAAAAGGATGTGCCACACCAATATCAAAATCTTTATTTAAAAGATGATAAGGAGTATCTACATGTGTATCAACCGTGAATGCATGATTGTGTATCTTCTCAGCTTTCTCATCAATTGATTGGCAAGATGCAAACAGTAAAAATATTGGTAATAATAAGGTAAGAGAATGAATTTTTTGCATGAAATTGGGTATTTGTAATTTTTGAAGGACTAAAGATAAGCTACTGATGTCGAAAACAATAAGAATATTGATTTTTTATATTTTATGAAAAGAGTTCCTTTATTTAGATTTGCTTTGTATCTTGGTGTTTTGGTATTTTATTTAACTTTATTTGCGCCCTTTTAACAGACTAGATTCATTATGATTCAATCTATTTTACGCCCTTTAATTCTATTTTTCTTTTTACTCCCAATACAAGTTTCAGCACAACAAAATGCCATCTTAAAAGGAAAAATTACCAATTCAAAAAAAGAACCAATTCTTGGGGCATATATTCAAATTAAAAACCAAAAACGCGTAACAACTAGTGATGTAAATGGTAATTACACAATTGAACTCACAGCAAACCAAAATGCAACCATTACATTTAGCCATGTAAGCTATGTGACAGTCACGCATGAAATCAATCTTACAAATAAAGAAATAAAAGAGTTTAATCCAATTTTAAGCTACAAGAAAGAACAATTACAAGAAGTAAGGGTTGAATCGAACCAAGATATTAGAAAACAGACTACAGAAATAAACACAATTCATCTAGAACAAGTTCCTGTAAGTGGAAATGGTGCCGTTGAGCAAATTATTAAAACCTTACCCGGTGTTAGTTCAAACAACGAGTTAAGCTCTCAATACTCTGTGCGTGGAGGTAATTTCGACGAAAACCTTGTTTACATTAATGATGTAGAAATTTACCGACCAAATTTAGTGCGATCGGGACAACAAGAAGGGTTAAGCATCATCAATCCTAACTTGGTTTCATCGGTACAATTTTCATCTGGAGGATTTGATGCAAAATATGGAGACAAACTATCCTCTGTACTTGATGTAAAATACAAAACACCTCAACATTTTGAAGCATCTGCGGAAGCCAGTTTATTAGGTAGTTCGGCACACATAGCCAATAGTCATTTAAATAATAAACTCTCTTATTTGGCAGGTATTCGCTACAAAACAAACGAGTATCTGCTCAACTCGCTAGATAGCAAAGGAGAATACAAACCCAATTACACCGATTTTCAAGCTTTGATAAACTACCGATTCTCATCATCGCTTAGTATGCATTTATGGACTAGTTTTAGTGAAAACAATTACAATTTTAAGCCCGAAACACGCAACACTTCTTTTGGAACCATTAATAAAGCGCTACAACTCAAAATCTATTTTGAAGGTGAAGAAAAAGACAAATACGAAACAAACATTCAAGCTTTAACTGTAAAATATCATCCCAATAGCAATTCACTTTACCGAATTATAGCCAGCAGATACGAAACCCTTGAGCAAGAAAACTTTGATATAATGGGGCAATACTATTTAAGTGATTTGTTCGTGTCCCAAGGTGGCAGTAATTCCGAAAGTGTCGAAAATCTAGGAATAGGCACCTTTATCGATCATGCAAGAAACAAACTCTCAAAAGAGGTTTATACCCTTGATGTAAAGGCAGATCATAGCATAAATAATCTATTCTTACAATGGGGATTAGGTGTAAAACAAGAAGAAATCGATGATCAGATCAACGAGTGGCAATATCAAGATTCTGCAGGCTATTCAGTTCCAATTTCTGATACAAATGTGCAACTTGCCTACTCTCGAAATGCAAATAATAAAGTAAGCAGCAATCATATCAACTCATTTGCTCAAGCAACTTATGTTTTTGAAAATGAAAAAGGAGAATTTCAATTTACAGGTGGTTTAAGACACCATTATTGGAATTACAATAAGGAGAGTTTTCTATCTCCACGCGCATCGGTAAATTACATCCCAAATTGGGAACGGAAAGTGAAGTTTAGATTCGCTGCTGGCTACTATCAGCAAACACCTTCGTACAGGCAAATGCTTACCATTAATGGACAAATTAGTAATCATTTAAAATTGCAAAAATCCATCCATTACGTTCTCGGACAAGAATATTACTTTACAGCATGGAATCGTCCGTTTAAATTCTCAAGTGAATTGTACTACAAAGATCTTAAGGCAATTACTCCTTATGATATTGAAAATGTAAGGATTCGCTATTATGGAGATCAAAAGGCTACAGGATATGCCACTGGAATCGATTTAAGAATAAATGGGGAGTTTATTCCTGGAACAGAATCTTGGGCGAGCTTATCTGTCATGAAAACAGAAGAAAATATTGTTGGTGATGCAATGGGTTTTATTCCTAGACCAACAGATGAACGGGTTAATTTCTCGATGTTTTTTCAGGATTACTTGCCTAGCAACCCATCTTACAGAATGCATTTAAGTCTATTCTATGGTGGAAAATTACCCGTTTGGAGTCCTAAAAATGGCAAGAATGGCTCAAACTTTCGAATGCCTAATTACAGAAGAATCGATTTAGGATTTTCAAAGACATTAATTGATGAAAATCACAAATCAATAAATAGCCTATTCAAGCATGTTAAAACAATGCGAATCAGCTTAGAAGTCTTTAATGTTCTCGATATAAACAATACTGTTTCATATCTGTGGATGAAAGACGTCTCTGGCAATCAATATGCAATTCCTAATTACCTTACAGGGCGAAAGCTCAACCTTAAATTGAGCGTTAAATTTTAAGAAATGCTTATTATGCGATTGCCTTTTTATCTATTTTGCGAATCGATCTAAATAAAATAAATTCATGTTCCAATTTTTACATCCTGAGGTTTTATGGGCACTAACAGCTCTACTGCTTCCAATCATTATACATCTTTTTAACTTTAAGAGATACAAAAAGATCTTTTTCAGCAACCTTAAGTTTCTTTCAAACTTAAGCACCGAAAATAAAAAACGTTCGAATTTAAAGAAATGGATCATTTTACTACTACGTCTTCTGGCCTTGGCATGTATCATTATTGCTTTCGCACAACCCTATATAAGCACAGAGATTAATAAAAAATCATCTCAATCTGAAAGCTTTAGCATTTACATTGATAATTCTTTTAGTATGAATGCTGAAACAGAACAAGGGATAGCTTTAGATGTTGCTAAAAATAAGGCTTTTCAACTAATCAATAGTTTTCCGAAACATTCTAAAATAAGAATTTACAGCAACCAATTAAGCATTAGTTCCCCTTCGCTAAACAAAGAGCAAGCAATCACAAAAATACAAGAGATAAGTCCCTCTCCTGTTATCGCCAAACTCTCCGATAAACTAAGAACAATAAACATTGATAAAAAAGAAGAAAATGTTCGTGTTTATATCTTTTCTGATTTTCAAAAAAATCAAAGTGATTTTAAAGATATTAAAATTGATTCTAGTGCAAGAATCACACTACTACCTCTTTCCATACAAAGAACCAGTAATCTTGTAGTTGATTCATGTTGGTTCGAAAAGCCTTTTCATCAATTAAACCAAGCAGAAGAGTTATTTGTTAGCATTAAAAACGTTTCAAATACTGATTTCGCTAAAATCCCAATCAAACTGAGTATCAACAAGGCTACTAAATCAGAAATAAGCTTCGACATAAAGAAAAACTCAAGCAAAATCTTAAAATTGAAGTATTACAATCGCGAAGTAGGTATTCACAACGGAAAAATTGAGTTAGATGATTATCCAATATCCTATGACAACAGTTTATTTTTCTCCTATTACATTAATAAGGAAAACAATATTCTTTCAATAAATCAAGATGGTCCCAACAAATATTTGAATAAGCTTTTTACTGGAAGTGAAACCTTTAAGCTAACAAATAAAAGTAAGGCCTACTTATATAATGAGAACACTGATGCATACCAACTTATCATTTTGAATGAAATCGATAAAATGGAAAGTGGTTTTAGACATGTGCTTACAAAATACATAGAAAATGGTGGTCGAATACTTTTAATTCCCAATGAAAAGATAGACGAAAGTGTTAACCTGTTCTTAAAAGATATTGAAGCACCAATTCTAAAAGAAACTGATACGAGTGCGCAAAAACTAGCAAAAATTGAGCTCAATTCTGAGATTTACAAAAATGTATTCGAAAAATTAAAGAATAATGCAAGGCTACCAGATATTTTCAAGCATTACAAATTAGGAAGCTCTAAGAATCAATTCGGTGAGAAATTATTACAGACAAAAGGTAATGCTCCCATACTTACAAAGATTCCTTACGGAAATGGGCAATTATATCTTTTCACAACTCAGCTAAATCCTAAGTGGACTAATCTAATTACTCATCCTATTATTATTCCAACACTAATAAACCTAACAAGAAACTCAGGTAAATCTGCATCTCTTTACCATCAAATTGGTTATCCTAAGGCTATTAAAATTAAGTCAAACCAAAAGAATAAAGATCAGTTACACATTGTTAATAATGATTTAAAAATTGATTTTATACCAGAACAAGCTAAGCACTTTGAAAAAGGAATTGTGTTATTTCCAAAAGAACAGATTACAATAGCGGAAAACTATTTAATAAGTCTTAATGATTCCATTCTTAACTCTTGTTCCTATAACTATTCAAGACTAGAATCAGTTCCCGAATACTACAGTGAAAATGAAATAAATGATTTAATTGAAGATCATTTAAACAAAATTTCAATAAGTTTTCCGAATAAAATGAAACTATCTGAGCTGTATAACGAACAAAGTAATGGAGAACAATACTGGAAACTTTTTGTAATTCTTTGTATATTCTTTATTATTTCAGAAACAATTATTGTTAAAGCTAAGCTTTAATCAAACATAAATTATTATTTAACAAATGACAAAACCTACTGTTTTAAACCCATAAAACTACTACTACTTAACATACACACTAACCCTGACTCTTTTATGAAAATCGACACAGCTCTTCAATTAAGACAACTTGATAAAATTCATCGTCTTGCAGGTATTGGCTATTGGATTTACAATTACAACACCAATAATATGTGGTGGTCTAACATAACCTACTCTATACTTGGTTATTGCGATCAAAGCCTCACTCCTACTCGACAAGATATTGTAAAGCACATTCACCCGGAGGACTTAGAATTCTTTTTGGTTTCATTGCAACAAATGCACCAACAAGCAATGGATATTGAATTTCGATTTTTTAAAAATGGCGAATTGAGATTGGGAAAAATAACTGGCGAGGTGTATGACAATAAAAATGAGGGCTTAATAGAAGAAGTTCTTTTCCAAGACATTACAGACACAAAAGTTAAAGAATTTGAAATTGCAAAGGCTTGGAATAAAGCATTGGAAGCTGAAAATCTTAAAAATGCATTCCTTGAAAACATGAGTCATGAACTGCGCACACCTTTAAATTCAATTATTGGATTCTCAGATCTCTTAGAAAATACACAAAATGATCCTTCTGTTGGAAAATTTGCAAACTCAATAAAAACCTCTGGCTTACAATTATTAAGAATCATTGAAGATCTTCTTAAAGTTTCGATGCTAGAAAGTAGAGTATCAAAGCCTAACAAAAGAAAGATTCGTCTGAACGAAATGCTTTTAGAGATAAAAGAATATTCATTGGATATGCTTAAAGAACAAGGAAAAGAAAATCTAGAACTCAACTTTTCTTTTGCCCTAGAAGCTCCAAATGATCTAATCAATTCCGATCAAATAAAAATCAGAAATATTTTTAAGAATCTGATTCACAATTCAATAAAATTCACAGAGACAGGAAGCATAAACTGCTCGTACGAAATTGTCAAGGACACGATACACTTTTCAATTACCGATACCGGAATTGGGATTCCTTCGAAATATGAAAGTCGAGTATTCAAACGCTTTCGTCAAGTAGATGAATCTGGTCAGAAATATTATGGAGGCACAGGTCTTGGCATGTATATTTCAAGGTTAGAAATTGAACTATTGGGTGGTAAAATATGGTTTAGTTCTGAAAAAGACATCGGAACAACAGTTAGCTTTAGCATCCCTAACATACTCACTTCTGAAAATCAATTTGAGAATGAAGAAACAACAACAACTTATCATTGGGAAAATTACACCGTTATAATTGCGGAAGATCAAATTACTAATTTTAAGATACTTGAAGCATACCTTCAAAAAACAAACATCAATATTTTATGGGTTAAAAATGGACAAGAAGCTATTAATTCATGCTTGCAAAACCCTGAAATATCCATTGTTTTAATGGACATCAATATGCCTCAAATAAACGGACTTGAAGCCACCAAGGCCATTAAAGAGAAAAGACCAAACTTAACGATCATCGCCCAAACTGCTTACGCCTTAAATGGGGATAAAGAAAACTCATTAGCAGCTGGCTGTTCAGATCATTTAGCGAAACCCATCAAGAAAAGTGATTTACTTGAATGCATGGCTAAATACCTTCCCTAAAGGAGAGCAGGTGATTCCATTGAAAACAGAACAATTATTTATAATCATAAAAAAACACCTTATTTAATATAGAGCCTTATGATAACATAGGGCTTTTTTATTTTTTTAACATTACAAATAAAAAAATCTTTCAAAAGTGTTGGTAGATAAAAAAATAATTGCAAATTTGGCGTATCGGATTTTAAGAGTTTAATCCTAAAATACAAATCTTTTAAATTTCACAATTATGTCTAATACAACAATTTCCATGACTGCTAAAGACTACATGGAAAAAGAGTCACAATTTGGAGCTCACAACTACCATCCACTTCCAGTAGTATTAGAAAGAGGAGAAGGCGTACATGTTTGGGATACTGATGGAAAAAAATACTACGATTTCCTTTCAGCGTATTCAGCTGTTAATCAAGGGCACTGTCATCCAAAAATTATTGGAGCTATGATGGAGCAAGCACAAAAGTTAACTCTAACTTCTCGTGCATTCTATAGTAACAACTTAGGAAAATATGAGGAATACGTAACTAAGTATTTCGGATATGATAAAGTATTACCAATGAACACGGGGGCTGAAGCTGATGAAACAGCTATTAAGCTTGTTCGTCGTTGGGGGTACGATGTAAAAGGTATTCCTGAGAATGAGGCTAAGATAATTGTATGTGATGGTAACTTCCACGGACGTACGGTTACAATTGTTTCTATGTCTAACGATCCGGATTCATATAAAGGATTTGGTCCATTCACACCAGGTTTTGTTTCTATTCCTTACAACGATGTTGATGCATTGGCTAAAGAGTTGAAAGATCCTAACGTATGTGCATTCTTAGTTGAGCCTATTCAGGGTGAGGCTGGTGTTTATGTACCGGAGAATGGATTTTTAAAGAAAGCTTCAGCGCTATGTAAAGAGAATAACGTATTGTTCGTAGCTGATGAGGTTCAAACGGGGATTGCTCGTACAGGTAAGTTATTAGCTGTTGATCACGAAGGTGTTCGTCCGGACGTATTGATTCTTGGAAAAGCAATTTCAGGTGGTGTTGTACCTGTATCTGCAGTACTTGCAGATGACGATATCATGCTTGTTATTAAGCCAGGTGAGCACGGTTCTACTTTTGGTGGTAACCCAATTGCTTGTGAGGTTGCAATGGCAGCTCTTGAAGTTGTAAAAGACGAAAAACTGGCTGAGAATGCTGAGGCAATGGGACAGATTTTCCGTGAAGAATTATCAGCTGTTAAGTCTGACATGATTGAGCTGGTACGTGGTAAAGGTCTTCTTAATGCAATTGTTATTAAGCCTAAAGGTGGTAAAACAGCTTGGGATGTGTGTATGCGTCTTCGCGACAATGGTATGTTAGCTAAGCCAACTCATGGACATATCATTCGTTTTGCTCCTCCATTGACAATCAATGAAACTCAACTTCGCGAAGCGATTGAGATCATTAAGAAAACAATGGCAGAATTCGAATAAGCGAAATCATTATAAAATAGAAAAGGCTTTCCGATGGAAAGCCTTTTTTTTATATTTAAAAATTCATTTTAAATACCTATCATTCCATATAAAAACTGATTGGAAATGTAAAAGAAACCTTAGCCAATTCTCCTCCATGCCGTCCGGGCTTCCAAATCGGCATATTACTAATAACTTTCACTGCTGCGCTATCAAGATCTGGATCTACAGATCGAATAACTTTCACGCTTTCAACCATGCCATCCTTATTAATCACAAAACTAATATATACCTTTCCCATCACTCCATTTAGCATTGCTCTTTCTGGATACTCTACATTCATTGCAATCCATTTTTGGCATTCATTCGAACCTCCTGGAAATTCGGGCATTTCATCAACAATAACAAATACCTCACTTGTATCTTTCTTAACTGGAGTAGGATCCGACAATTGAAAATTAATTGGAAATGTGTAGGATACTTTAGCTAATTGACCATTTTGCCTTCCTGGTTTCCAAGTTGGCATGCTAGTAATAACTCTTACCGCTTCAGCATCAAGATCAGGATTTACTGATCTTATTACTTTTACATTTTCAACCTTTCCCTCTTGATTTATGACACAACTAGTAAAAACCCGTCCTGTAATTCCATTCTGTATTGCCTTTAATGGGTAGTTTACATTCATTGCAATCCATTTTTGCAACTCAGTTTGTCCACCCGGAAATTCAGGCATATCATCAACAATAACAAAGACCTCATTTGGATCAATTGGCACTGGATCTGGCAAGTGTGGTTTATAGTTTATTTCTTTAGCACTAAATTTCTTCTTTTTAACATCAACTAAAACATGAATCGTCTTCTGATCCAAAACCTCAACTGAACATTTAAATTTCTTCTTTTTAAATCTAAAAATAAGATCATACTTACCTGTATGAATCTCTTCTAAAATTAAAGAATCTTGAGTTTTATTCCCTTTAATACCCATTTGAGGTATTTCAATATTCACAGCGGATGGTATTGTTTGAATAATAAGATTACCTAATGTTTTTTTAAGAACATCTTCTAGGCTTTTTGCATTCGTTGAATTAGAGTTTTCTGCTTGAGAAAAACCTTCTAGAATAACAAACGCAAAAATCAATAGTAAAAAAGTTTTCTTCATGTGTGATCTTTTTTGGATTAGTAGGTTCCTGTTGACTTATATAAATCAACATTAATTAGTCTTAACAAATTTATTAAAATATTCTATTAAACATTAGAATATTTACTTTTCTAATAATCACACCTGGTGTTATTATTTCTTTGAAAAAAGACTATAAAAAAATAGCAAGCTTGCCGTGAGGACAAATTGTCCTGCAGCAAAATTGCTATTCATGCACTCTAATTACAATATCATTTTTACAGCGAGAGTCTCTTATTGAATAACCAGTTTCGTTCGTACTACCTTATCGGTATATCGAATGGTAAGGAAATAAATTCCAGCATTTAAATTCGACAGGTCAAATGGTATTCGGTTTTTATTAAGTGACGGCTCTAATTTACGCGTCGCAACCACTTTACCTGACTGATCAAATATTCTCAACACCCCATCTTTATCTGAATTAGAAAGCTCTACAAAAAACTCTCCTCTACTTGGATTTGGATAAACGGCAATACTTTCTTGAGCAAGCAATTCATTTATGCCTGTTGTGATAAAGATTTGTTGCTGTTTTTCACTATCAGGACAAGCCTCGTTGGAAGCTGTAAGCGTAACAATATAACCCGTTCCTTCTGAATTATCCAAAACAAATGAATGGCTTGGCTCAAAATCACTACTTATCATACCATCACCAAACTCCCAAACGATCGAAGTTGCATTAACACTTAAATTTGTGAATTCAACTTGATTGTATTCCATTTCGAATGTAAAATCAGCGATTGGAGCTTCTATTGGACTCACTGTTACAGCATTGGAATACTGAGTAGTAAATCCTTCTTTGCTAACCATAGCACGATATATTGCATTTTCAACAACTTCATCTGTAACGAAGATTTCCGAAGTTTCACCATCTACATCAACAAATACATCATCTAATTCATTGTACTTCTGCCACTGAATTGTTCCATCGAACCCAACGAGTGTTATGCTCGAATTTTCGCCATAACAAACCAGTTCGGGATTAGCATTCGCTTCTCCAGCTCTATTTACTTGTGGCTCTGGAATTGTAAATGACTGAGAAAGTTTTGGTATAATACCAGTCCCTTCAAATTCGAGACGTGCCCCCTCAACTTCCATAGTACTTGTTGCTGACAAATCAGTATAGCTAACTAGTCCTTCTACTGCAATCTGTGTGAATGTACCAGAAAGTGTCCAATCACCATCATCACCTTTTTTAACCGCTATTGGCGTTTCGTTATCTGTTTCGCAATAGTTTCTATACTGATCTTGTAACTGCAGCTGTGGCTGTCTTAAAAAGGCATCTCCATTAGTTAATGGCGCTGATGGTTCCTTCAGAATTACAAGATACTTCGATTTTCCATGATGCAATACTTGCTCAAATCGAACGGTATCGTAATTTTGAGAATAAATATATATCGAATCAACTCCAGATTTTTGAAGAATTGATGTTACCGTTGGATCAAAAGTAATCCTACCTGGTACCGAAATATCATACCTTCCTTCTAAACTTCGAATTCCATAACGTATATCATCAATTAAAGATCTCCACGTTTTATTATCAGTAAATTCTACAAAGAAACTTTCATCTACATTGGCATTTGGATTCCCCACAATTACTGGTGGTGGTGGAATAACAATATCAAAACTATCAGATACAACATTTGGAAGAGCATCAGAAGTAAAAAGTAATCTTGCCCCTTCTACTCTATTTTCACTTGTAGCAGTTAAGTCCAAATATTTCACAAGACCTTCAATAGCAGTAATTGTTTTAACACCACCTAAATCCCATAAGTCAACGACATCCGTATCACTACCATCAGAATACTTTGCTGTCAACACTTGTGTTGCATTATCATTATCACAATTGTTTTTGTATTGATCAAGCAACTGTAATTTTGGTTGTTGTGCAAGTGTATCTCCGTTATTTTCCGGCCCAATAGGCTGATCAACAAATACCATTTCTGTTGCTACACCATGTTCAATAATCTGTTCAACCATTGCATTAGCATATCCATTCGCTACGATTACAATCGTATCTGTTCTTGCAATTTGCAATATTGAATCAAGAGAAGGATAGAAAGTAATGTTACCAGCTTCAATTAAATAAGAAGTATCTACCAAAGTTTCACCTGCGAAACTAATAGCTGATATTGAATCTCTCCAACTTGCATTATCACTAGCTTGAATTGTAAATTCATTATCAACCGTAACATCTGCAGCTGCAGTCAATTCAATTATTGGAACCGGCAAAGTAAATAAACTTGAAACGACGGTATCTCCAGAAAATAAGAATTGAAGATAAGCTGAATCGATAGCTATTTCGCTGGTTGCAACAAGATCCGTAAAATTAACCGCACCTTCAACAGCCGAAACTTCCAAAGTTCCACTCAGCTCCCATGCTTTGTTGTCATATTTTTCTACGCTTACCATGGTTGTATTATCTGTAATACAATCATTTAAATACTGATCTGCCAATTTCAATTCAGGTTGTTGTGCCAATAGATCTCCATTAACTTCTGGAGCTGTTGGCTGCTTCAACATTAGTAAACTATCAGCTACACCATGCTGAATATCCTGTTGTACAGTATCATGAGAAAATCCTCTAGATTGCACGATTACTTCAAAGCTTCCATTCTTTTGCAAAAATTCTGAGTCAGAAGGAATCAGCTTCAACTCTCCAACTTGTGAGAAGTCATAACTCTCCGCAACTAAAACACTATCATTAACAATTACTACATTAATACGATTTCGCCAAACAGAATCTTCGGTAAACGAAATAACAAAAGGATTATCTACTGTTGCTCCAACTGCCGCATTCAACACTGGAGGAGATGAAACATCAGGAATATCAAATGGATCCGCAACAACTCCGTCTATATCAGTAGAGCTAAATAAAATCTCAGCACCAGTTATCGGACCTGTTGAAAATGCGGATAAATCATCAAAAGTAACAACACCATCCACAGCGGTTTTTTCGAGCGTACCGGCTAAATCCCAAACGCCTTCATCATTTCTCGAAACAGTAATAATTCTTTCATTATCACTATCACATAAGTTAGAATATTGATCGTAAAATTCTAGAATAGGCTGTTGAGCTAACAAATCACCATTAGCTGGTGGAGCAAGAGGTTGTTGTGTAATATTCATTGTAGCTGCAACACCATGTCCAACCGTTTGCTCTACTGTTGCATCACTATATCCTAAAGCTTTAACGGCAATATTAAACACACCCGCTTTTTGCAATAAGGTATCTTCCGACACATGGAATACGATTTTATCAGACTCTACATCATAAGCTGAACTAGGCAATGTATCACCTTCATAAGTAATCATTTCGATACTAGTTGGCCAAGAATCATCTATACCAAAAAATCCCAATTCAAAATCGGCATCTACCGTTGCATCAAATTGAGCTGATAAATTTGGAGGATTCTGCAATGCTGGAATATCAAAAGGATCAGAACTAACTAATGTAATTCCAGCACCTGTGAAGCTTAAAAATGCTCCTGTTATTGCAAGATCACTTGATACTGATAAATCCTTATAATTGATAACACCACCATTAACTGCCTGAGTTACGGCTCCACCTAATGTCCAATTTTGACCATCACCATTCACAACTGTTACTTCATATGCATTTTCATCCGAACAAGCATTATCATATTGATCTCGAACTGAAATTTTAGGCTGTAAATCTAACGTACCACCATTAATCAATGGAGCTTCTGGCTGAGTTTCTACCAATAAAGTATCTGGAACACCATGCTTTATTTCCTGGTCAACAGTAGCATCCTGAAACCCTCTAGAATAAACCAGAATTTCTTTCGTAGCAGCTACTTGCATTTCAACATCTTTTGATGGATCAAATACAATTTTACCAGATTGAGTCTTATCAAATGCATCAGAACTTAAAAGAGTTCCTCCATAAGATATTGAATCGATATTACCTTGCCAATCTGCATTTGTTGAAAAAGTTACATCAAACAACGAATCTACCGTAGCAGAAGTTGAAGATATTAATGAAGGTGCAAAAAGAGGTGCTGGAATTAAAAACGAATCTGACTCCTGGCTTGTTAGTCCTGTGCCAGAAAAGGTGATTGTTGCGTCTGAAACCAGATCTGTACTTCTGGCAGTAAGATCGGTAAATTCAACAATCCCGTTAGTTACCATTATCGAAGTAGTCCCATCGATAATCCAGCTTCCTCCTGTTGCATTAGCTTCAATTTCTTGTTCATTATTAGTAGTACAATCGTTTAAATACTGATCTTGAATCTTAACGATCGGTTGAGTTCTAAATTCATCTCCATTATTTTGTGGTCCGAAAGGTTGAGTTGTTATTACAATCATACTTGCAGCTCCATGCGATATTTCTTGTTGCACTGAATCTTTCAAAAATGAAGTTGATACGATAAAAAGATATTCATTAGCAACAGCTTGCAAAATAATTGACTCTGCAGGCTTAAAGGTTATTTCTCCAGCAACAGTAGCATCATAAGCTGCAGCAGGTAAAACCTCTGTTCCATATTTAATCTCTGTAATCTGATCTCGCCAAGCAGCATTATCAGTAAAAGTAATTGTAAAATCTTCATCAACATTTGCTTCTGTTGCAGCTGTTAATACAGGCGCAGCAGTTAAATCAGGAATGTCGAATGATGTAGAATTAACTGTCGTTAATCCATTTGCCGAAAATGCAATAAAAGCACCTGTAACAGCAGCAGAACTAGAAGCAGTTAAATCTGAATAACTAACCGAACCATTCACAGCTTGCTTTACCAAAGTTCCTCCAAGATTCCAATCATTAGTATCTCCTTTAGCAGCAGTAAGCTCAATTGTATTCTCACTGGTACAATCATTCCCATATTGATCTCGAATGGTAATAGCTGGTTGATTAGCCAGTAAAGCACCATTTTCTGCAGGAGCACTAGGCTCTAATACGATATTTAAAGTATTTGCAGCTCCATGCTTTATTTCTTGCGATACACTAGCATTAGCATATCCTTGAGCATAAACTACCAAATCTTTAGTGTCAGCTACTTGCAAATCAGAATCTAAAGAAGGATCAAATATGATTTTTCCAGACTGAGAATTATCATAAGCTGCAGGATCAATTAAATTAGAATCATACCTAATGGAATCAATAGCCAATTGCCAATCAGCATTTGCACTAAATGTCACTTCAAAACTTGCATCAACTGTGGCTGTTGAAGAGGCAAGCAAAGTAGGTGAAGCATCCAAAGAAGGTATCGTGAAAGCAGCAGAAATAACATCCGTTAAAGAAAATGCTGAAAAAGTTATTGTTGCAGTCGTTAATTCAGCACTACTACTTGCCGTTAAATCTGTAAAAGTAAAAATACCAGCTGAAGAAGTAAGATCACCTGTTCCTCCTAAAGTCCACGTTCCACCGGAAGTTGCTGAAGAAATATTTGTCGTATTATCTGTCGTGCAAATATTATCATATTGATCATGCAAATGAACAATTGGTTGTGTTACCAAACTTCCTCCATTAGAATTGGGCCCAACAGGTTGAGTCGAAATAAATAAATCAGTAACTGAACCATGTCCGATTTCTTGAGTAAATTCAGCATTAGCATAGCCACTAGAAATAATTGTTATCAACTCTGAACCCGCCACTTGTAATAAAGCTGATTCTGCAGGCTTAAAGGTAATTCTTCCAACATTTCCAGCTTCAAAAGCCAAGCTTGGTAATGAATTACCATCATACTGAATATCTGTAATATTGCCACGCCATGTAGCATCATCATTAAAATTAATTGAGAATTCATTATCAACAGTTGCGTTTGTTGCCTCAGTTATTGAAGGAACAGCGTTAACTGGAATATCAAAACTAGCAGAATTAACATCGGAAAAACTTCCAGATGAAAAAGTTAAGAAAGCGCCACTTACGGCTGCATCACTTGTTGCAGATAAATCTGTGTAAACAAATGTTCCATTAGCAAGTGTTTGATTAGGTGAACCTCCAAGTGTCCAATCACCAGTATCGCCTTTAACTACAGATATTGTCGTAGCATTATCTCCTGTACAAGTATTTTGGTATTGATCCTGACTTATGATTTCGGGTTGCTGTACCAATAAACCACCATTACTTGCTGGTGCGGTTGGTTCTACATTCACTTTAATTGCTGTCGGAACACCATGACCAATTTCTTGAGTTAAGCTTGAATTTGAAAATCCGGAAGCAACAAAAACAAAATCATTTGTTCCTGCAACTTGTAATGCTGTCGACAAAGAAGGATCAAATGTTATTTGTCCATCAATAGTCGTGTCAATAGCAGCTGCATCAACAGCATTTCCATTATATGTTACACTGGTTATTTCTGTCTGCCAATCATTTGTATTTGTGAAAGTAATTATAAACGTTCCATCAACAGTTGCACTCATCGCTGCAGCAAAATCTGTAGGAGGAGAATTCTGTCCTAAATTAAAGGTAGCTGATCCCTCTCCTGTTAGTCCAGTAGCAGTAAACGATATATATGCATTTGTAACGGCAGAGTTGCTACTTGCTGTTAAATCTGTATAAGCTAAAACTCCGGAACTAACAGTACCGACCTTTGCCCCACCAAGAGTCCAACTTCCTGGATCATCCTCACTTGCTGTTATTGAAACAGAACTATTTGTTGTACATACATTATCATACTGATCTTGAATCTCAACGATCGGTTGCGTTGTAAATGGATCTCCATTAACTGCTGAAGCAACAGGTTCTACTTGCATTGCTATTTTTGCTGCAGCGCCATGCCCTATTTCTTGCGTTACACTTGCAACACCATAAGTAGCAACAAAAATTTCCAAATTAGCCGATATTGCTGTTTGCAAGGAAGGATCCGCCGATGGAGTAAAAGTTATTTTATTAGTAGTAGAATTGAATGAATAAGCGCTTAAAGGCACAATATTACCGTTAAATTTTATTGAATCGATATTTGATTCCCAATATACATTATCACTGTATGAGATTTCAAATGGATCATCTACAGTTGCACCTAATGCTGCTGTTAAAGTTGGAGCTGCATTAACATCGATAATAAATGCATTTGATTCCAAAGAGAAAGAACCCAAATCAAAGGTGATTGTTGCATTATCAACCTTTACATCACTTGTTGCTGTTAAATCAGTAAAAGTAATGACTCCAGTAGATGCAGCAGGATTTGTTCCATCTACTGTCCAGGTTCCATCACCAGTTTCGCTTAATGTAACTGTACTTGTTCCATCCGTAGTGCAATTATTATTGTACTGATCTTTAAGTTGAAGTACTGGTTGAGTAACTAAAACACCACCATTTGATCCTGGAGCTGTTGGTTGAGTAGTAATTAAAAATTGACTTGCGGCACCATGAATTAAGTTCTGATTTATTGTTGCATCGGCATAACCATTAGCAACGATCAAAATCTCACTATTTGTACTTCCATCGTGAGGAGTTTGAAGTTCACTATTACCTCCTGAAGGAATAAAAGTAATAAAATCAGATCCTGTGTCAATTGTATAATCAGTACCTAAAACTAGTGAAGCTCCATTATAACTAACAGAGGTAATACTTGTCTCCCAAGTTACATCGTTCGCATAATTAATATTGAAATTAGCATCAACAGTAGGATCTGTTGCTGCAGTAAGTGCTGGAAAAGGATTTACTGGAATTGTAAAAGCATCTGAAGCAAGTGTAAAAGAAGCAATTTCAAAAGTAAGTGTAGCATTAGCAACTTCAACATTACTGCTTGCAGTAAGATCCGTATAGGTAATTATACCTGAGGATGCAGTAGGATTTGTTCCATCTACTGTCCAAGTTCCATCACCTGTTTCGCTCAATGTAACTGTGCTAACATCATCAGTAGTACAAAGATTACCATATTGATCTTGCAGATTAAGAATTGGTTGCGTTGCCAAAGCACCTCCATTTGATCCTGGAGCTGTTGGTTGAGTTGTTATAGAAAGTTGGCTTGCTGCACCATGAATTAAGTTCTGATTTATTGTTGCATCGGCATAACCATTGGCAACGATCAAAATTTCACTATTTGTACTTACATCGTGAGGAGTTTGAAGTTCACTATTACCTCCTGAAGGAATAAAAGTAATAAAATTTGATCCTGTATCAATTGTATAATCAGTACCTAAAGCTAGCGAAGATCCATTATAGCTAACAGAGGCAATACTTGTCTCCCAAGTTGCATCGTTCGCATAATTAATATTGAAATTAGCATCAACAGTAGGATCTGTTGCTGCAGTAAGTGCTGGAGAAGGATTTACTGGAATTGTAAAAGCATCTGAAGCAAGTGTAAAAGAAGCAATTTCAAAAGTAAGTGTAGCATTGGCAACTTCAACATTACTGCTTGCAGTAAGATCCGTAAAGGTAATTATACCTGAAGATGCAGTAGGATTTGTTCCATCTACGGTCCAAGTTCCATCACCCGTTTCGCTCAATGTAACTATGCTAGTACCATCTGTAGTGCAATTATTATTGTACTGATCTTTAAGTTGAAGTATTGGTTGAGTTGCCAAAGCACCTCCATTTGAAGTTGGCGCTGTTGGTTGAGTTGTTATAGAAAGTTGGCTTGCTGCTCCGTGTGTTAAAGTTTGAGACACTGTTGCTACACTATAAGTATTAGCAGTAATTTCCACATTGCCAGCACCAGCAGCTTGTAAGACTGAATTACCTCCTCCTGGTTTTAAACTAATTGTACCCACTCCTTTATCAACAACATAATCTGTTGTTACAGTTAAAACGGTACCTCTATAAGATAAAGTTTGAATTGAATCTGCCCAATTCCCATCATCTGTAAATAATATAACAATATCAGAATCGATATCATTATCTGTTCCTGCAGTTAGAGGAGGTGGGCTTGTTAGCGGAATATTAAATGTTGCTGAGTTCACAGCAGTTACATCAGCAGAAAAACTAATTTGCGCAGTTGATACGACTACATTACTTGTTGCTGATAAATCAGAATAAGTAAGTAATCCAGTGTCTGCATTTTGCACTAAGGTACCTCCTAATGTCCAAGTGCCACCATCTGCTTTTGCCACAGTAATCTCACGCGGACCATCACTAGTACATCTATTTCCATATTGATCTTGAACCTCAATTTCTGGTTGTGTTGAAAAAGCGCTTCCATTCACTATATCAGCTACTGGTTCAGTTTCAACACCTAATTTTGTAGGAACTCCATGACCAATTATCTGTTCTACTATAGCCTGATTATATCCATCTACATCAATAGTAACATTAGCAGTAGCCGATGTTTGCAATGCTGTGTTACCTCCTGAAGGAATTAATGTAAGTTCATTAGGATCGTAACTTAAAGTGTAGTCAGTATCTTTTGTTAAAGTTACACCATTATAAGTGACAATAGGCTCAGGAGATGTTACAGCCTCCCAACCTGCAACTTCCGTAAAAGTAATAACAAAACTAGCATCCACGGTAGCACTGCCATTTGCAGTTAAGACAGGAGGATCTAATTGAGCAAATAAAATAGTGGAGAATACGCATAGGTATCCCAAGAGTAAATATTTTTTCATAACATAGGACTTTAGGTAACTAACCTTAAAAATTAAACAAAGTCTATACCACCAAATGCTAAGTTCTCTCTTTATGGGACTTACAGGAATTTTACGAATCCCGTATTTTCTCCGATAATGGATACATATACAAAGCTATGAGAAAAACATAGCATGCATAAGCCTTTCCGTAACGATCTATATCTACATCCCTTTTTGGATGATTTATCCATTTTCGGATATAAAAAAAAGGCTGAATCTCTAAGATTCGGCCTTTTACTATAATAATAATTTAGTATTTTTTTTCAGATAATCTTCTACTTGCTTTCAAAGTTAGGAACATGATGTCTGATTTTAAAATCTCTTGAGTAGTTCACAAAATGAACACCTTGATTCTCTAATCCGCCAAAAGCGTTTACCCTCTTAAAATCAAAATGAGATTGCAAAAGATCAATTTGCAACTCGCTTAAATGATCTGGAAAATGATTTCCGTATTGACTAACTGCCTTCGTAAAGTAACGACACAAATCAAAACCTCTAAAACTAAAATCATTTGGCTCACATTTAAATTTAGTCCTAAAACTACTTACAAAGTTTTCAATCTTCTCTTCCTTATAATCAATATGATAAGGCGTTAAAATACTCAAATTCAAATTGTAAAAAAGCTCTGACTCTAAACTATTGTATCGTTTCCAAACAGGAAAACCCATTAAACGAATAGCAAATCTTTGACTTAAAACATTTAAATTTGAAATAATATTTTCAACGTATGGTTGCTTTGTGGAAGGCAATAAAATAACATTTTCGCAGGTATCTGATAAAATTCTTTCAATCCCGAAAAGACCGTATTCTTCAAATGATATTTTTCGATAACTCATCTCATCATTCTTCCAATACTCACCTTTCTCGAATAACTGACGTTCGATATCTTTTACCAACTGATATTCACTCAAATGCTGGTAGCGATCTGGATGAACCACAATAAGATTTTTCATTTCGAGATCAGAGCCCACATAATCAGAAATACGACCACAAATAGACTCTATGGAAGTATTTAACTGAATAACAAATGGATTCGTTTTTAACAGCGAATTCTTCGGAGAAAGAGGTGAAATAATAGGAATTCCTCTTTTTTGAGCAAAACTAGCAACAAGTGAAAATGTATTTGAATAAACAGGGCCAATTATAAAATCTAAATCTGTGTATTGAATACCAGAAAGGATGCGTTGAACTCTCTCAGGTTTTCTCTCAGTATCGAACACATGTAAATCAACCGACAAACCTTCTTTTTGCAATGAATCTACTGCCAAAAGAATCCCTTGATAAAAACGGATGAAATTATGTGACTTTGGAAATACAGTTCTAGTGTTACGCTCATTTACAATTCTTAATGTATCCTTATAAGTAACAATTTCATTAATTGTATCATTCGCTTCTAAATACAAAGGTAAAAATAAGGCAATTCGAATTTTCTGTTGCGACAAAGGTCTTTCAACCACCTCATTAACAATAAGTTTATCCTCTTCAATTTCTTGAACTATTGTATCTTTCTCAACTGGTTTCTCAACAAAATATTCTGGTGGAACAAGATACCTCGGAATTCTAACCCAACTACCAATCGTAAGAGCTTTGCCTTTTAATTGAGGATTTAACTTCCTAAACTTCCTCAATTTCATGAAAAATTTTCGTGCTATAGCTGATTCAGTATCCCCTTTCTGAATAACATGATAATAGTATTTTTTATCGTGTTTAGGGTGAGTTTGTACGATAACTTTTTTCTCTTTTTTAATTCCTTTGGGAACCATAAAAACAGAACCTAAACTTAATACATCCCCAATGTTTGGATTTGATTTTTTAAGAACATCAATAGAGAGATCATATTTTTTAGAAAGAGAAAAGAACGTATCATTCTTCTTTATGACATGATAGATGAATTGATCATCTTCCTTCTTAACCAACATAGGAGCAACAGCTGTTTTTGAATCAACAACCGGAATTCTTAACACCTCACCAACATTTACTGTTACCTCTGTTTTATGGTTCACTTGTAGAATAACAGAAAGCTCAACACCATAAGCCCGGCTAATGGAAAACAAAGTTTGCTTCTCTTTAACCAGATGTAAAAAACACGTCTGTCCACCTACAACTACCTTATTATTAGATAACTCAATAGTAGTTGACTGAGCATGTGCAAAATTTAATGTCTCAAACAAAAGACATATCAGAAGAATACTTCGAAAAAAATAATTCATTAATTATCTGTATTTCAAATATTTATAGTTCAATTAGAATAGCTAACAAAAATACGAAAGTCAGCTTGGAAAACAAAATATCTACAACAATTGAACCATAAAAAAGCAAAATCGAAATCTCAGCCTGAAATTTCGATTTTATTACTTCATTTTAATAAATCTTAACATCCTCTTAATTCTCAACCAAAACATGTTCGTCATATTCAATTTCAAATTTTAATTTATGACGAGCCTCAGCACTAGCCAAAGCAAGAAATGTCTCCTTACATTCTTTGTTTTCAGCTCCTTCTGCCATTTCAGAATAAAACTTAAATTTCATCTTCTCTTTTTTCATTGCAATAATCAATGCATCCTGATAAGACAAATCATTTTTACGATGATCTACCTCCTCTAGACTATTCTCAATTTTAAGATCTTCAATCTCCTCCCAATTTAATCCAGATTTTACATCTTTAATTTTCTCCAAACGAAGCATTCTTGCAGTTTTTTCTAAGGCTATATTTCTAAAAAGCCTTTTTACATTTTTCCTTTCCATCCGATTTGCAATCTCAGAATAAAACTCAATTTCATCCATTTCCTTACCAATTGCATAATCAATAATCTCTTCAAATGTCCTAAAAATTCTCATTCTAAATTTTATTAGTTGACCCTATTTGTAAATAATAACACCCTCATTTTTTTATAAAGGCGATTGACTTTAAAAGTTACAAAATATTCACAATCAATGCAAAAGAATTTCAAACACAAAAAAAAGAGCCTTGTGAATACAAGGCTCTTTCCAAAAATATATTTATTCTTTTTTAATTCTCTGTTAAGATATTTTCGTCGTATTCTACTTCGAATCTTAACTTATGCTTAGCCTCTTCTTGAGCTAAGTTTAAGAATAACTTCTTCGCAACTTCATCGGTAGTGGCAGCAGCCAAATCGCTATATAACCTGAAAGCAGATTTTTCTTTTTTCATAGCAATGGTTAATGCCTCCTGATAAGTCATATTAGTTTTATCCTCATCAACTTCAACTAAGTAGTCTGCAATTTTCATGTCAGCAACTTTTGCATCAGAAAAATCCTGCCCTTTACCATTCTTGATAGCTTCAAGCTTAGCACGGTGTCCTAATTCTTCAATTGCGTATTGCTCAAACGTTTCTTTAATTTGCTTGTGCTTCATTTTAGCTGCAAGTGCAGTATAAAATTCAGCCGCCATAGCTTCTTCGTTAATGGCAAAATCAAGGATGTCATTTATTGATTTGAACTCTTTCATAGCTATTAATTTTAAAGTTCTACTTTTTTAGACAAATACTTCTCTTGCAAATAGATATCCATATTCTTAGCAGCTTTTCTACCATCACCCATTGCAAGAATTACAGTTGCACCACCACGAACAATATCACCTCCAGCAAACATTTCCGGAATAGATGACTGCATCTTATCTTTTACAACCTCAATAGTTCCCCACTTAGAGACATCAAGACCTTCAACCGAATTAGGGATTAATGGGTTTGGTGATACACCTACAGCCACTACCACAACTTCACAGTCTAGAATATACTCAGATCCTTCAACTGGAACTGGTCTTCTTCGTCCTGATGAGTCCGGCTCACCTAATTCCATCTTCTGAACCTTCATTTGAGCTACACGACCATTTTCGTCAGCAATATACTCAATTGGATTCGTCAATGTCAAAAATTCAACACCTTCTTGCTTAGCATGGTGAACCTCTTCAACACGTGCTGGCATTTCTTCTTCCGAACGACGGTAAACGATCATTGCACGCTCAGCACCTAAACGTTTAGCAGTACGAACTGAGTCCATAGCCGTGTTACCACCACCAACAACTACAACATTCTTACCTCTTAATACAGGAGTATCAGATTCTTCGCTATCAGCACCCATTAAGTTTACACGAGTTAAATACTCGTTAGATGATAAGATACCATTTGCATTCTCACCAGGAATATTCATGAAACGTGGTAAACCAGCTCCTGATCCTACGTAAAATGCTTTGTATCCGTCAGCTTTCAAATCATCAAGACTAGCCGTTTGACCTACAATATAGTTCGTGATAAACTTCACTCCCATACGGCGTAAACTTTCAATTTCTACATCAACTACTGCGTTTGGTAAACGGAATTCAGGGATACCATATTTCAACACACCACCAATTTCGTGAAGTGCCTCGAATACTGTAACGTCATAGCCTAATTTAGCCATATCGCCAGCAAATGATAATCCTGAAGGACCTGAACCAATTACAGCAACCTTAATACCATTTGAAGCAACCATTTCCGGAGTAGCTACGTGCCCTGATTCTCTTTCGAAATCGGCAGCAAAACGCTCAAGGTAACCAATTGCAACAGCAGGTTGGTTTAATTTCTCAACATAGAAACACTTTTGCTCACACTGCAATTCCTGTGGACAAACACGACCACAAACAGCTGGCAAAGCAGATGTTTCTTTCAATACTGAGGCAGCTTCAAGAGTTTCACCACACTCAATATGCTTAATAAACTTAGGAATGTTAATGCTTACAGGGCATCCTTCCATACAAGTTGGGTTAACACAGTCCATGCAACGTGTTGCTTCTAAAATAGCTTGCTCTTTTGTTAAGCCAGAATTCACTTCAAGTCTTTGCGACTTAATTCTTTCTTCTGGAGCCATTTCTGACATTTCAACTCTCTCAATCGACATACGATCTTTAGCTTTTGTTTTTTTCTGAAGGGCTACTCTCCAGTCTTGTTTTCTTTCGTTCTTAATATATTCTTCAGACCTTTCCATTGTCCTGGTATTTTTGTGTTGCTATTCTTAGATTGAATTCTCTATTTCTGAAATTGATCATACTTATCAACTTCTTCCTGCTTATAACCACCAAGTCTTGACATCATCTCTTCAAAATCAATTTGATGTGCATCGAATTCAGGACCATCAACACAAGTAAATTTGGTTTTACCTCCAACAGTAACACGACAAGCACCGCACATTCCTGTACCGTCTACCATGATACTATTCAAACTAGCAACAGTAGGTATTTCATACTTCTTAGTTAATAAAGAACAGAATTTCATCATGATTGCAGGACCAATAGTCACACACTCATCAATCTTCTCTCTTTTAATAACCTCTTCCATTCCTTCAGTTATTAAACCTTTTTTACCATAGGAACCATCGTCTGTCATTACAATCAACTCGTCTGAATGCTTGCGCATTTCATCTTCAAGAATGATTAAATCCTTATTACGAGCAGCCAAAATGGTAATTACCTTGTTTCCCGCTTTTTTATAAGCTTCAACAATTGGTAATAAAGGTGCATTTCCTACACCACCACCACAACAAAGTATAGTACCTAAATTGTGAATTTCAGTTGGCTTACCAAGTGGTCCTACTAAGTCGGTAATATATTCACCAACTTCAAGATCACATACTTTTGTAGAAGAAACACCCATTTTTTGTACTACCAGGTCGATTGTTCCTTTTTCTACATTAGCTCCTGCAATGGTCAAAGGAATACGTTCTCCTTTTTCACCAACACGTAAAATAACAAAGTTTCCCGGCTTGCGAGATTTTGCGATCAAAGGCGCTTCAACAACGATTTTTACGATTTTCTCTGAAAAATGTTCTTTTTCAACTATCTTGTTCATTTCTCTTTTAAATAAATGAATGAAAAAAATGCTAAATAACGACTTGATAATTTATTGAAACAACCTAACACGCAATCGTTTCCAAAATACTCAAGCAGCAATTAATTATTATTCAAAAGTATAAAGAAGTGAGTTATCAGCCTAGTCGTTTGCGTATAAATTAAGGGTGTAAATTACTTTAGGATGAATCTAAATAGCCTCTAACTTTACTTATAATTGACTCTTAGCAGTACTAATTTTGTTTCTATCCTAATTCTTCTAATTTTGATGATAAAAATAATTAATGCAAACAATGCAAAAACTTAATAAGACAGAAATAGAAACCCAAATAATCGATCGAATTTCTAAATTGGAAAAAGAAATCGAAATGCTAAAAGATCTTACGCAACCTATTTCACCAGATTGTGCCATTGGCAGAGTTAGCAGAATGGATGCAATCAATAACAAAAGTGTAAATGAAGCTGCCTTAAGAAAAAAAGAAAGTCAATACATTGCTTTAAAAGATGCTTTGAAAAATATAGATTCAGATGATTTTGGCAAATGCATTAAATGTGGCCAAACAATTCCTTTAGGAAGAATAATGATTATGCCTGAAAGTAAGAAATGTGTAAATTGCGCAAATCGATAACACAAGTTTAATTACAAAAGAATTTAGAATTAAAAACAACTATGATACTTTCAATAATATTTGATATTTGGCTACTAACAAAAATAGTAGCCATTATACTGCCCGCAATTGCGATTATAGATATCCTTAAACGAAAACTTTTAGGTCTTGACAAGTTAATTTGGATACTACTAGTAGCCTTTATCCCCTTCATTGGCTCCATTATCTATTTTTACGATCGTATAAAATACAGAAAATAGGTATCTTTGCAATACTTAGTTGAATTACAAGAAGAATAAAATGGCTAAAAAGAAAAAAAATATCGTTTACTCAACGAACCCAGATTACAATTACGAATTTGATGAAGATGTAGTTGAGGATACACTACCTAATAATCAACAAACCTTAAGAGTTCTGCTAGATAAAAAACAGCGAAAAGGTAAAGTTGTGACATTAATTGAAGGATTTAAAGGCAGTTCTGATGACCTAAAAGAACTTGGCAAAACCCTAAAGAGTAAATGTGGAGGCGGTGGATCTGCTAAGGATGGAGAGATTCTGATTCAAGGCGATCATCGTGATAAAATCATGGATCTACTAAAAGCGGATGGCTATAAAGTTAAACGTGTTGGTGGATGATATTTTAAATCCATATAATTTGAACAAAATAAAAACCGAAATCTATTCAAGATTTCGGTTTTCTTTTGCCTTATAAATAAGGTTTATCTTATAATGTCTCTAAGCAAGATGCAATGTTCTTTTCGATTCTTGCATTTACACTTGTAGCTTCTGCTCTAACAAATTTTTCGCCAATAATTTGTTCGTACAATTCAATGTAACGTTCTGAGATTTGATTTACTCTCGCCTCATCCATCACAGGAATTGCTTGTCCATCTTTTCCCTGGAAACCATTTTCCATCAACCACTCACGAACGAATTCCTTAGATAATTGTTTTTGTTGCTCATTTCTATCAATTCTTTCCTGATAACCTTCAGAATAGAAATAACGAGATGAATCAGGTGTATGAATTTCGTCAATTAGATAAATCTGACCATCTTTTTTACCGAATTCATATTTTGTATCTACTAAAATTAGTCCTTTTTCAGCAGCAATTTCAGTTCCTCTTTCAAAAAGTGCTAAGGTGTATGCTTCAAGTTTTTCGTAATCTTCTTTGCTTACGATACCCTGAGCAAGAATCTCTTCTCTTGAAATATCTTCGTCATGACCTTCTAATGCTTTTGTAGTAGGCGTAATGATTGGTTTTTCGAATTTTTGATTCTCAACCATCCCGTCAGGCATAGGCATACCACAAAGCGTACGTTTTCCCGATTTATATTCTCTCCAGGCATGTCCGGTTAAATAACCACGAATCACCATTTCAACCATGAAAGGTTCAGCAAGGTGACCAACAGTAACCATTGGATCTGGAGTAGATATTTTCCAGTTTGGTACGATATCAGCAGTAGCATCCAAAAACTTGGCTGCAATCTGATTCAAAACTTGCCCTTTGAAGGGAATACCCTTAGGAAGAACCACGTCGAATGCTGAAATTCTATCAGATACGACCATAGCAAGGTATTCATCGTTAATATTGTATACGTCACGAACCTTTCCTACGTATAAATTCTTTTGATTTGGAAAGTTAAAATCTGTTTTAACAATAGCTTCACTCATCGTTCGAAAAAATTCAAATAATTTATAAAAATGGTTTACTTTTAAAGCTTTTATCAAATAACTGATTTTCAATACTTCTTATTACTCCAATAAGCATTTACTACAATCAGATATTTAATTTAGTGCGAAGATATATAAAAGTAAAAAAGTAGAAAAGCACTTAGAAGTATTTATATCAAGCTTTAGTATCTTTTTATAATACTATTTACCCTTTACTGATCTTTCTTACTTTCTCTCTTTTTTGCCTCGTTTTCTTCATCTATTTCGTAAGCACCTACAATTTTTTTCACAAGTGGGTGACGAACAATGTCAGAAGTGTCGAATTCTACCATTGCAATTCCCTTAATATCCTTTAGAATACGAAAAGCTTGAACTAAACCTGATTGTTGTTTTCGGGGTAGATCGATTTGTGTGATATCACCTGTAATCATAAACTTTCCACTTGTTCCCATACGAGTTAGAAACATTTTAAGTTGCTTGTTGGTTGTGTTTTGAGCTTCATCTAATATGACAAAGGCATCATTGAGTGTTCTACCACGCATATATGCAAGAGGAGCAATCTGAATGATTTCGGCCTCAAGATAACCTGCCAACTTTCTTGGAGGTATCATATCTAAAAGTGCATCGTAAAGAGGTTGTAGATAGGGATCAATCTTTTCTTTCAGATCGCCGGGAAGGAAACCCAAATTCTCACCAGCTTCAACAGCGGGACGTGTAAGGATAATTTTCTTTACTTCGTTGTTTCTAAGAGCTTTTACTGCTAAGGCAACGGCTGTATAGGTTTTGCCTGATCCTGCCGGGCCGACAGCAAATACCATATCATTCTTTTCCGTTTTCTCAACCAATTTTCTTTGATTAAGAGTTCTGGAACGAATTATTTTACCATTATTCCCGAATAAGATAACACTTTGCGGATCATCAGGATCTTGAATTCCTGGCGTATTTTCAAGTATAATACGCTTGATATTGGATAGCGTTAAAACATTGTATTGATTGTAATGTTGAATAAGTAGATTTACTTTCGCCTCAAATAATTCCAGCGTTTTTTCTTCCCCATTGGCGAAAATCTCATTTCCTCTACCAACAATATTTAATTTTGGAAACATTTCCTTCAAAACATTCAATTTCGAATTATTTATTCCATAAAACTCAAGTGGGTCAATTACTCCTAAAGATATTACTCTTTCAATCATAAATTCCGTTCAATATTCATTACTTTTGAGCCTACAAATTAATTATTAATTCTGATTTGTTAAGCAGTATAAAAGAGAAATGTGAATAAAATCATTTTTATTACTGATTCACCTTTCTTCATTAAGAATATCCTAATATGGCAACAATAAGTTTAACAAGCGATTGGCACCATCGCGACTATTATTTGGGTGCTGTAAAAGGACGATTACTAAGCTTATGCCCAGGTGTCCAACTAGTTGATTTAAGTCATAATGTTGATAATTATAACATTTCCCAAACCGCCTTTATATTAAAAAATTCCTTTCATCATTTTCCAAAAGGAACAATTCATATTATTGGTTTAAATTCTGAGAAAACAGATGAACATCAGCACATTGCCATAAAATATAAGGAACACTATTTTATTGGTGCAGATAACGGTTTGTTCTGTTTAGCACTAAAAGGGAAGCCAGATGAAATTGTAATGATTGAAAATATCAAAAGTGAAGAAGAATACCTCACTTTTCCAGAGCTGAACATCTTTACAAAAGCTGCAGCTCACATTGTAAAACACAATTCCATAAGCGATTTAGGACCTTCTTTAGCCGAATTAAATCGTTTAATTCCAATACGTGCTTTAATACAAAAAGGCACTGTTACAGGGCAAATAATCTATATCGACTCTTACGGAAACGCAACAACTAATATTTCCAAAGAATTATTCGAATCTGCACGTCAGAAAAGGGATTTTGAAATTTTAATTCAAAGCAATCATTATCGAATAAGCACAATTAATAAAAATTACCACGAAACTGCAGAAGGTGATTTCCTTGCTCTCTTTAATTCTTCTGGATTGTTAGAAATTGCGATCAATAAAGGGCATTTGGCTGAATTATTACAACTCGATATTAACTCCGACATAAGAATAAAATTCCATGATCGTTAGATTCGTAAAACTAGAAATAGCTGCAAATCACATTAAAGATTTTAAGCAATTAACTACAGAAGAAAAAAGTGACATCCTTGCCTTCGATGGTTGTTCTCATCTAGAGATCCTGCAAGATATTAGCAATCCTACTGTATTCTTTACTGTTAGTCATTGGACATCGGAAAATGCATTAAACAAGTACCGAGAATCTGATTTTTTTCAAGGAAACTGGCAAAGAGTAAAGCTATGGTTTTCTGAGAAGCCCCAAGCATGGAGCTTAACGAAATAAGATCACAGAAAAACCTTTTCCTTCCTCCAAACCATAATCATTTTTTTTATGGACAACAATGATACAAAATTTGATTTTCAGATTTTTTCTCAAATAAAAGCGCTCAAACCTAACACAACACTAATACTCTGTATTACAGACAGTAAAAAACAACAAAATTCTTCTCCCTTCTATTTCTTTAAATATTCATCGGTAATCTACAAAGTTATTTGCTCTTTCATAAGAACTTATATTTAATTGTCACGTATAGAAAATATTGGTAACTTAACATTACTCAATCAACATATCGGATTTTTATTTCTGAACTTCTTTCTTGTTTAGATTAATAAAATTCAACCTAGTAGCAGTGTAATATATGGGAAAAGAAATAAGATACATCACCAATTTTTTCATTTTAATTGTCATTAGCATAACCATTCTAATAGGCAGTTCGTTAGCTCTGAACATAAATCAAGAGCATGAAACCGCTCGCGAATTAGCTAAAGTTGAAGCACTTGGAAGCTACAATAAAGATTTAGTATTTCGTAGGTGGGCTTCTAAACATGGTGGTGTTTATGTACCTATTACTGATTCAATAAAACCAAATCCTCATTTAAATTTCTTAGGAGAACAAAATGTAACAACAACTGATGGCAAAAAATTAACTCTGATAAATCCTGCTTACATGACAAGATTGGTTTTTCAGTTAGGTGCAGAACAATATGGTCAAAAAGGCCACATAACCAGTCTAAACCCTATTCGACCAGAAAACAAAGCGGATGAGTGGGAAACAAAAGCACTTAAACGATTTGAAAAAGGAGAAACAGAATATAGCAGTATCGAAAAAATAGATGACAAAGATTATATGAGATTAATGCAACCAATGTTTGTAGAACAAAGTTGCTTAAAATGTCATTCTGATCAAGGGTACAAACTAGGCGATATTCGAGGAGGTATTAGTGTTTCAATACCTGTCAGTAATTATGAAAATATTGTACAAGCCAAAATTAAGAGTTTGACTCATACTCATTTACTATCCTATCTTGTGATTATATTCTTTAGCACATTAGGCTATAGAAGAATAATAATCGAAATGAAAAAAAGAAATAAAGCACAAAAAATTATTTTACACAACGAAACCATTCTTTTAAAACAAAATAACGATTTAAGGATAGCAAAAGAAAAAGCAATTGAGAGTGACCGATTAAAAACTGTTTTTCTTCAAAACATGAGTCACGAAATTCGTACTCCAATGAATGCAATTATGGGTTTTTCATCCCTATTACCTGCATATTTTGACGATAAAAAATGCCTTAAAGAATATTCTAACATTATCATGCAACGTTGTGATGATCTGCTTTGTATCATCAATGACATTCTAGACATTTCTAAAATTGAGTCGGAACAAGTAACTAAGCACATTGAAGAATGCAAGTTAGAAGATGTAATTAACTCCATTACTTATTTCTTTACCGAAGAAAAAAACCGACAAGAAAAGGATAACATTAGCTTAAACATTACAAATCAAGACAGTGATAATTTCACCTTTCATGCTGACTATGGTAAATTAAACCAAATACTAAATAATTTAATTAGCAATGCTATTAAATTTACTGATGAAGGTTTCATTACTATTGGATTTAAAATAAATGAAAAAGAACATTTAGAATTTTACGTTTCCGATACAGGTATTGGAATTCATAAAAAAGACCAAGAACTTATTTTTGAAAGATTTGCGCAGGTAGAGCAAGGGGCAAATCGAATATATGGAGGAACTGGACTTGGCTTATCAATTGTCACAGGACTTACAGATTCGCTATCTGGAAGCATACACCTAAAATCGGAGCCAAATAAAGGGAGTACATTTACGGTTTGTTTGCCACAACTTTCTGCAAGCACTAAAAGCCCATCACAGAATAATACGAAGTCCAAAGTAAATTTCGATTTTACGAATAAAAACATCCTTATTGTTGAAGATGACATGCCAAATGCTAAATACTTACAGGAAGTTTTTAACAACACAAGCGCCAATATTCTTGTAGCACATAATGGTTCTGATGCAATCGAAATTGCAAAACAAACCAATCTCGATATTATACTAATGGATATCCGACTTCCTGACCTTAGTGGCTATGAAGTGACTCAACAAATAAGAAAAGAAAACAAAGAAGTTAGCATTATTGCTCAAACGGCCTATGCATCAGGCAATGATCGCCAGCAAGCTTACGATTCTGGCTGTAATGAATACCTTAGCAAACCTGTTAAATCAAAGAAGCTATTAGCTGTCGTGAATAAATACCTTACAGAAACTGTTATTTCTTAAGCCAAAAAGTGTAAACACAAAGGCTAACGAAGTAAACCACAAAGAACACAAAGGGAATAATTACACAATCCATTAAAAATAATCACCACAGAGATACTGTGTAAAAAACCTAAGCGCAAAGGGAAAACAAAAGGATATCGCGAAGTAGGTAGTTGATCTTTATTTCCCCTATCTTTACAGCGGAAAATTAGTTTAAAACCATCATCAGAACAATAATATCATGTCCTTTACCTCTTTGGGTTTACCTCAATCATTACAAAAAGCATTAGAAGATCAAAAATATACTGAAGCATATCCGATTCAAAAAGAAGCTATACCAGCTATTCTTAAGAAGAAAGATGTATTAGGGATTGCCCAAACAGGATCAGGAAAAACGGCTAGTTACGTTCTGCCAATTCTATCAAATTTACAGGGTGCTAGCATTTCGAAAAATCGCCATATCAAAACATTGGTATTGGTACCTACACGAGAATTAGCGGCACAGGTTTTGGAAGTATTTGAACAATTTTCAACTGCACTTGCCGATCCTATTAAATGTTTAGCCGTTCATGGTGGTGTGTCAATCAATCCACAAATGAAAGCCATGAATAAGGTTGATGTTTTGGTTGCAACTCCAGGGCGATTATTAGAATTGGAAGACTCGAATGCCGTTCATCTATCAGAAATTGAAACTTTAGTACTAGATGAAGCTGACAAGATGCTTAACTTGGGTTTTGCAGATGAAATGAATCGTATTTTTTCACTTTTACCAAAGAAACGTCAAAATTTATTGTTCTCGGCAACGCTAAGTAAAAATGTAGAAGATGTAAATCAGGTTCTGCTAAAAGATCCTTTGGTAATTAAAATAGAAGCTGAAATAGATACATTTGATTTGATAGATCAGATAGCCTATTCTATTGCTGAAGAAAAGAAAGGTCCTCTTCTACGTCATATTATTAAGAAAAATGACTTGCAACAAGTACTTGTTTTTACTTCTACGGCGCACAGAGCCGATGCCGTTGCCTATAAATTAAGCAAGAATGGAATTCAGGCAACCAGTACCCATAGCAAGAAAAGTCAGGGAGCCCGAACAGAAAATCTACGAAAGTTTAAAACAGGTAAACTTCGTGTTTTAGTTGCCACTGATTTATTAACAAGAGGAATCGACATTGAATTTTTGCCTTACGTTGTGAACTACGATTTGCCGCGTTCACCAAAAGATTACATTCACAGAATTGGTAGAACTGGTCGTGCCGAATCGCCAGGAGAAGCCATTTCCTTTATTACTGCTAATGATGAGCATCATTTTAGAGTAATTCAGAAAAAAATGGGCAAAAGAGTTAATCTTGTAGACACAAAAAATATTGATATCAAAGGATAGGCAGAATGGAAAACAGAGAACAAAACAACAATCCACTACATGGCGTTAAGTTGGTAGATATATTGGAATTTTTAGTGGGTTATTACGGATGGGAAGAATTGGGAAACATGATCAATATCAACTGTTTCACGAGCGATCCTTCCATTAAGTCGAGCCTTAAGTTTTTACGAAGAACACCATGGGCGCGAGATAAAGTAGAAAACCTATACCTAAAATGCGTTAAAAAACATTAAAGCCATTTACAAACCAATTCCCCGAATATATGTCGCAAGATTGTCCGCTTTGTAATAATAAATCAAGCATCTTTCATGAAGAAAAAAACCGTATTTATTATCAATGCGGCACATGTTTCGGGATATTTGTAAATACCAAATCTTTACCTACAATAGAAGTTGAGCAATCTCATTACGAAAAGCACAACAACGACGTTGAAGACAAAGGATATCAAAATTTCGTTTCTCCAATTACAAAGTCTATTCTTCAGGATTACACAAAGGAGAACGTAGGATTGGATTTTGGCGCAGGTACAGGTCCTGTAATATCAAAGGTTCTAAATGATCATGATTTTTGCATCAAACAGTACGATCCTTACTTTCACATTTATCCTGAATTATTAAAAGATCAGTACGACTACATTGCCTCATGCGAAGTAATTGAACATTTTTATTATCCGCACAAAGAATTTAACCTACTAAAGAGTTTACTCAAACCCAGTGGGAAACTTTATTGCATGACACACATTTACGACGAGAGTATTCCTTTTACAAATTGGTATTACAAAAACGATCCCACACACGTATTTATCTATCACAAGAATACATTTGCGTGGATTAAAAAAGAATTTGGCTTTTCTGAAATCGTTATTAACGATCGGTTAATTGTGTTTTCTGTTTAAACCGACTTCTATTTGTACTTTACCGCCATAAGAGAAATAATAGTTTAACTACGAATGCAAACAAAGGATAGCACGAAGTAACACAAAGTGAATAATTGCACAATCCATTAAAAATAATCACCACAGAGAGCAGCGAGTAACATAGAGAAAAAATTAACTTAACGGATGTGAAATTAAGGCAGAATGCTTACCTTTTCAACTTAACAAAACACAAGTTAAGATGATTCTAAAATATACCACAGGAAAACTACCGCCAAACTTCTTTATGCTTGGTATCATTCTAGTATTACTTGGTGCTATTGGCCTATACAATGGTGAACTTCTTAGCTTAATCACCCTTCCTATTGCAGTCCCTTTTCTATTTATTAGAACAGGAATTCTTATTAATTGCGATGAAAAACAAATCAAAAAATACACGGGTCTCTTTGCTCTAAAATTAGGTAATTGGAAAAGTATTGCAAATGTTCAACATTTGCAGGTTATTCGCGTGCAGCAAACTACAGGAATGGCTGTTCTTTCCATTGCGCGCAACGAGAACAATGTAGTGTATAAAATACGAGCTGTTATGCCCAATGAAAGCATCGAATTGATTTCAGGAGAAGGTGTATTTATTGGCGAAGTAGCCAATCAAATTTCTAAACAATTACAAATAGAAGTCAAAAACTCAATACCAACAGAAAATAGGCAAATTGAAAAAAATAAAAACAAATAGCCGATAAGTTTATGAAATATCAAGAGACAGGAAGATTTGGACGGCTTACCAAAAATCTTCGAAAGCAAGGTTTTGAAGCAGAAATGGAAAAAATACTGCACGACTCAAAAGATTTTCAAAAGCTGAACAAAAAGCAGCAAACAAAATACATTGAAACAGTAATGGACAGAATGGTAGATGCAATTGGACAAAGCAAAACCAATAATGTTTTGTTTGCTTGTGGAGAACAGTGTTGTGGAAAATCGTGGTCTACTTTTGTGAAGAAAATTTGGACCAATTCCGAATCACTTGAAAACTTCTTTGAAAACTTAAATGAAGAGGAAGAAAAATACAATACCTCTATTTCCTATGACCATTTGAAACATTCAATAAAAGTAAATAGAACGAAGTGTATCTGCGGTCTCATAAATAAAGGAGAGCATTTTGTAGACAATAATAGCTATTGCAATTGTAGCACCGGTCATATGTCTAAATTCTTCAATTCTGTTTTCTCTGTTAAAAAAATCAGCCTGATTAAAACAATTTATAATGGAGCCGATAAATGTGAATGGAATATCGTATTAAACGAATAATAACTTGAACCTCCCGTTTAGGAATAAATATATAGTAAGTATCGTTTAATTGTTAACCACGCACTTAAGGTGATTTTTTTCATAGCCTAATTTACAATCCATCCTAAAAAAATACTACTCTCCTTCTCCATTTTTTCATAATAGAACTATCAAAAAACTATTATTAAGTTTATCTTTAAAAATCATAATTTGAAACGAGAGAATTCTTCTGTCTTATTCAACTCTTTTAAAAGCTTTTTAGATTGAAACAATTGGTATTAAGCAAAAGATCTCTTGCAAAAACAAAAAGCTTATTAGAGCTAGTTTTGATGGGTAAGAAACACAACAACAACAACAACAACTTACACAAAACAATACATAAGTGATATAAGACGCTATGCGTCTTATCCACTTGTTAGCGGTAATTATTCTATGACACAGAAAGAATGTGACAAAGGGCAAAAAAGAAAATTGGACGAATCAATAATGATTTATCTAGGTCTTTTCTTTGTGATTATCCTGATGAGTATTTTAGTGTTTAAGACCATAACCGTCTACAATAACTCCGAACTCGTAAATCTTGATACTGAATTAAATGGACTAGTAGAAAAAAAATCAGAATACAAAGGACAAATTTTCATCCTACTTTCCGGCAAAGATAAATATTGGAGTATTGATCATAGCCGTAATCATGCTTATGCTCCTTCCTTTCTTGGGGCATTTATAAAGAAAGGAGACACAATTCTAAAAAACTCAAATTCTGACACTATAATAGTTTCTAGAAATAATACTGAATATCTATTTCTAATCGGTGACAAACTTTTCAATAGTGAAGAATAAAAACCGCTAACAAAAGCTAAATTATCATGGGCGTTGATGAGCAGTTTGATAGTTTAGTGCAATTAATAAACACCAGCAAGCCTTGTAAATATGCCGGGATAGAAGAATTAGGCAATGGAGTTTGGAAAGTCTTTTATCGTAATGTATTTTTAGGCTACATAAACAATAAACTGTTAAAATATAGAGAAAAAAGTATTCGGTAAACAGACAACATAGTGTCAACTCTGTGACTTGTACAACTGTAAACTATCTCCCTGTACATGCAGCTTACAAAAGAAGTATAAAAATGAAGCAAATTAATATATTTGACATGAATAAAATAGTCTATAAAAAATGGTCCTTTAGGTTACTATTATATCTGATAATCATAAATATGACGTCATTTTATATGATTGCTAATTATGCCGATGGATTTGATAATGCGGAGAAGCTCACTCAAAACTTAAAAATAATCTCAATCTTAGGAAATTTATTTTTACTAATAGGTACTATTCTTTCTATATTAAGCATTGCAAAAAAAGAAGAGAAAAACTATCAATATTATATCTCTATTATTGGATATCCATTTTTTATACTATTGACATTAATATCATTATTCTAATTCAATAAAACATTTAAGAAGAACGTGAATATAAAGGAAGATTTAAAAATAGATTTCTCTTTATAACATCGAACTCATTAGATACAGTACAATGAATAATCGCCAGCTTGTAACAAAAGTTAAATTTCATAGGCGGTGATGCTCAACTTGAAAGCTTAGTTCAATTAATAAACACCAGCAAGCCAATTCAATTAGTCTTGCTCAAAATATGAATAAGTAAATTTATTCGGCTTGCTTACTTGCGCATGACTCAATTCGTTTCGTGATTTCACGTTGGTCGGTAGATAAGACAACTGTTTTAATCGCCGACGAAACTTAAAACTACTGTTACCAATAATTGTAAGGATGAAACAACTGTATCGAATATCAATTATAGCAATTCTTTCATTAGCTCCTATCCTTTTATATGGCCAAGGAAATAATAAGTATGAAAACGAGGAGATAAAAGTGATTAATCAATTTCTTTATAAATTAATTGATGCAGAAAGATTGAGCAAGTATAACGAGACAGACAAACCTCTTACGCTTTACTTTCATACTGGTTTAGATTGCGACCTCAATAAATCACATAAAAAAGAATACAAACGGAATATACTTCTGAAACAATTAGATAACAGCAACCTAGGAAGAAGGTTTATTGATTCTACCAAAATTGAAAAGTTAAAAAACGTCGATATTATATTTGGTCGTAAAAACATGTATCCTAAAGAAAAATACAATTCTAAAAGAGTTATTGGCACTATAAGTTTTTCCAGAACTAGCTTTAATAAATCACTAACAACAGGATATTTTTATTACGACGTTTATTGTGGAGAAGATTGCGGTCACGGAGCCTTGATCAGGATTAAAAAAAATAACGGTGCATGGATAATTGATGATTACATTAGCATGTGGATTTCATAAAATTGAAAACACAAGCAAGATCATTGTAGACACTTCCCTTTTTTATAGGATTGCACATTGTTCTTTAGTGAAGTTCTGGTAAAATAATCAATAGATTTTGGAGAAAAATATGGAAAGTAATTATAAAGTTGGTGATTTAATTTATGATGCGAATATTTATGATGGAATGAATACCAACCTAGCTGATTTGGAATTTTACAAGCGGTGGCTGCCAAAAAATAAGGATGCCCGTATACTTGAACTTTGCTGTGGCACAGGTAGGCTTACTATTCCAATTGCAAAGGCTGGATATGATATCTGTGGTGTAGATTACACTTCTTCAATGCTTGAACAGGCAAAAGTAAAAGCTTCCGAAGAAGGAGTAAAGATAGAATTTATTGAAGCAGATATTAGAACTTTAGATTTGCCGGAAAAATACGACCTTATTTTTATTCCATTTAATTCAATCCATCATTTATACAAAAATGAAGATTTATTTAAGGCATTTAATGTTGTGAAAAATCATCTCAAAGAAGGAGGCTTATTTCTTTTAGATTGCTTTAACCCAAATATTCAATTTATCGTTGAAGGTGAAAAAGAACAAAAAGAAATAGCTGAATATACAAGCAAGGATGGAAGAGAAATATTGATAAAGCAGATAATGCGATATGAAAATAAAACTCAAATTAACCTCATAGAATGGCATTATTTTATAAATGGTGAGTTTAATTCTATTCAAAATTTGGATATGAGACTGTTTTTCCCTCAAGAATTAGATTCATACCTGGAATGGAATGGTTTTAATATTATCCATAAGTTTGGAGATTTTGAAGAAAAAGCATTTAATGATAATTCCGAAAAACAGATATTTGTTTGTCAATAAGTTGTCTATTTCAGTTCAGATATCGAAATTTTATTTGCAAGAAAATGATACAATAAGTCATTAATTAAATGAGTAGAATATTCTCGTATTGGATATGGAATAACTACTCGCAAAAATGTAAGCAGACTATAGAGAAAACTAATAGAAGTGGCTAAACTTTTGTTAGAAAAAAAGCAATCTGCTTTTAATAAAATTACCTTTGCATTTAAAATCAAAAAATATGCATCAGAACAAATATATATATACTTTTATTTATGACAATACTCAACGCGAGTTATGCAAGCTTGAATCGAGATGTATTTTTGATAAAGAAGAAAAGAATAAATTGCTTTTCTCTGATAAAAAAGTAGAACCTTCAAGTAGTGCTTTTATAAGAAAAAGACTTGAAATTAGTTTATTCTCTGAAGATTATTCTTCGCTAATAAAAGAAATTAAGAACAAAAATATACGCATTGATGGTTTCAAAGTTGAATATTTGATTTTGGATGGTGATACAACTAAATATGCTGAGCGACTTGAAAAGTTGAGAGAAATAGGTTACAGTATTGATGGAGATCCTGAATATTATAACCCAACAATAACTTATGCTTTATGCTATTACGAAGGTATTTGGTATTTTGGCATGTTGATTAAAAACGATATTGCCTGGCATAAACACAAGCAAAAACCCTGCTCATACAGTAACTCAATAAGTATGCATATTGCCAAAGCTCTTGTCAATATTGCAGCAAAGGCAAACAAAGAGACAAAACTACTAGATGCATGTTGTGGTGTTGGTACAATAATGTTAGAAGCCTGTTTTGCAGGAAATAATATTGAGGGCTGCGACATTAACGAGAAGATATGTAATCATGCACGAGAAAATCTTTCTCATTTCAACTATACGGCAAATGTCTATCATTCCGATATAAAAGACATTAGCAGAAGGTATGAGGCTGCCATTATCGACCTGCCCTATAATTTGTTCACCAGTGCAACTGATTCTGATATCTCACACATTATTGAGTCGGCTGCAGAAATCACAGATCGACTCATTATTGTGTCTACCTCCGATATCAAAGGTTTAATCCACAAGACAGGATTCAAAATATCAGATTATTGCAGCGTTAGTAAAAGAGGGAAAGTAAATTTTGCTAGAAAAATATGGGTTTGCGAAAAGAATAATTAAGTATCGATGAATTTTAAAAATATAAAATACGAGATTGATAAAGAAAGGAAAGAAAAACCTAAAATGAGAGTCTTATCCTATTGGGCGATTTTATCATTTTTTGGCGTAATAATTATAAAAACCATTATAAGACCAAAACACCTTCACCTGTCTGATACTTTCGATTTTCTGCAAGGCACATTGCCTAATCTTTTTGCTGGATCTGGCTTATTTGTAATCGCATTTGTTTATTTCAGAGCTTTATACAACAATGAAAATTCAATAATGAAAAGAATTTCATTTGCTTTTGCATTTTCGTTTTTTGGCTTGACACTTTGGGAACTTATTCAATATTTTATGGGCTTCCCAATAGACTATTTTGATATTTTAATGACAGGAATCGGAAATCTACTTTCCATTTTTCTCGTTTATTTGCTCCGAATTAAATAACAGCATTGTGTTATTTATACAAGCCCTCAATCAGAGCAGCACAATTTCGTTTTTCACCATCACTAGTTTGGTTTCCTGAAGCAAAATTTCTTCTTTCTTCACAAAATCCATAATCCTATTTTCGGTATCGATTATTTCAATCACCTGCGGATGTCTAAAATGCATACTTTCACTTCGTCCCCACTGAATTTCAGCATGATTAAAATAGCCTTTACTTACCGTAAAATTCAAAACCTGATGCAAGTCGAAAGCCTTTGCTCTTTTGAGTAATTCCCGATCAAAACCTCCAGAATGTAGCTTCTTCCAGAAAGAATGCTCTTTTGTTTTCTGACCGTACTCAAAATAAATTCTTAACGTTACAAATTCTTTCATCCTTTACTCCTTTTATTTTTAACATCAGAAAGCTGTAATCCCTTTTCACGGCTGTATTTACTATTTTTAGGACTCCCAATAATTTGAGAAGCGTAAACACCCGAATGACCAGAAAATAAATAGGCTGTACTACAAGCCAGTGCAATAAAAACCCCTGCTTCGATACCAAACAATTCAATTCCCATTATTGTACAAGCAATAGGTGTATTTGTTGCTCCCGCAAAAACGGCTACAAATCCCATTCCTGCGAGCATACTCATGGGTAATGGAATAAACCAAACCAGCACATTTCCTAAGGTAGCTCCAATGTAAAATAGAGGTGTTACTTCCCCACCTTTAAAACCTGCTCCTAAAGTAAAAGAGGTAAACAACAGCTTTAAAATAAAATCGTAGGAGTTCAGATCAACATTAAAAGCATCTACAATTGTTGGAATACCCAAGCCAATGTATTTGGTAGTGCCCATAAAATAGATTGCAACAGCTAATATAGTACCACCAATTACTGGACGAAGTGGTGGATATTTAATCAATTTGCTAAACAAATTACTCCAAAAATGAGTCGACTTAGAAAACAACATGGCAACCAGTCCAAAAATAATACCTGCCAACAATGCCCATAATAGATTTACGGGATTCATTTCGGCAACAGATGTAATATGGTAATGGGTATGGGAAATATTCCAAATTTCACAAAAATAGTTTGAGAATACTGCTGCTAAAAAACTTGGAATTATGGCTTCCAAGCGAATTCGTCCTAAAACCATTACCTCTAGTGCAAAAATACCTCCCGCTAGTGGCGTTCCAAAAACAGAAGCAAATCCAGCGCTAACACCCGCAATCAATACTATCTTCCTGTCACTTTTTGAGAGATTAAATATTTTTGTAAAACGATCTGCAATTGCACCACCTATTTGAACAGCAGTACCCTCTCGCCCTGCAGAACCGCCAAAGAAATGTGTAAGAATAGTTCCAAACAACACCAAAGGAGCCATTCGAAAAGGAATAATCTTTTTAGGAGAATGAAACTCTTCCAGCAATAAATTATTCCCTTTTACTACGCTATTGCCATACAAATGATAAGATAAGCCAATTACAAATCCACCAATAGGAAGTAAAGCAATGATCCATAAATTTGACTCTCTCCAATTGGTTACCCACTCTAAACTCGAAAGAAAAAAAGCAGAAACACTGCCTACTATAGCTCCTAATAACAAACAAATAAAAACCCATTTTACGAGGTAAAGTAAAGATGGAATCTGTTCAATAGAAAAAAGGGCTTTTTTAATTTTATTGATATTCATAAGATCTTCAAAAAGAATTCTAAACGAGTACAAAACCTCAAATCAAACCGATCGGTTCCAAGTGGAACAAGTCTTTGCACAAAACAAGTTGCAAATTTAAATTAAAAAGCCAGATTTAATCAGGAAATGTTAAAAGCTTTTGGATGTAAAAGCAAGTTTCATAGCACATTAAAAATCAGAAAATGTATTGAAAAGTGTATAGAATAAATTAAATGGGAATTTCGTAGCGCAAAAGTGAACCACATGAAGCCTTGTGTAAAATTCTGAGCTTAGCAATTTATTTAGCCTCGAAATAAAGCTCGAAACTCCCAATTTCTTTTGTAAATTTGATCTTCGTTTAGATAAAACACAAAACAAATGGATAGAAAACTAAAAGCTTTTGAAGAGCTGCTACATATAATGGATGAATTGCGTTTGAAATGCCCCTGGGATAAGAAACAAACGCTTGAAAGTTTACGGACACTTACAATTGAGGAAACCTATGAGTTGGCTGATGCCATCTTGAAGGATGATAAAGAAGAGATAAAGAAAGAGTTGGGCGATTTGCTTTTGCATATCGTATTTTATGCGAAAATAGGTTCCGAAACCAAGGATTTCAATATTGCCGATGTTTGTAAAGGGATTAGTGAAAAACTAATCTACCGTCACCCACATATTTTTTCTGATGTTCAGGTTACTAATGCACGTGAAGTAGAGGAAAACTGGGAGCAGTTAAAATTGAAAGAAAAAGGAGGGAAGGGTACTGTTCTGGAAGGTGTTCCACAGTCTTTGCCAGCTATGGTGAAAGCGAACCGTATTCAGGATAAGGTAAGAGGTGTTGGTTTTGATTGGGAAGAAAAAGAGCAGGTTTGGGATAAGGTGAAGGAGGAAATTTCGGAACTTGAAAATGAAATTAAAGCAGGAAATCAAGATAAAATTGAACAAGAATTTGGTGATTTGTTTTTTTCGTTAATTAATACAGCACGTTTGTATGGTGTAAATCCAGAGAACGCACTTGAAAGAACGAATCAGAAATTTACCAAGCGTTTCAACTATTTGGAAAGCCAAACCATGGGATTGGGACGCAATTTAAAAGAAATGAGCTTAGAAGAGATGGATGTGATTTGGGAAGAAGCCAAACAGTTCGATAAGTAAAGGAAAAGATCCAAGTTTCAAGTAAAAAAGGAGAAAGGGACAAGTAAAAAGTCACAACACGCTTTTTCAAACCTGTCAGTGTCCAAAAAACCAAAGGCTGTAAGCCCTATATCAACAAATTTAAAGTGTCTGGAGTTAATTACTTTAGACACTTTTTACATTGAGTACTTTAAACTTTATTTTTTAACTTTAAGCATTAGTCACTTTCAACTTTTCTTTATGAACATTCTTCAGATTATACCGGGTTCTGGTGGTAGCTTCTATTGTGGTAATTGCTTGCGCGATGATAAATTTCACCTAGCAATGAAAAAGCAAGGACATGATGTGACCAAAATCCCCATGTACCTCCCTTTATTTTCTGATGAGCATGACCTAAACGATATGCCTGTTTTTTATGGTGCCATTAGCATTTACTTAAAACAGTTGTATCCTATTTTTCGAAATGCACCAGCTTGGGTCGATCGCCTACTAAATTCACGGCCAATGTTAAAATTGGCTGCAAGTATGGCTGGTTCAACCAGTGCAAAAGGTCTGGAAGAAATGACCGTCTCAATGCTAATGGGTGATGAAGGAGCTCAAAAAGAAGAACTGAACCGAATGGTGAGTTGGATGGCGGAATACCTAAAGCCAGATGTGATTCACTTATCTAATGCCCTTCTTTTGGGATTGGCTCCAAAATTAAGAGAAGAATTTCCGAATGCCACTCTCGTTTGCTCTTTACAGGATGAAGATGTTTGGGTAGATGCTATGAAAGATTCTTTCCGAGATAAAATTTGGGCTCTTATGAGTACCAAATCGGAATACATTGATGGCTTTATTGGTGTGAGCAATTTCTATTCGAAAGTATCCATCGATAAAATGAAGATTAGCAAAGAAAAGGTATTTACGAACCATTTGGGTGTTGATCCGGATGAGTACAAATGCACCCAGCCAAATAAGAAGGCACGAAACATTGGCTACATCTCACGAATGTGCGAGGCAAATGGTTTCGACATAATGGTTGATGCCTTTATCGAACTCAAAAAAGATGCTGATTTTAGTGATGTTAAATTGATTTTAACTGGAGGCTCAACGGGCGATGACAAGCCTATTTTGAAGCAAATGAGGCTAAAACTAAAAGAGGCAAATTTACTAGAACAAGTTGAATTCCATGAAGATTTTGATGGAGATGGAAGACACGATTTTTTCAGAAAAGTACGTATGATTTCAGTGCCTGTGCGAAACGGAGAAGCTTTTGGCTTGTACTTATTGGAAAGTATGGCTTCTGGTGTTCCTGTTGTGCAACCAAAGCTTGGTGCCTTTCCGGAGATTATTGAAAAATCAAAAGGCGGTATCATCTACAAAGAAAATACACCTGAAGAATTAGCCAAAGCTTTAAAAGCTCTTCTTAGCAATGAAGATCAATTGCTAGAACTTTCTTCTAATGCGAAAAATGGTGTCGAAAAAGAATTCAACATCTACAAACAAGCGGATAATTTAATTGACATCTACCATCAACTAAAGAAGAATTAAACTTCTTGTAATAAAGCTTTTATTGATCGAGAATAAGAATCAATTCCCATTTTTTCTGCCAATTGCACAACCAAAGGTAATTCCATTCCAATTTCCTGCATCAATGTTTTGTTGCACATGGTTTTCTCTGGAGAATCTGCAGCAATAATTCTCCCCTCTTTCATCAATACAACCTTATCCGCCCATTCAAAAGCAAAATCAGGATTGTGCGTTGAAATCAGCACGGTCTTGCCTTGCTGGTTCAAATCATCAATAATATCATTCATAATCTGCTTGTGGCGATTATCCAACCAGGCAAATGGCTCATCAAACAAAATAATTTCCGGTTCCATAGCAAGCACTCCAGCTACAGCAACCTGTTTCTTTTGTCCGTAACTCAATTGATGTGGTGCTTTATCTTTCAAGTCCTGAATTCCCAACAAATTCAAATTTTTCTCTACTCTAGCGTCAATCTCCTTTTTATTCAATCCTAAATTAAAGGGTCCAAAAGCAATATCCTCGTACACACTAGCAGCAAACAACTGCACATCAGGATCCTGAAACACATAACCAATTTTTCGGGCCATTTGTTTGCGTTCCTTATTCGTAAACTTAAATCGAGCCTCATCCAAAATGAACTCTCCCTTCTGAGGCTTATGAATTCCATTTATCACCAAAAATAGAGAAGACTTCCCTGCTCCATTCTCACCCAGAAAAGCCACTTTACTTCCCGATTCTATAGTCAATGAAACATCTTCTAGACCTTTTGTTCCTTCCGGATATGTGTATTGTATGTTTTTAAGTTGAATCATAAAATCAAATAGAAGTGACAAAGTGTATAACGATTAATAAAATTCCCAATAAGATTAATAAAAGCACTTGTTTTAGTCTTATCGGCATATTTTGTTCATTAAAGTAGAACTCACCATCGTATCCTCGAGATTGAAGTGCCTCCAAACTTCTGTTCGAAAACAAAAGACTCTTAATAAACACCGAAGAAAATAACATCCCAATCGATAAAACCGACTTCTTTCGATTCACATATCCAAGTCGGTTGCGTTGCGATATATGAACCTGGTTGGTGAATGAAAATAAAAGTGATATGTAACGATACGTCAGGACAAACAACTCGCGCAAAATAAGCGGAATCCGCAATCTCCTACCGATATCATTAATTTCTGATAAGGAACAAGATAAAATTAAGTAATTAAGAGCCATAACTGCGGCCATTGCTTTCATAAACAAGGAAAGTGCTTTGTTTAATCCAGCTTCCTCCAAACCAATGCATAAGTCCATTGTGTCGAAACAAAACAAACTACTTTCAGGATCGGCGTGCAAAGAAAAAGCAATGGAAATACTACCTAAAACAATAAAACCAAATGGCAAAGCAAGCAGACGAATCAATTTTAGAAAACCAAGACCATGCGCAAAAAAGCCAAGAGAAATAAACAGAATAAGAAACAAGTGTAAATAAGAATTCCCCGAAAGCAAAGCAGCATTTAGAAGCACCATAAAAAGGGCAAATTTCTCCATGCTATGCAATCCGAAAATGGATTTCTTTATTACGTATCGTTCGCTTATAAACACCTACTATAATTATAAATTAATAATGAGTAATTAATAATACAATCACCCCTTCGCCTATCGGCACTTACCCTTAAAAGGGGAAGATTTTAAAATTTAGCATATTTAGAAATGATTAAACATCTCTTTTTTCTTTCTCCCTATTCAGGAGATCCCGAAAGCTTTCGAGAGGCGAAAGCCAGAGGGGTGTTCTAGAAAATCATTTTGAAATCGTTGCTCGCCGCCCTTTGTAATACCCAATCACGTAGCAAATTACGCCAGCACCAATTGCTGCTTGCAATGCAAAAAGCAAGCTTTCAATTTCTGATCCCGGTGGTTCCCATATGCTCGAAAACCAAGGTTCATAATCGGGATTTGCTTGCGTAATGTACTCTTCAGCATGACCATCGGAGCCACCAAATTCAGATTCACCTACATAGGCAAAAACCCCGATAACAATTGCAATTATTGCTAGCAACAAAAAAATATTTTGATTTTTCTGAATGTATTTCTTCATACCCTAGGATTTAGATGTTTGGAAGTTAAATTTCAACCCGTCCCAATTCGGTATTGTTTTAATTAAGATATTCATAACCAAAACAGTTACTAAACCTTCTACAATGGCAATCGGAATCTGCGTTAAGCTAAAAATAGAAGCAAACTTCACAAATGCACCTGCAAAACCTGTGTGTGTATCAGGATGCGCCAAAGCGAGCTGAATTGCGGTAACCGTATAGGTTGCTAAATCGCCTAAACTAGCAGCTAAAAAGATAGATACAGATCGATTACACTTTAATTTGGCACACAATTTATAAATTCCGAAAGTTACCAAAGGACCTGCCAAAGCCATCGAAAAAGCATTGGCGCCTAAAGTTGTAATACCTCCATGTGCCAATAGTAAAACCTGAAAAATCAGCACCAAAACACCCAAAACACTCATGGCAATTGGTCCAAAAAGCAAGGTTCCCAAACCGACTCCAGTCGGATGCGAACTACTGCCTGTTACCGATGGCAATTTTAGTGCCGACAAAACAAATGCAAAAGCCGCTGCCAATGCAAACAACATTTTCAATTCTGGATGTTTTTTCACTTTCTTTTGAATCACCTTAACACCCCAAACAAAAAATGGCAGGTAAACAACAGTCCAGAAAATAGACCATGCAGCAGGCAGATAACCTTCCATGATGTGCATACTAAATCCCTGAAAAGGAACTAAAAATGCCAGTAAAACAAATAGCTTTTTTCCCATTTTCTATATTATTTCTCCCTTATTACTAATTAACAAAAGTTCAAACTCGTAGCCTTTCAATACTTGTTGGCAAACTTGAATGCATTTCTTTTTTATCTGTTCAAAAAATGCTTCTTCTTCCGAGAATGCGAATATTTCCTCCAGTTCACGCCCCATTTTTATCTTCCCAACCTGTTCTATTATATCCTCAGGATAATTACACTCCTTGGCGATTCCCTTCAAAAACTCATGATCTAAAACCACCTTTTTACTGTGTGTATCCAAACTGCCCGCAGCCAATTTCACGGCCTTCCCGGTCATGATTCCCATGCTTACTTTGTGCACTCCAGAACCATTAATGGTATTCATCATCTCTCCAATGAAGTTGCCATATTGCAGAAATGCCAAATTATCTAAGTCTGGAAATTTATTCTTCAAATAACGCTCGCTTCTGCCTCCCGAATTCACAACAATGTGTTTGTTATCATTAGCAACGGCCATATCAACTTCTTTGCGAATACTCTGCATGTAAGCATCCAAAGAGTAAGGTTTTATTCGCCCAGTCGTTCCAATAATTGAAATACCATCTATTATCCCCAACTTTGGATTAAAGGTTTTCGCCCCCAACTTTTTGCCAACGGGAACAAAAACAGAAACATCAACACCTCTTGTCAATTCATGATCTGCCATAAGCTGTTCCAATTCAAAGGCAATCGTTTTTCGCGGAACTGGGTTAATCGCAGGCTCTCCAATAGGAATTCCCAAACCTTTTAAAGTAACGGTTCCAACGCCTTCACCTTTCACAAATCGAATGCAATGCTCATCATTCCATTTTAAACTCACCCCAATTTCTGTTCCATCGGTAACATCCGGATCGTCTCCTGAATTTTTCACCACTGAACAAAGGGCAAAGCCGTCTCCTAATTTATTTTGGTGCAACTGCATTTCGCAAATGCCACCATCCGCTAACACAACACTTTCTGTTTGCTGCAATTCCTCTCCCAGCAATAATTTCATTGCCGCTTTCGCGGATATTGTGGCACAAGTTCCACTTGTAAAGCCTGGAGCCAGTTCCTTTCTTTCCAATTGAAACTTCCGCTTCAAATACTTCTGCAGCATCTCTCGATTGGTAATCGTTTCATCGTATTCAGGTAGTTCTGGTCTCGCAATCACATACAATGGAATTTGATGCTTTACTGCCAAGTCCATTTTCTGATCCAATAGACCCGAATAGCCGCTTTCCTTGGTAATCATTGCTTCAATACCTTCATCAAGCAACAAATCTTCAATGGATTCCATTCCTTCGAAAGCTGCAGAAACAATCAGTTTTTCAATTTTTACTCCTGCTTCCTTAGCTATTTCCAAGGAAGAAGGAAAATCCAATATTCGATACCAAATACTAGCCTCTGGCATTGTTTTGTGGATAACAGGAAGAGATTTAACACCAACTAACGAAACTATCTTTTGGCAAGCTTCAGTCTGTATATCAGTCAATATAGCAGCAAGGCTGTGATGATATCTCACATACTCACTCTCAATTCTTGGCACTCCATCTCGTTCTATTCTAATTACCGGTAAACTCACTTGATTTGCCGCAGTTGAGATGCTATGATGCAGAACCTCCGCAAAAGGATGTGCTGCATCAATCACCAAATCAATTTTATTTTCAAGGCAAAAAGTGCATATTTCTTCTACATTCATCGCACCACAAATTCGCTGACCAAATTTGGATTCGTAATTTCCAGAACTCGTTTTTGTCGAGTAGAAATGTGAAATTTCCAAATCATCTAGCCAGTTAGAAGTTGCTTTCCCCTCTGTCGTTCCCCCAAATAGAAGTACCTTCATTGCACTTATTTTATCTCATTCGTTACGTAACGAACATTTATTTTACTTTTCACACAGAAACTTGCTCTGTCTTATTTATTCAATTAATAATTATTCATTACTAATTCTCAATTCCTTTTCGGCATCCGTGTGTAAACTTCGGATGATACAAAAGAGATCTGTTTTTACGATTTCCGATCGCTTCTCCAACAACAATCATCACTGTTAATGACAGTTTATTTTCCTTTACTATTTTTACAAGATCTTTCAACTCTCCTCTCCAAATCTTCTCCTCTTTCCATGTCAACTTGTGGCAAATTGCAACTGGAGTAGTTTCAGGATATCCAACCAATAAATCTTTCTGAAGTTTTTCCACCAAAGTCACACTCAAAAACAAGCAAATGGTAGATTGGAATTTGGCAAATTCTGAAAGTTGTTCTCTTGGAGGCATTGGTGTTCTTCCCTCTCCACGAGTAAGAATTATAGACTGAACTTTTTCTGGTATTGTAAATTGCGACTTTAATCTCGCTGCAGCAGCCTGAAAAGATGAAATTCCTGGTACGATTTCATAATCCATTTCATGCTGATCGAAGAAATTCATTTGTTCCTGAATTGCACCGTAAATACAAGGATCACCTGTATGCAAACGCACCACCAAACCACCTCGATCGTAATGCTCTTTCATTACATCGAATTGCTCTTCCAAGGTTAAATCTGCTGAGTTGCGAATCACACATGAAGTTTTGCCGTAATCAGTCAACTCTCTTGGAACCAAACTACCAGCATATAATATTAAATCTGCTCTTTTTAGTAAGCTTTTACCTCTTACTGAAACTAAATCGGGTGCTCCCGGGCCTGCTCCAACGATAAAGATTTCCCCTTTTCGTTCTTGCTCAGAATCCATTGCCAATGCCAATGTAAAATGCTTTCCATTTGCATCAACATGTTTGCTTTTGGTTTGCAATAATCTTTTCGATCCACTCGCAAGCAATGCAGATGCCTCAGATACATTAACGGCTCCTACCTCACGATGCGCAGCTTCAGAATAGGATACCTGATCCTCTTTCTCATTTAACTCTTCAGCTGTATAAGTAAGAAAAGAAATATTTTTAGTCTCGCTAAACAGCTTATAAGCCTCCTCATTAACTTTTACATCAATGCTATTGATATTTTTTAGTGATGCAAATGCCAAATAATTACTCGTAAAAGATGCTTTCAATTCACTTTCAAATGCGTCTGCATCAATACCCTTTTGTGCACCAGTTCCAACAACAACACACTTGGAACGGAAGAATAAGCTAGGAATACTTGTTTCATATATACCTGGCGTTACAGCTATTAACAAATCAAAATCCTCTTGTTTGATCTGATCAAATTCGTAGAAAACATCAACGAAATCAGGACATGACTCCTGCAAAATTTGAGTCCCCTCATTTTTTACATCCAGCAACAAAGCTGTTTTCTTCTGATTTACAAAAGCTGAAATTAAATCATTCTCCGTGGTATTCTGATACTCATTTGTCCAATCGAATTTATTTCCAAATATATCTAAAGGCCATAATTCCAATGTATCACTAGCGGTTGTTATAATTGCTGTACCATTGGTTATTTTTGCAATTTGTTTCGCGTATTCATTCGCTCCGCCTTTGTGTCCAGACACTACCGACTGAATGTATTTTCCATGCAAATCCATGTTAATTACAGCAGGATCTTTCGCCTTATCTTGTAAATGCGGAGCAATACTTCGAACACAAATGCCCATAGCACCAATAAAAATTAGCAAATCAGTTACCTGAAAGTTTTCGTTCAAAAATTCAGGTAAAGAAGAAATCTTATTGGTTCCCGGATAACCTGCTACTGAAACAATAGAGCTTCCTTCCATTTTAGAGGCAATCCTTTCGGCCGTTGCCATGGCAAAACTATTGTTGATAATGATGAATATATTGCTCATTTTATTTATCTTTTTACCACAAAAGATACACTAAGGTGTTCACGAAGACACACAAAGTATTTACTCCTTTTATAGCTTTCAATTCTTATAACTATTTTCCTATTAAACCACAGGTTAACTATTACAACACCAAATAAAACCTTTGTGTTACTTTGTGTTGTACTTTATTTTTCTTCGTGGTTAAACTTCTTTTTTGCCTGAAAAATCACGATTGGATTGAACTCATCTTGTTGAATACTCATCTGATCGATGATTTCCATTTGAAGTTCAGTAACAGCATTCAAAAAAGCCTTCTTCGTACCTTCACTAACCGTATTGAAAACAATGATTCCATCCTCTTCTAATACTTCATGTAAACGGTGCATCATTTCATTCAACATACCACCATGACCTCCAATAAAGATTCGATCTGGTCTCTCAATTGTCGATAAGTCGATATTGAAAAAATCATTGTGAATTCCCTCTATGCCTGGAACACAAAACTTTCGTTGATTTACTTTTAAAAGCTCTTTAGATTCTTCTCTCCTTTCGAAGGCTGTAACTTTCAAATGGGGAGCAAATTGTTTGGCTTCGATCGATACGGAACCCGTACAGTAACCAACATCCCAAAGATGTTTCGCATTCTGCAATTCCAGAAATGAGATCGAGTTCAAACGAATGCTTCGCTTGGTAATCATCTTTGGTCTACCTTCCAAAATGTGAAAATCGGCCTCATGAATTCCTAAAGTTCGCTTGATCTCCTTCTGCTGAACTAAAATCAGACAATTGGGATGTGCAAAATCCTTTTGAACAACCTCTTCCAGACTTATTTCTGTGCAATATTGCTCTTCACCACCCAATTTCGATCCTACAATCATCTTGTAATTGTCAAAACCAGCTTCCAACATTCTTTGGGCGATTGTAGAAGGAGTTTTCTTCTTATCGGTTAAAACGCCAATGCATTTCTTACCGCGAATCAACTCCTGATCCAAGTTTACCCAATCTCTTCCCGTTAAGGTGCAAATGGTCATCTCACCATAAGCCAATTGAAATTCATGAGCCAACAATTGCAGACTGTTGAAATAAGAGTACACCTTCATTTTGGCATCTGGGAAACGACGTTTTATCGTATTGCCAATTCCAAAAAACAAAGGATCTCCAGAGGCAATCACTACAATTGGCTCTTCAATCTTTTCATATGCATGAAAAGTACCTTCCAATGGAACAACAAGGTCAATCCATTCAGCATTTTCTGGTAAGTATGAAGCCACCAAATCTCTATGACGCTTTCCTCCCGAAAAATAACGTTGACTACTCAACACTTCTTTCACCTCGGCAGAAAGGCTCACTTCCATTCGATCTGGTATGCCTATGATGTAAAAATTAAACATCTCTCCCTGGTTTTAAATCGTAAGCATCTTCTATACTAAGAATTGCATTTACAATGGTTGCAGCCAATGTTGAACCACCTTTTCTGCCTTCAATAATAACCGCAGGCAATTCGGTAAAGCTCTTCACTCTGTGTTTCGATTCCTTTACATTTACGAATCCAACAGGTGCAGCAATAATTCCTGCAGGCTGAATATTTTTGCTTCGCATCAATTCTGTTAGTTCGATTAAAGCGGTCGGTGCATTTCCAAATACATACAAGGCATCAGGATGCTCTTCAACGGCTAAACGAATTCCGGCTTGTGTACGTGTAATGCCATGCTTTTCTGACAATTCCATTGTACGAGGATCGTGCAAATAGCATTTGATCTCAACGCCCATTCGCTCGCAAGCTTTCTTTCGGATTCCTGACTGAACCATTGTTACATCAGTAATGATTACACCACCTTTTTGAAGGTATTCATTCAGTTTTGGAGCCGCATTGTTCTGTACTTTTAGGATCTTAGCCAATTCAAAATCAGCAGATGTATGAATACAGTGTAACATCATCCATTTTGTTTCCAATGGCAAATCCATTCCTTTCAATTCAGCAGCAATGGTTCGGAAGCTTTCCTGCATAATCAATGGACCAGGTCTTCCATTTTGTTCCTCTTTGCTATAATATCCGCGTGGCGTGATAAAACGATCTCCTGAAATGTAAGACTGTGAATTACCGATAATTACAATTGAAAACATGTCAACCATTTCGGGATCAAAATCACGTAAGTTTGTTAAGGTAATTTGTTCTTCAGAGCGAGCTACCTGACGTACAATAGCAACCGGAGTGGTCTCTTCTCGTCCTTCTAAAAACAGTTCTTTTAAACGATACAACTGCCAATATCTCTTCTTGCTTTTCGGATTGTAAATGGCTGTAACAAAATCACCCATTACTGCAGCTTTAATACGCTTTTCGATTAGGGTATAGCTGGTTAATAAATCCGATAAGGACAGAATGACCAAATCGTGACTTAAAGGAGCGCCTAATTTTGCCGCTGCTGCTTGAAATGCCGAAATACCTGGTACAACTTTTAGCTCAACCTTCGATTCTGTTTTTTCTGCCATTTCGAAAACAAGCGATGCCATTCCATAAATTCCAGCATCTCCAGAACTAATTACCACAACATCTTTTCCTTGTTCTGCAAATTCGAATGCTTTTTCAGCTCTCTCCACTTCCTGACGCATTCCAGTATCCATGCATTCAGTTCCTTCTTTCAGAAATGATTCTATGAACTGAAAGTAGTATTTGTATCCGATCACAATATCGGCTTCTCTGATTGCATCAATTGCAGGATTCAAAAACATCTCAGGACTTCCTGGCCCTAAGCCTGCAACAGTTATCTTCCCTAATATATTTGGCATGATTTTTTATTTATTTCCGTAAAATATGATAATGGCGAAATATGGAATTTTTCGATCCTTCAAATTGTCCATATCGGTGCAGGTAAACTGCTTTTCTGTTCCTAAGTATTCCCCATAAAAGAACTGTAGTTTACTTTCTGCAATAAAGTCCTTGATCCAATCTCGAACTTTAGAAATTTTCATTAAAACAACCGTTTGATTTTGCTCCAAAAGAGATTTCAACTCTTCCTTATTTTCCAAATCAGGCGCAACCAAAAGCTTGTCGTTTTGAGTTACCAAAGGCAATCTCCCAGCCGATCCTCCTAGTATGAAAGCAGGAACTCCAGGAATCATATCAAAATCGATACTGTTAGCTTTAAAATCATCTAACAAGTAAGCAAATGTGCTAAAGAAAGAGATGTCGCCTTCGCTAACAACTGCAACCTGCTTTCCTTCTTTCACATCTTGCTGTACCTTTAAAAACAGGTCTGCATATGCTTTTTCTGCATGCGATCGATCTTTGCTCATCGGCACCGTAATCGGTACAAATTTGCACTCCTCAACATCCAGTTGTTTCAAAATCACCAAAGAGAAACTATCCTGATTTCCTTTCGATGTTTGCGTTGCCGGATAATATATTTTCTCCGCTTTCTTAAGACAATTCAAGGCTTTAACTGTAATCAATTCCGGATCTCCGGGACCTAAAGCCACTCCAAACACTTTTCCGCTCATATCTAACTATTCTCTCTGTTCTTATTAATGATGGTGATGTCCATGATCATGACTATGTCCGTGGCAATGATCGTGATCGTGATGGTGGTGATGTGGCTCAACTCCAGTTAAATCTGTCGATGCAATCAAATCTACTTTACCATCTAAGACCTCTTGCAACCTTGTATTTAAGATCTCAAACAAACCATCTGTATCACCTAATAAGGGTGCAATTGCAATGTTCTTATCCGGATTTTCCTTCACAAAAACATCCATTGTTTCATATGCTCTATCCATGTAAACACCAGGGAAAAACACGAAAGGCAGCATTACAATATTTTTAAAAGGCAAAACTTTCATCCATTCCAATACCGAAGGCAAAGCAGGATAAGTCATGCTACTCGTATAGGCATTAATTGAAAAAGGATACTTTTGTTTCTCCTGAATCAAACGGGTCATTTTTGCCAAATCACCATTTGCTTCGGCTTTTGAAGCTCCAATACCTAATCCCAGAAATGCTGTTTCCTCAACATTCCAGTTTTTGTCTTTTAGTGTCTCCTCAAGAAGCTTTACACTATAATCAACCATTTCATGGCAAGTTCCAATGTAATTTGCTAGCTGAATTTTCACATCATATTTTTCCTGAAAGCTATTTAGAGCATAAGGAATGTCTCTTTGAATGTGAACACCAGTAAATAGAAATACCGGTACAGCTATAATCTCCTTAACTCCTTTCTCAAGCAAGCGCTTCACGCCAGTTTCAAAATTAGGTTCCGAAAGTTCTAAAAAGCCAAGTTCCACCTCATAATCGGTAGTTTGAGCAGCATATTTCATTGCAAATTCCTGAAAAGCTTTTGCTCCTCTTTCTTTACGGGTACCGTGCCCACAGATTAAAATTCCTTTTTTGCTCATAACTATTCTATTTCTGATTCAGCCATTTGATTGATTAGTGGTGATAATTGTTCCGAGTAAGCCACAACCTCACCAACAATAAATATTGCTGGTGGTTTAAAATTGTGTTCCTCCATCATTTGAACAATCGTCCCAAGTGTTCCCTTAAGAACTTCCTGTTCTGGTAATGTTCCCCAACGAATCATGGCTACTGGAGTTTCTGGGTTTTTCCCACAGGCCATCAAGTTTCTTACAATTCTTGGGGCTTGTGTTACGCCCATATAAAACACAAGAGTATCAATTCCTGTTGCGATTTTGTCCCAATAAATCTCCGTTTTGTGATTTGCACATTGGTGACCAGTAAAGAAAGCCACTGATGAAGCTACATTTCGCAATGTAACCGGAATACCTGCGGCTCCTGGAACAGCTACTCCAGCAGTGATTCCAGGAATTACCTCAAACTCAATATCGTGTTCTTTCAAGCCTAAAATCTCTTCTGCACCTCGCCCAAAAACAAATGGATCTCCGCCTTTCAATCGAGCAATCTTTTTCCCTGCCAATCCATACTCAATCAACATTTTATTAATATCTTCCTGTGGGTAAGTATGTTGTCGGTTCTTTTTTCCAACATAAACAATCTCACAACCCTCTTTACAATAGTCTAGCAATTGCTTATTTACCAAATAGTCATAGAGTACCACTTCAGCATTTTCAATAGCTCGAATAGCTTTTAGTGTAATTAATTCCGGATCACCTGGTCCAGCTCCAACGATACTTACTTTTCCTCTTTCACGCATCATATTATCTCGAATTTCAAGCTTGCAAACGGAGGTTTGCCTTAAATTTGGGGTATATCAATTCTTACCTGTTGAAATCAACAAGTAGAATTATTGGATTCTAATTTTTTGAATTGCTTTCCGAAACAAGACTATGTTTTCACAATAATTGCTTGCGTCAACTTGTTTGTCGAAATTATTTTTATTGGTAAACCAGCACAATTTATTGGAATACAAAATGAGCGGAGCGCTCTTTGTTCCTGGTTTATTTTTGCAAAGTTGGCTCTTTTTGTAAGAACCAAAAACAGCATGCCCCGCAGGCATGAATACATCATATCTCATCATAATCTCACTTTTAGTCCCGAAAGTATCGATTAAACATATTTGTTATTAGGCAGGTCTTCTGACTTTCTCCCTCTTGTTGCGCCTTCCCATATCTTCCATAAGATACAGTGGCATTGTGCAACAGAGTTTGGTATAGAGATTACAGCTGCGGGTACAGTTCCGGATTCAAACCGGATTCCCTCTTTAATAGATGATCAAGAGATCTACTATTGCCAAATCACGTAACAAATGTATCAATTTAAATTTAAGATCCGCACGAGCTATCCTATATGGAATCCTTCCACAAAAACCATCAAACCAATACAACCTGAATATCAAACAATTAAAAATAACAACATCAAGTACATCTGTCTAAAAACATAAATAAAACTTCCATAACATCTAATCACAAGCGCAAACAAGTAAACCATATAAAAATTCTATAAAATTTCTACCTCAACATAATAATCTCTATATTTATAAAAACTAAAGCCTAAAATCATGAGTAAAGTAAGATTGGAAATTGATGGAATACGGATCTATCGCCCTAAAAGAAGTTGGAAATTATACTTTGTAATCATCGCTGACCATCCTACCGAAAATGATAAAATGATGGTCACTACCATTCCTCAGGAACCATTCAAATTGAGTAAGCGTCACGACAACGAATACTTTTTTGATACGGACCAATCTGGATCCGAAGGATTGTATATTTTGAGTAGGGAAATGCCAGAAGATCGAGAATTAAACGTGCATATCTATCTACGACATACAAGAAAAGCACAAAGAGATTTAGGCGAAATATTGAAAGAAATTGAAACAGGGATCGCTGGCGACGCTTTTGGCATTGTTACAGATCTTGTTGGCGCTGCAACAGTTCCTTGGTTGGTTATTTCCAAAAAGGCTGTCTCATTAGTTGGTAAGATTTTAAAAGACATTCCAGATCGAGATTTTGGTTTTATCAGTGCTTTTGAACGCTTTGGGCCAGAATTCGAAAAACAAACCGAAATTGATCGTGAAAAAGAATTTACTGGAGATGCGTCTTTAATTTACAGTTGGTCTCTGGATGAATAAGAAGACATAAAAAAAGGCTGATGAAAATCAGCCTTTTGTTTATCTAATAGTATAGAAAGCGTTTGATTTTATGAGTTGCAGTTTTTTGAAAAGGATCAACCTGAGCAATGACCATTTGCACTTGTGAGAACTTATTTACTCTGGAATTAACGTATTCGTGAAGCTCCTGCATTAAATCATCAATTTGCTGATCCACATAGTTTTCAACATCTTTCCTAATTGTTTTATATTGTTGCTCCAGTTCTTCATAATTAAAATGAACCATGGCAACTAGTTTTCCTTTTTTCTCAACTACAACTGATTCTACCACATGCTTGAAGTTGTTAATAACAGATTCAATTTCTTCAGGGTAGATATTTTCACCACTAGCACCAACAATCATATTCTTTAATCGACTTTCGATATAGAGATAATTGTTTTTATCCATTTTTGCTAAGTCTCCTGTCTTAAACCAGCCATCTTCAGTTAAAACCTCTTTCGTTTTTTCTGGATCTTTATAATAGCCTAGCATTACATTATCCCCTTTAGCCCATATTTCTCCCACCTGAGTAACAGGATCGGGATTATTAATTTTCAATTCTACTCCAATTAATGCAGGACCAGTTGATTGAAATTTAGTAATAGCTGGACCACTTCCTGCTATCAATGGAGCTGTTTCAGTTAAGCCGTAACCAATAGCATAAGGGAACTTTGCTTCTCTTAGGAATAATTCAACCTGATCGTTTAATTTAGCACCACCAATACCAAAGAAAGTTAATTCACCACCAAAGGTTTCCATCAGCTTTTTCCCTGCAATTGCATTTAATTTTCTACGGAAAAATGGAATTTTGTACAAATATCTGGTTAATGCTTTTCCATTGATGTTAGGTAGTATTTTTCCTTTGTATATCTTTTCAATAATCAGAGGAACAGAGAACATAACAGTTGGTTTAACCTCTTTTAATGCTGATATCAATAGAGAAGGTACCGGCGTTTTTCCAAGATAATAGATACATGAACCAGCCAACATTGGAATCACAAAACCTAAGGTGTTTTCGTAGGTATGAGAAAGCGGTAAAATAGAAAGGAAACGATCTGTTTCATTAATTGGATGAAGGTTTCTGGCACTCGTGGCATTGGAGCAAATATTCTTATGCGAGAGCATCACACCTTTAGAACTTCCTGTAGTTCCGGATGTATAAATGATCGCGGCCATATCATCTTCATTAATATGATAGTCTGTGGTAGATTTTTCTGCCAAGTCAAACTTAGGTGATGATTCCACTGAATTTATCAGTGAAAAATCCTCAATGCTAATTTTAGACTCTAAACTTTCAACATTGATATTATCTAATTTGGAAGACAAAGCTTTCGAGACAAAAATAAGTTTAGCTTCAGAATGTTGTAATATATTTTCAATTTCGAACTCGGTAAAATCCGGAAGAATAGGAACAACCACTGCTCCCATAAAGGTAGTTGCATAATATGCGACTCCCCAATTGGGCATATTTGTACTAAGAATAGCTATTCTATCTCCGGGCTTAATACCTAATTTCTCGTAAAATACAATTAAAGATTGAATATGTGAATTTACCTCGTTATAAGTAAAAGGTGTTTGCCCTACAAGGGCCATTGCGTTACAGGTTCCGAATTTCTCTACAGTTTCCGAAAAAAGAGCAGGAAATGTTAAGCTTTTATACTGTTTCATCATGGTTTGGTTTAATCGTTGCAAGCAGATTTTAAGGTTGAATTAAGCTGTTGCTACTTTCGCAAGTTAAAAAAAAAAGAACATTAGGTGATCTTTTTATGATATTTGCGTCTTTTCATTTCTATAAAACAAAGCTATGCGAATCACACTACACATTCATAAACAACAAGTTACATGCCGTAGTGCATCAAGACAGAATGAAAAAAAATCAGGCAAACAAATCAAGAAAAAATTCTTTTTTAAGCCTTAAAAGCCTTTATTTCTCCTCCTTTTCAGTAATGAAAGGAATTTCTATTTCAAACAAACTACCCTTTCCCAATTCACTCTCCACCCGTATTTTTCCATTATGAATACGTATTAACTCAGCACAAATACTTAAACCCAAACCTGTCCCTTGCTCATTACGTAAACCTGGAGTACTTATCATTTGCTCTTCCTCATTAAATAAATTACTAAGTACTTCATTGGACATTCCTGTTCCATTATCTCGAACCCTAATTTGTATCACATCATTTAGCTTGCTGGCTTCAACATGAATCACTCCATTTTCATTAGTGTATTTAATAGCGTTCGAAATTAAATTCATCAAAACCGTTCTTATAATATCCGGATCAATAATAATCTCTTCTTTTACTAATGTGATAAAGTCAATCGTAATTCCATATCTATGTCTTTCTTGCTCAAAAAATTCATTTAAATCAGAATAGACATCCTCCAATTTCAAAGCAGAAGGAGAAAAGGTAATCTTTCCAGATTGAGATCTTGACCAATCCAGTAGAGAGGTTAGCAATTTCATCCCTTCGTGAGATGCTTGATTCAAATACCCAGAGAATCTCTTTATATTATCCAAATCTCCCCTTTCAACCTCCTCTTTCAACAGTTCACTAAAACCAATGAGGGAATTAAATGGATTTTTTAAATCATGTGAAATAACAGAGAATAATTTATCCTTTGTCCTATTTATCTCGGACAATTGTCTGTTTAGCTTTTTATGAGATTGATATTGCCAATAAAACACCACAGCGATAACAAGCAGAAGTAACAAAATAACTAGTAAATACAATTCCTTAATTTTTCCATTTTCCAACTCCTGCTCTGTATTCGAAAGGGTTTGCTGAATGGTAAAACCATTTTGCATCTCGTTGATGATCTCGAACTGTTGTAATGAAAATATAGAGTCATATTGATGATAGTATCTATTATAACACTCCAGAGCCTTGGTAAAATCCCTTAAAATTTGATAGAATTTGGCATAAGCCTGTTGAACTTCCAAAATCTTCACATTCAATCCTAAAGCTTGAGCTAATTCTTGTGCTTTGAATAATGCAGCTTCTCCATCAACCTTATTATTCTTTTGTGCATAGACTAAGGCTAAACCAATGTAATTATCAATTTGACCATACTTGTAATTTCTATTTTTATTTAGCCTTAAAGCTTTATCATAATATTCAAATGCTTTATCGTATTTATTCCGGTAATAATAAATACCAGCCATACCATCCACGCAAAAAGCCGCATATCTTACACTTGTTAATCCTATTGTTTTATTATATGATTTTTGATAATAACTCATTGCCACATCATAATTTCCCTGAGCATCGTATGTACGTGCCATTTCAAGTAAAACAGAACCAACACCGTATTCGTCCCCCAAATCTCGCCAAGCATCTTTTGCTAATTCAAAATAATATATCGACAAATCAAACTCTTTATTTGCACGACATGCCAAGCCCATATTTGCGTAAGAATATGATTTTCCTGCAGAATGATTTAATTTTTCAAATAATTCTAATGATTGCTTCGAATATTTCAAAGACAAAGGAGTATTCCCAGTCAATAAATACAAATCCCCTAAGTTATTATATGCATAAGCTAATTGAACACTGTCTTTTTGCTCAAAACTATATTCCATAGCATGATGCAAATAGGGAGTAGATTCTTTTATATCATGTAAATAGTGCAAATACACAACACCAACATATCCATTAAGCCTTGGAAACTCCTCTCTTACGTTATGCTGTACAGCCAAATCTATTGCCTGTTTGCCTAAAAGTAAAGCAGAATCAGGATTACTATTTCTATACTCCCAACATTGATCAGCTAAAAGTTTAATTTTTTTTGACACCTCAATGTCAGAGAATAATTCGTTTATTGTTTTACCACCAGATTGTCCATAGGAAGGAAGTGTCGCACATAAAAGAAAAAAAATAGTTAAGGTTCGACGCGTTAAGCTCATACAAAATAGCTATAAGAATACAATTGCCTAAAAATAGCAATATTTTTAAGCTTATCGTTTTATAAGCATATTATTAATATCAAAAAAAGTTTCTTGATTTATAAAAATAACTGATAACAAACTATAATCAGTACAATTGCAATTACCATAACATAGGTATATGGACTAGCAAAATTAAAGGTCCATCCCATCATTGGATTGTATTTTGGGACTATTAATCGAGGATCTTTACGATTGCTGTAAAACGGTCCATGCCAATTACCCAGATCCCTACTCATAGTATCTAACAACTGCTGATCAAATTTCTTTTTCATAACAATGAATTAAATAATTACAAATACATTTTAAGGGTTCTAAATGCTTTTAGAGCTTATTTATAAAGGTAATTAATATTTAATTTCCTTGAAAAAAAATAAGATATAATGTTGCATAGAAATGTTTTACACGTTCATTTTTAATTACATTTGCCAACTCAATAAAAGCAGATTTCCATGGAAAATACCAAGAATACCACAATGGGTTATATTTATGCCCTTCAAGCTTTTTTTGCATGGGGTATCCTTCCGATTTTTTGGAAATTATTATCTAATGTTTCTGCTCTGGAAATTCTTGCTCATCGCATTTTCTGGTCATTTGTATTTCTTCTTTTGCTTTTATTATTTACCAAACAAAAGAATGTTCTCAGTTTATTAAAGCAGAAAAAAACGCGCATAAGTCTAATTATTTCATCCCTTCTTATAGGATTGAACTGGGGCTTGTTTATCTATGCGGTAAATACCAATCAAATTGTTGAAGCTAGTCTTGGGTATTATATCAACCCAATCGTGAACGTTCTACTCGGAGTCCTGGTTTTGAACGAAAAATTGGACAAATTAAAGCGATCTGCTCTGATTATTGCATCTGTAGCGGTTATTTACTTAACCATTGACTTCGGTGAATTTCCTTGGATCGCGATAGTATTAGCTTGTACCTTTGGCCTCTATGGTTTAGTTAAAAAAACTGCTGGTTTAGAAGCAATTCCTGCTTTGACCATAGAAACACTATTACTAAGCCCTGTGGCTGCAATCTTTATTGGATATAAACTTTGGATGGGAACAGGAGCATTATTTTCGGTAACTCTAGCAACCGATTCGTATCTAATGTTAGCAGGTATTGTTACCACTTTGCCTCTTTACTGGTTTGCAAAAGGAGCTCAAAGAATCCCTTTATCCGCATTAGGGTTTATGCAATACATTGGCCCTAGCTTAATGCTTTTAATTGGTGTTATCATTTACGGAGAAGTTTTTAGATACGAACAAGTCATTGCCTTCGGCTTAATTTGGTTTGCTCTTGTTTTGTATTCAATTTCAATGTTTCGGAACACGAAATCGAAACTTAAATAAAGACAAGATTACTTTAAATCGGTAGTTCAAGAATAAATTTACTTCCAGTACCAAAAGTACTGTTAACTCTAATTGTTGCTCCAATTTTACCTGACAACAATTTAACAATATACAAGCCAAGACCACTCGATTCTTCTTCATTAGTTGGTCTTGTACTCAGCTTAGAAAACTTTTTAAATAGCAATGGTAATTCTTCCTTAGGTATTCCACTACCCTCATCTGCAAAACAGATCTCAATTCGATTATCTAATTGAATTAATTCCAAACTCACATTACACTTTAAAGGACTATATTTAATGGAATTAGAAAGTAGATTATCAATAATTCTATTGAGTTCATTAACACCTGTGATCGCCCATAATTCAGTATAGATATGGTTTTGATTAATGCTTATTTCCTTCTTTTCGGCCAAAGGAGAAAAGCTCTCCACTTTTTGATTCAACAATTTCACCAAATCTATTTTATCCTTTTGTACGCTTTTACGATCACTTTCAACCATATTCATTTCAAGCACATCAGAAATTAAAGTTTCCGCAGATTTAACTTGCGATTTAATTAAGTCAAAATAGGTTTCCTGTTCCTGATTTAAATCTGCCGAATGCTTTATTAATCGTATGACACTTGAAATTCCACCAATAGGATTTTTTAAATCATGTGCTAGAATTCCCAACAGAGCACTTTTTTCCTCAGCGAGCTCTTCCAACCTTTCATTTTGAATACCCAAGACTTTATTCTTATCCCTAACCTCCTCATTTACTAAAGTCAATTGATTGTTTTGAATCTCTATTTTAAACTGATAGGTTCTTACTTGTCTCCTAATAATAAAAAAAGCGAATATTGAAATAATGGCCGCAAAACTTAAACCAACCCATAAAATAGGAAGTGATTTTTCTTTGGACTCTTGCTTTATTACATTGGCATCTTGATGAACCATTAATTTATAACCTGAATAGGCATGATTAATAGCTACAACAATATCAGAATAACCAACCTCCTCATATTCATAATATCCAGTAAATGGTTTCATCGAAAAAAAATCCTTAAAACTGTACTTTTCATCTTTTTCTGCAGAATAAAAAGATGCTTCGCTAATTCGTACTTTTTTAGATGGTTTTAATCCAGGTGCAGCTAATAAGGCTCCTGTTGAATCCATCATGCATAAGAAACCATTATTAGGCATTTTAAGAACGTCAGAAGTTTCCTGAACCATCTGAATAAAAGCCAATTTATCATTTTTATCAATATTAGCTTTGTCGAGCATCCCGAGCACTGTCTCTCCAATCGTTAAATTATCCTTTAATGCCTGATTTTTAAGATTATTATAAATAATATTCTCTACCCAGACAGAATAGGCAATAAAACCAACGAATAAAACCGTTAAAATGCTAAGAGATAAAATATATTGAAAACGTTTCTTCATACGGTCGTAAATTAATTCCAACGAAACCAAATCGTTATAATTGTCATTTTTTCTTTTCTTTGAATAATATCCTAAATAACAATAATATGTTACAAAAAGCAATATCCGATAAAATTTCGGTTTCAGCCATTCAAAAAGAACAAATTTATTCTAATAATTCCTTTGAGAGCCTTATCGTCTCTGTTGAAAAAGGAATGATTGTTCCTGAACAACCAGCGCCTGCAAATGCTGTACTTTATGTTATTTTTGGTAAAATGCAATTTGAAATTGATGGTCGAACCTCCATTGTTGAATCTGATGACTTATTTACCTTTTCGAAAGGGCAAATGCATGGTTTAAAAGCCATTTTAGATTCTAAATTCCTGATTTCAAGAACCATTGAATAAAAAAAAGCTTGATTAGTTTAAAACTAATCAAGCTTTTTTCCTGAATTGATGTAGTGAATACCATCTTATGGCATTCGAATTGATAAGCCTAAGCTAATAAAAAAATCTGGAGAAACCTTACTTAATCCTACTCCAGTAGAAAAATCAAGTTGAATATCTTCATTTACAGCATAGGTTAAACCACCATCCCAACGATGATCATTTTTCCCCTCACTTGGAAGAAACCCATACAGTTCAGCAAAGGCTCCAATTTTTTCAGAAAGGTTCATTCCAATCACTGCGGTATAAATCCCTACAGCAGAATCATCTCCTTCTACTCCACTCCACTGTACACCTAAATTAGCTCCAAAGGACATCGCTTCATTTAGTGTATATTCGCCATTTAAACGGAAATCAGCACCTAAATTTTTATTTTCGAATACTTCAGCTCCTGTTTTTGGAATCGATAAAGTAGTTAAAAAAGCCAATTGAGGTAAACCATCCGCTTCTTCTCTTAAAAAGAACTTAGCTCCTACTGAAATTGGACCAAAACCGTTCTCATCAAAATCCATTCCATCAAATGATTGTGAAACGCCAAGGTACTCCAATCCCATTCGTAATTCAACTCTTTCAAATAAACCATAACGCAACAATGTTGAATTATAGCTTGTATTATTGGTGTATGAATCATATCGCTCAAAAGAAAACCCTGTTTCCAGTTGAAATCCACGGAGCGGTACTACAGATGCTGACTCTGTTTGGTCTGGACGATCTGTTACCATTTCAGTTTTTTCCTGAGCTTTCAAAAAGCCTGAAAAAAGTAAAGCAATGGCTATATATGTTATTTTTTTTCTCATTTTAAGATTTTAATTATTTATTCTTCTTTTTGAAGATTCTCTATGCATTTTTGTGCTTTTTCCTCATCAGGAATTTCGACAAATAATTCTACAGAATCTGGCACTCCACCAATACCAACAATTGTTCCTGATCTAAAGTCATCCCTAAACATTGAAGATATTCCAATTTCTTCTAATCTCTCTTGATAATATTTTACATCTACAAGTGATCCTGTAAATACGCAAATAATGTTAGTATCGTCAGTCATAGTTCAGTTATTTTAAAGATTTATGTTCTGTAAACCGAAGATATAGAAAACTTTTTACATTACTACTTTAGATCAATTAAAAAGTAACATATGATTAATTAGACTTAAGCAGTAACGAACTTTTGAAAAATTTAATCTCACCACAAATTGAGTCCTTTATTCTTGCTACAAAATAAATTAGTATTTTGAAGAAGATTAAGAACTCTATATCATCTTACTTTTAAGACTGTTTATTAAGGCTAGGACAAAAAATAAACCATTGAATTAAAACATTTTTTTTAATGAAAGAAATTAACATCAACGAATGGGCAAGAAAGGAACAATATCATTTCTTCAAGGACTTTATGGATCCAATTATGGGTGCAACATCAAACATTGAATGCACACAGTTGTTTCTTAGCTCTAAAGAAAAAAATGAGTCATTTTTTATTCACTACATGCACAAAGCTTTAATGGCTATAAATAAGATATCTGAATTTAAACTGCGCATAGTCAATGATAAAGTTGTACAATACCCTGTTATTAATGGTACAACAACTGTTTTTAAGGAGAACAAAACATTTGCATTTTGCTACTTTCAGTATCATGAAAACTTTAAGGACTTTTATCAAGAAACAGAAAAGGCACTGCTAATCGCAAAAAACTCTAAACAATTGGAAGACAAACCCATCATGGATCTCATTCATGTTTCGGTAATTCCATGGAGAAGCTTTACTTGTATAAAACATCCTAGAACCGAAGGAAATACCGATTCCATTCCTAAAATTGTGTTCGGTAAAGTATTTAAAAATGCAAATAATTATTACATGCCGGTTAGTGTAGAAGCACACCACGCTCTTGTTGATGGTTATCATGTTTGTGATTTCTTTAATCAATTTGAAAAATTAATGACTAAACCTTGATTATTGATAAATTACCAAACATCATTTCGAATCTTTTTCAATGGGTAAGGAATAACTCTAATTTTTATTAATCTCACTTTATTATCTACTAAAATTTATAATTCACACATTCGTCCCTGTCTAGAGAATATTTTTTCTGATTAAATGAAAAATCATTTCGCTAGTTCAAAAAGAAAATATACATTTGATAGAATAAAGCGTACCGATATGAATAACACACAAAACAAACTAATTCTCGTTGTTGAAGACGAAGAATTCAACAGAATCTATTTTGAAGAATTACTAAATCAGATTCACTGTGATGTAATAGTTGCAAATAACGGACTTGAAGCCATCGAAATTTGTCAAAACAATGACGCCATTGATTTAATTTTAATGGATATAAAAATGCCATTAATGGATGGCTACGAAGCAACGAAAGAAATTAAAAAAATACGCCCGAATCTTCCAATTATTGCCCAAACAGCTTTTGCTTTACTTGGAGACAAAAATAAGTCATTGGAAAATGGTTGCGATGATTATATCTCAAAACCTGTAAAAAAGGACGTACTGATTAATTTGATCAGAAAATATCTACCTTAAACATTAGGGTTTCTTTTACAACTCGCCATTCCACTGGCGATATTTTCACAATAAGAAAAGTGTCAGATTTATAAATAAATACAAATTTGATTTATAAAATTGATTTAAATTCTCTTATTTTAAGAATTGATAACATTTCCCCCCTTGTATTTCAGACAAAAAAGTATTTTATTGCATTCTAATGTAATAAAATAGGATGGATTATGGGGAGAAGGATTAAAAAAGGGGTATTTATTACAAGTTTTACACTGTTTTGTATTGTAGGAATTCTTGTATTGTCATTTCAAATATTTAAAGCTCAATTTGACGCTAAAAAAGTGCTAAGAGAGATGCACTCAAAAAATGTATTTCCTACAAGTACAATGATACCTTACTACGAAGATGAAATTCATGCTACTTATGTAGGTGATCTCTCCAAGCCAAAAGTAGTATTGATTCATGGTTCGCCAGGATATTGGTACGATTTCAAAAATATTTTCACAGATCAAAATTTATTGGATAATTATTGCATAATTTCCTATGACAGACCAGGATACGGAAAAACTAGTGTTTCTGTAAAAAAGCGACTTTCAGATCAGGCGAAAATCGCTGAGGCTGTTATGAATCATTTTGCAAAAGATGAAGAAAAGTTTACGGTTTTGGGGCATTCCTATGGCGGAGCTGTTCTAGAACAAACCATTCTTGATTATCAAGATAAAATAAGTCATGCAATTTATATAGCGCCTTGTCTTTCTCCTGAATTTCAAAAAGCCAAATGGTACAATTTATTGGTTTCAGGAGGTTTGCCGAACAAAATCATGCCACATGAATTACGTATTAGTAATTTGGAAATGCTGGCCTTGGAAGAAGATTTAGGTAAAAATGAAAAGAGATTAAAGGAAATACATATACCCACAACATACATACAAGGAAAAAAAGACATTTTGGTACCTTATCAAACACAAGAGTATTATCTGAAACATCATAAAAACGTGAACTACAGTCTACTTGAAGATCAAGATCACTTTATTCCTTGGTCGAACCCTGATCTTATTATTAAGGCAATTCAAGAAAAGCCATTCATTGGCTCAGTTGAACAAAAAGGTAAAGAATTACAAAAAGTATTGGCTAAGTAAAGCTTTGCACTATTCACTTTTTCAACTATCTTTAGAATCATTCAAAATAAGGAGATCGTATTATGAAGAATTATATCATATTAATAGGACTGATCCTTTTCATTAGTAATAATCTTGTAGCACAAAAAGCGATGACCAAAGATAAATACAACAAACTTACCGCAGACGAAAAGAGGGTTATTATTGATAAAGGGACAGAATATCCGGGAACGGGAAAGCATTTAAAAAATAAAGCCGTAGGCATTTATACCTGTAAACAATGCGATGCAGAATTGTACCGGTCGGACAGTAAGTTTGATTCGCAATGTGGTTGGCCAAGTTTCGACGATGAAATTGAAGGAGCCGTTAAACACATTCCCGATGCTGATGGAAGACGAACAGAAATTGTTTGCTCTAATTGTGATGGACATCTTGGACATGTTTTTAAAGGAGAAGGATTTACCAAGAAAAACACCAGGCATTGTGTGAATAGCATATCCTTGAATTTCAAGCATACGGATGATCCAGAAAAGAAATAGAAATATAATATAGGCCTTACTCCAAGTAAGGCTTTTTTTATGAAATTTAGTTACCAAATAGGCTCTTTCGATTTAATGAAAAATAAAATCAATTAATACTAACATTCTAAAAAATAAATCTATCTTCGCAGTCGCTTAAAAATTAAACACAAAAGAGTATTTTGTGTTTAATTTTTAACAATCGTAAAATATGTCTTATTTATTCTTCTTTATCTTTTGTAAAAAAAGTGGAGTGAATAACAGATTGAACAAACTAAAACAGTAAGTTTATTATCTGATTAAGCTAGCTATTAATAACCCTAAAATAGATTGTTATGAATTTAAGTTTTATCGAAATTGTATCGGCCTCTATGGTGCTCTTCGCAGTAATTGATATTATTGGATCGATTCCTATTATCTTAGATTTACAGAAAAAAGGTGGTAAAATTGAAGCATTCAAAGCTTCAATTGTTGCATTAAGTGTATTAATTGCCTTTACTTTTTTAGGAGAAAAACTTCTTGGCTTATTTGGAGTAGATATTTCGAGTTTTGCTATTGCCGGTTCGTTTATTCTATTCATTATGGGTGTTGAAATGGCTTTAGGTATTGAAATTATTAAATACGATGGTCCAAGTGGAGTTTCCATCGTTCCAATCGCTTTCCCTTTGGTTGCAGGAGCAGGTTCATTCACCACTGTTCTAGCATTACGTGCTGAATATGCAATGGAAAATATCATAATAGCTATTGTTCTCAATTTAGCTCTTGTATATCTGGTACTTCGTTCTACAAATCTAGTTGAACGTTTCCTTGGAGAAGGTGGGATTCATATTTTGCGTAAAGTATTTGGAATTATTCTTTTAGCAATATCCGTAAAGCTATTCATGACAAATGTGGCGATCCAAATACACACCTTATTTCCTTTCTTAAAAGAAGCTCTACAACATTAAAACTGAAATGTTTTAAACTTATTTAACGCACAAACAATTAGTACTTGTACTACCTTTGTCCTAATCTACTCTCATTTTTAATTGAGCTTAGTTATGCACGATATTACACTAATTCAAATTATTCTTTGTGCTTTAGTTATTCTTTCTGCTGCTTTTATTAAAGGAATGACGGGGTTTGGATTTGCATTACTTGCTGTACCCTTTCTTTCATTACTTTTCCCTATGCAGGTTCTTGTCCCTGCTATGAGCCTGTTCAATTTAATAACAAGCTTGGTTATTTTGTTTAAGCTACAGGAGAAAATAAAAGCTTATTACTTTATTCCAATGTTTATTGCGAGTTTAGGGGGAATTCCTTTAGGCATTTATGCACTAAAATATATTAACAGTGAAACATTGCGTTTACTAACAGGTATTTTAGTGGTGCTTTTTTCGATTCAAATGCTGGGCAAAGTAAAATTAGCAAAACATTTCCTTTCACTTCCAATTGTATTTGCAGGCTTTGTTAGCGGAGCACTAACCAGTGCTATATCGGTGGGAGGTCCACCTTTGGTTATTGCCATGAATAGAAAAGGATATCAAAAGGATCGCTTCCGAGGTATATTTGCTTGGTTTAGTACTTTTTCTTCTTTTTTTACGACAGCAGCATTTTTAATGAAAGGAATGATAGAGATGGAATCGATTAACCTGGCACTATTCTGCATTCCTATTTTGTTTTTTGGTTCTCATTTAGGCTCCAAGTTTTCTGGAAAAATTGAACCGGAAAAGTTCCGTAAGATTGTAATTGGTATTAACATTGTTACGGGTTCGATAATTGTTATTTCTGCAGTCTTATAATAAAGAATCCATTATTTAGTAAACCAATTAAGCTTGTTGGGTATCGCATCTATTAAAAACCAATCACTTCTTTTCTAAGCTGTAAAGTAATTTAATTTCATCAGCCCAATGATCAGCGTTTGGTGTTTCAAGAACCATTGGAATATTATTGAAACGAGCATCGTTCATTAAATATTCGAAAGCCGAAAGACCAATAAACCCTTGTCCAATTAATTCGTGACGATCAACTTTTGTAGCCAGTTCTTTCTTTGAATCATTTAAATGCATTCCCTTTAAGTATTCAAAGCCAATAATACGCTCAAAATCTGCAAAAACATTTTCAAAACCAATTTTTGTAGATATATCATAACCAGCAGTGAATACGTGGCAAGTATCAATACAAACAGCAACTCTCGATTGATCTTCAACACGATCGATGATGGCTGCAATTTGCTCGAATGAAAAGCCTAAATTACTTCCTTGCCCTGCCGTATTTTCAATAACAGCACTAACGCCATTGGTTTTATCCAAAGCCCAATTAATCGAATCGGAAATGGTATGCAAACATTCGTCAATGGAGACCTTTTTTAAATGACTTCCTGGATGAAAGTTTAAACGATCCAAGCCCAACTTTTCGCAACGTTGCATCTCATCCAAAAATGCATTTCTAGATTTCTCTAGAGATAACTTATCGGGATGACCTAAGTTAATGAGGTAACTATCGTGAGCTAATATCTGAGATGCTTCGTAGCCATATTTATCACAATTCTCTTTAAATAGATCTGCACTCTCGTCCGTCAAAGGCTTAGCAGTCCATTGCCTTTGATTTTTAGTGAAAAGAGCAAAAGCTTTCGCCCCAATTTTAGCTGCATTCTCGGGTGCATTTTCTACTCCTCCAGCTGCACTCACATGTGCTCCAATATATTTCATTCTTAGCTTCTTTATTTTGAATCGATAAAGTACAAATATCAAAAAAACTCACGAAATTAATTCCGTGAGTTCTCCTTTATATTTTTAATGGTTTCTACATTTCAAATTCTTCCACATCAACTCCACTGCCATTTCCTTTTCCTCTTTTCACTTTATAATTATTGATTTTAAAGCTAAGTTTTAAACTAAACACTGGCGATTTGCGATTGAACTGACTAAAATTGTAGAAGTTCTCACCTTCATACAAAGTCTCATGTTTTGCAGTTCCAAATATATCGCGAACCTGAAAAGTTGCAGATAATTTTCGCTTAAGAAAATCTCTTTTTAAAGCTGCAGATGTTGTAAAAAAGCCTTCTCGTTTTCCTTGTGCCCAATTTGTATCGGAATTATAGTTGGCTGTAAATTGAAATCTAGTTGCCTTATCAATAATGAATGTTGAGTTGTTTCTCAAACTCCAATTGTAACTTGAGGTAGAAAAATCCTGATAGATATCTTCATCAGCTGAATTGGTTATGATATAATCACCCTCTTCTTGGTAGTGATAGAAATTTCCAATTAAATCGTTTTTAAACCATTTCGCAAATGATAAATTTAATGTGGTCTCAATACCCAAAGAATAATCATTACCAACATTCACAAAGGTATTTTTCATGACATTAGACTGATCTCCAGATGTAACATTACTTTGATCATTCCAGGGATATCTAATACTTTCAATTTTATCATGCGTCACCTTATAATAGGCCTCAATAGAAACCGACTGATCTCCAAATCGTTTCATGTATCCCAACTCGTATGAGTCAATGTACTCAGGATCCAAATTTGGGTTACCTTGTCGAACATTGTATGCATCACTCCAAGTTACAAAAGGCTCTAAGTAATATCCTCTAGGACGTCTTATTCTTCTTGTATAACTTGCCATTACCTGATTATCCGAGCCTAAATCCATTTGTGTATGAATCGTTGGGAAGAAATCCCATCTTTCAATGGTAAACTTCTCTAATTCTCCTTTAAAATCAATTTCGCGATTGGTATATTCAGATCTGAAACCAAGCTGGTAACCAAACTTGCCAATTTTTGAAGCATAAGTTGTATACAATCCATGTACCTGACGATCGTATGTTACATCATGACTATACAATGGTTGATAATCGTAAGCTTTGATAGCTGTATTGTAGTGCTCTTGTTTGGTATCTGCTTCACTTGAACGAACCTGTCCTTGGTATCCAAACTCAAATTTTGAATCCTTACCCAAAGGCAAAGTATAGTCTGAACGGATTTCCCAACGACTTCCTGGCCCTTCTTCTGTTGCAATTTTTCCACTAACAATGTCGTTCCCAACTTTTAACTCATTAGTTGATTGCTCATCACCACTCCCTCGGCGTGAATAACTCACCTGAGTAGCCAATTGATGTCCTTTCCCTTCAAATTTCTTAGTATATGATAAGTTTGAATTGATAAAGGTCATCTCCTTACTCCACAAGTTTTTGCTATCATACAATGCTTTATCGGAGCTATTACTATCAAATTCCTGATAGTCGAGAATAGAACCTCTTTCCATTTCTCTGGTTCCATATCTAAAACCAAAAGACACTTGATTTTTCTTATTGATATCAAAATCGAAACCTGTTCTAATTCCATAACCAGAGCGTTTCATTTTAGATTCACCATCCGATATTACAGTATTGGTAAGACCTTCGTAAGTAGTTCTATTTTCAGTATGACTAGTTCCTTCAAACTGTCGATTGCTATAATCCAATCCAAAATTCCAGTTCCATTTCTTCTTTCTATAGTTTATTAAGAAATCACTATTGTAGTTCTCTTGACTTCCCAAACTAAGGTTAACAACACCATTTAAACCTTTTTCTGTATTCTTTTTTGTAATGATATTGATAATACCTGCAGTTCCTTCTGGATCGTATTTTGCTGAAGGGTTGGTGATAATTTCGATGTTCTCAATCACACTAGCAGGCATTTGCTCTAAGATATCGGAGGCATCTAATATGGAAGGTTTACCATCTACCAAAACGGTAAAATTCGAATTCCCTCTCAAACTAACATTCCCTTCAATATCAACACTAACCGATGGCACATTCTCCAAAACATCCACAGCAGTACCACTTGCAGCTGTAATTTGACGACTTACCGGAATCACTTTTTTATCAATTTGATATTGTACCGGTAACCTTTCTGATGTCACCACCACCTCATTTAATGATTCAGTAGATTGTCGAAGGTTAACAATTTTCAGATTTGCTATTTTTTGTTTTTTGTTGATGGGAATATTTCGAACCATTGCTTTATTATAGCCAATGAATGAAACTTCAACAAAGTATTTTCCTGGTTTTAACTTTTGGAGTTCAAATTCACCTTTCCCATTGGTAATTGTTCCGTCAATCAATGTCGAATCAGTCATCGTGTAAACTGATACAGTTGCATATTCCACAGGAATATCCATTGCATTATCCATAACAATACCCTTTATTACTCCTCCTTTAATTTCAGAGTTCCCAACAGGTACAGTTGCTTTTGCTGATGTAAATAAAACACAAAAGCTTATCAAAAGAATTAATCGATTCATTTAGTAGATTATAAAGTTTTTAAAATTGCCCTAACAAACTTACAACTCAGAATCCAAATACATCAATAAATTTACCATTTTAGATTTTCATTAACATTTGGCCGATAAATAAGTCTCTTTTCAGGATTTTAGTTCACTTTATAGACGCGTGAAAGGTAAAAAGGTTTAATCGGAAATTAATTTTATTTGCAATTCCACTTCTCGATGGCTATTCTACCCGTTTCTCGCCCTAATTCATAATCCTTAACTAATAAATCATAGTCTTGGGTAAATCGTTTGGTTTGGAAACTTTCTGGAGGACAAACATCAAATATTTGTAGATTTTTTGGCGGGTTTTGAATCAATTCAATAGCTGAATTGTATATTTCGGGGCGTTTTTGCAAAGCACTTACCAGTCCAGGATATTTGCGAAAAAGAAATTTCCCTAATCTGGCCTCTAATCCTTTTTTCATTCGAAAAGAATCTGGACGCGAACGAATCACCATTATTTTTGTAGCACCTTTTTCTATTGCTCTTTGAATTGGAATTGGTGCAGACACTCCACCATCCGAAACAATTTCATTCTCTATTTTTAGGAATTTTCGATAAAAAAGAGGAACCGTGCAGCTTGCTTTCATTACATGACTAAGACTATCTGCATCGGGTTTTATAAATTGTGAGCGACCGTCAGAATTCATGGTTACACCAATTTCAAAATCAGGATTCTCGGCAAACAAGATATCAGTACTTATTGGCAAATCTCGCGTGGTGATGTCCCAAGACCAATCCAAATCCATTAAATGACCACCATTCAGAAATTTTTTCCAACTAATGTATTCTGGACGCAAAGAATAATCCGTAAACACTTTAAAGTTTCGACCTTTCTGTTTTGCCAAATAAGCTGCTGCATTAATCGCACCTGCAGAAACACCTAGAACCGTTTCAAAAGGATTAAAATCAGCTTCCATAAATTGATCTAACACTCCAGCGGCAAAAATTCCACGCATTGCACCACCTTCTACTACTAGTGCTGTTTTTTCTTGCTGCTCATTCATTTCTGATCAATTTAATAAAAGCTCTCTCTCGACAAAAGAAGCTTTAAATACTATCTATTACTGATTCAATTCTTTTCGAATCAAACTTTCCACTTTTTCAGTTATTTCAATTGCTGAATTGTTTCCAGGTTCAATTGGATCCAAAACTTTGTAACGTACTTTTGCTCCTAAACACAAAGGAAACATGCCATTTTTCTCTATTTGATAATTTCCATCTATTACAAAAGGAACAATTAGCGAATTTGGAGCAGCTTTAAGCAAAGCCTCAATGCCACCAGCTTTAAACTTTTTCATTTGGCCGGTTTTGCTGCGAGTTCCTTCTGGAAAAATGCAAGCTGCATAATTATTCTTTGCAATTAAATCTCCCAATTTAGAAATTTCAGGTATTGCTTGTGCTCTATTTTTACGATCGATTAAAGCAGCTCCCGAATGACGAAGATTATAAGAAACACTAGGAATATTTTTGGCTAGCTCTTTTTTAGAAATAAACTTTGCGTGATGTTTTCTAAACAACCAAACAATTGGAGGAATGTCATAAACTCCCTGGTGATTTGAAACGATTATTAAAGGACGATCGGTTGGGAGATTACATTTTGGTAAAGAAGTGATTCTTACGCCTAAAAATACGACAACACGCATCAAAAAAAAGTTTAGAACGTCAACAGAATTCTTATGTGCTTGGTATCCGAAAAGCTTATGACTAATGACTTGTATTGGATGAAAAATAACCAATAAAAGTAAAAATAGGATATAGAATATAACGCTTAAAGGATATGATAATATCTTGATCATTTAATTTCTTGATTTGGTAATTCTCCACAAAAGAACAAAAAAAATATTTGGTGAGAAAAACAGAACCTGAAATTTTAGCCTTTAAACTACTCGTAAGATAGATTACAACAATAAAAAAGCCTCATTTTCATGAGGCTTACAATTCCATTAATTTATTGCAAAACGAAGCAAAACTGAGTATTCTAATTTAATTTTTTGAAAATCGAGATTCGGCACATCCATTTTTGCCATGCTACTCATTCCTCTAATTCGAACGGCAGTATTTGCATATTCATTTTTGTAATGCGACGAGCTTTCATTTATATAGATTGCTTTTCCTACTGTCTGTCCTATTGCCTCACATAAATCTGTAGCTTTTTCTTTTCCAGCTTTCATTGCATTAATCTTAACTTCTCTTCTATATTTTTCAATATCAGAATGATCTACTCGTAGTATATTAATATTCGATATTTTAATTTTCTCAAGCTCTACAAATACCTTAGCAAGTGTTTTAGAATCATGAACGAGCAATTCAAAATCTTTCGATTTCATTACATTGGTTCTTTTCATGAAGTGAAACTTTAAATTACTTCCAAAATCAGATACAGAAAGCTGTTTCTCAAGGTTTATACCAGCCTTTTTCAATGCTGAGAACATTTGCTTCTCCAACACTTCAACACTCTCTTTATTTTTGGTGTCTTTTTCGTCTATATGAATATTTAAATAGATTTCGTTAGGAACAATCTCCATTTCAGCAACCCCTTTTACTTCAATATAATTCTGATCGATAAAGTTCTTCTGTCCTTGAGCCATAGCTGTACAACTCAAAAAAACGGTCAATAAAACAATTACATTTCTTTTCATATGATTATAATTTGATTTTTAGTTGCCATATGGAACTTACCATGCTGAGATAACCATCTCCCTGTGTGTCAAAATCGCTTTGGCATGGACGTTTCATATGATTTCAATTTTGTGCGTGCTTGTTAATTAAATACGAAACTGATTTAAACAAATATCGTGCTAAACAGTATTCATTGCAAATAAAAGATGCCCCTTATCAAAAGGGTTGCGTCGAATCAACAAAAAAGGTTGAACCAATACATGATTCAACCTTTGTCTATTTTATTTCTACTAGCTTATATTAATTTTAAGCTTAAGAGATTTTCTTTTTAAAAACTTGCTTATTTCTTTACTTCAATACTTAAACGGTATCGGCTTTTTGGCGCATAATTAAACAAGACTTCGCCGCCCTCAGTGCAAGCTGAGTACAATTCTTCATCAACTCTGTATCTCGTATTTTCAACGATAATGCTATAAGAATCGAAGCCCTTCATTTCTTGCCCTACATATAAAGTTCCGCTTCCAGCTTCATAATCTCTCTTCGCCTCTTTCCTCTGAACTATTTTCGTTTCAACCTGCTTCTCCTTGTAACTAATATCTGAAATGTATTTCCAATTCATCTTGTAGCCTATGAATAGCGATAAACAAGCAAATACTGATACCATGATCAACAAGATCTCAGTATCGACTCCAAGCCAGCCAAAGTTGGCAACATAGGCTCCACCAACAAAAACATTTCCAAATAGAAAAAGCATAGAAGGAAGAAGATAACCCATTCTGCATTGGTATCTTAATTCTTTAATATCAATTTGTGTTAATGCTTTTTTCATTTAGCTGTTTATTTCTGCCAGTACTTTCTCAGCATTTTTATTCTTAGGATTTAATTCTAATGATTTTTGATAAGCCTTTATTGCATTTGCTTTATCGCCTAACTTCAAAAGGCATTCGCCGTAACTATCAAAAGCATTATAACCTTTTGGATACAATTCTGTATTCAATTTAAAAACCTTCAAAGCCTCTTTTTCTTTTCCTTGTGCCCACAATTCATAGGCAAAACTATTAACTCCTCTTTCGGAGATATCGTATTTTGATAAGTCGGGATCTTCGCTTTTTATGAACTGAATTAATTCATCTGTCGTTTTTCCTTCCTTCACCAATTCGTTTAGCTTTTTGCGATTCATCTGCTTTAGCTTTTCTTTTTGTTGAGCCAAAGTACCTACACCATATTCTATTCGCTCTGCATCAGTAATAAGCGTTGTATCCATATCGCGCATCTCCCAAGGCTCATCATTCATTCTCCAATATTGCGTACCATAAATCTGCGGCTTTTGCCTACTCAAAAGGTTTCTATCAATTGCAGCGGCCAATAACCATTTGTTAGCCGTTGAATCCAACTCAATCGATTTCTTCATTAATTTCACAGCCATTCCGTAAGCAATGGAATCTCCTCCATGCTGAAAAAGCATAGCGGCATGATGATAATCCTGTGAGGTAAGCACCTTATTCGAATCTAATAATTCAGAAACTCTTGCCTTTCTTATGCTATCTCGCTTTCCTACAACATTCCAATCTATCTTATCTGTTCTACGATCTCCCTGATCGGCTTTATAGATCTCAATTAGTTCTTGGTTATCGGCAATTTTCTCTTGAGTTTTTTCATTTTTAGAATTGCACGATATCAATCCGCAAATTATAGCTAATAATACAATAGATCTCATGGGCTTACTTCTCATTATGAACTGTGTTAGTATGGTTGTTAACCAATATTATAAAATTTGTCATTCGACCATTTTACCGGATTTTCAGAAATGTAATTCCTTATTCGTTGAAATGATTCGTCATTTCGAATGATATGATCGTGAAATCGTGCTTGCCAAGCAAAATCGGCGTCTATTCTACGGGCATTAACAGTCACCCCTGATTTAAAACCACGCATTATTGCTGCCAGATTTTTTGATTGGGGTGCAAATTTGTTGTTTGTAGAGACACAATGCATTGCGTCTTTACGCTGCACATTGTATTGATTTTCGCCAATTACGATAATAGCATGAAAATGATTAGGCATCACCGCATATTCATCCATTTGCAAACACATATCAGGTCGCATTTCAAATGTTTTTAACCATTCCTCTTCTACGATTTTTCCAATTTCAGATAAATGCATTTCCCCATCTACAACATCGCCAAAATAGCATTCCCGATTTTGCGTACAAATGGTCACAAAGTACATGGCATTCGATCCATAATCCCAGTTTTGCAAACGGGCTGATGGTATTCTATATTTGTTCTGAAATTTTTCTGCCATTCCTTTGTTTAGATATTACATCACGTTTTATTGGTAGAGACGCAATGCATTGCGTCTTTACGTTGTGCATAAGGTTATACGTCGTATTGTACAGTTCTGTATTGCATATTTAGCCTATTAATAATCACATCCAATTGTTATTTTTTTTTAAGCAATGTAAATGTATCGTAACTATAAATCCCAATTTGCAAGGCTATTAATTGGGCATATATGACGAATGATCAGATTTAATTTCCTGCACCTTTACTGATTCTACCACAGCTTGTTTTTTAATGACTGGAGTAAGCTGATCGAACCTCATCAATCTTTTTGTCAGTTTAGGGTGTGTGGATACCTTTTCGGCGAACCAAGACCAAAATCCGATCTCCGTTTGCTCTTGCTTTATAAACTCATCAACATTTACTTTCTGCCATATTTTTTTACCTGCAGCCAAAAGCAAAATACCTGGCTGGGCTCCTTTAGGCGTTAGTGAGAATCCGATACTATCGCAAGTATATTCACACGCTCTTGAATAGGCTCCATTTAAGAAAGGAACAATAATGGAAGGAAAAAAGATCAATGATTTAATCATGTGCTTTCTCTTAACATGTCCCAACTCATGCCCAATAATAAATGCTAGCGAATCGTAATTATTTTCGTAGGCTTCCTCTACTATATCCGAGTACAATACAATGTAATTACTACCCATAAACCTTGCAGCAAAAGCATTTAGCAAACCTCCATTCTGAAGGATGTAAACATCAGGAACATTTTGCATACCCAGTGTTCTGCATTGTTCTTCTACGATCTTATTAAGATCCGAAAACTGCTTATCTGTTACCTTAATAGAGTTTCCTTTCAAATAACCGATCAACAATCCCATCCTAAAGAAAAGGACAAGTAATATAATCGGAATATAAACCAACAAGGGAACAAATGACATGAAATTATCATTCGAAAAAAGTAATTTAATGATATAGTAGAAAAGCACATAACCTGCTAATCCAAATATTACTTTTAATGCAAAATAAAAGTTTTCTTTCGGTTCAATTTTGTATTCTAAATTATCCATTGTATTGATTAATTGTGTGTTTGTAGTTTATGTGACGGAATTGCCTATTGCTGTCCTACTAAGTCCCCATAATTTTTGACCAATTATATATTGTCATTTCCTGATTATAGTTACTATTGGCTATTGATTTTGGTAATTGATCGTATAGGTTGTTCTTCTAGTTTACCAATCCACACGTTACAATTGTGCAGAAGCGAGAACCACATCACGATATTTTGTAGAGACGCAATGCATTGCGTCTTTACGTTGTGCATTACCTTCTGCATTGTATTCATTTTTATATGTTTATTTATCTTTTATTGTGTATTGTTAATTTTCTAAAACGCTATTAATCCCATTAAATAATAAACTACTAATACTATAAACGGCAATAGAAATGCAGTAATCCATAAGAATATGAAAGCTATTTTCCCACCAATCCCGATATCCTTTAATGGATCCTTTTGTAGAATATTATTAAGAGCATTAATTACATTTTTTTCATTAGCTGTTACAACATATCTTTTAGGTTCTATCATTTTGGCGATCATCTTCATGTTTATCGCAAGTTCATCTCGGAATAACCAGTACTCTTTTTTACTTAGATCATCATAGCCTTTGTTAATATCGAAGCCCTTTTTTACAAATAGCTTTCTCATTTTAGAATATTCCGATTGAACATTTATTTGAGTAAAAAGAAACACAGGAATTAATAAAAGCATAAAGGCTTCCATTTTTATCGCTATGATAATCAAACATGCAATTGACACCCATAAGAAGATGATGCTTATTTTTTCTTTTTTATGAAAAAACAAGTCTTTAAGTATTCGCCCTCCGTCTAATGGCATTATGGGAAGAAGGTTGAAGAGGTTTAAATAGATGAAAATATTTCCAATTCTCATGTACATCTCACTCTCAGAGGCATAACCATTTGCATAGATAAAAGAACCAATGATAATCCCAGGTAAAGGTCCTGCCATTGAAATCCATACTTTCTGTTTTTGACTAACCTCTTTTTTTGTTCCAGAGGCAGCAGCTCCAAGCAACGGAATAAAAAACATATTTAAGTCCTTGTAATTATAAGCCTTCATTGCTAATAAATGACCCAATTCATGAATAAGTAATATTCCAGTTAAAATAAAAATGTAATCTAATTCCCATTTAAAAATGAAGTAGAATGCAGCTATAAAAACAACAGCACTCATAAGTGATTTTTTATAAGATTGCTTTTGCTCATCTAGAATTGGCTTTTCTGGAAACTCTGACTCGTTGGCTATCGTAAAAAGTCCACCTTTTATTCTTTTTCGAATCTCAATTTCAGCTGCAGTAATTCCTTCACTTTCTATTTCATTAGATGATTTTTCAGAAATCTCTATGAGCTCTTCGTTAGATTTCATTTCCATTATTTTTGACCAATTATATATTGTCATTTCCTGATTATAGTTACTATTGGCTATTGATTTTGGTAATTGATCGTAAAGTTTGTTTTTCTAGTCTACAAATCCACACGTTACAATCGTGCAGAAGCGAGAACCACATCACGACATTTTGTAGAGACGCAATGCATTGCGTCTTTACGTTGTGCATTACCTTCTGCATTGTATTCATTTGAACATCGATTTTTTAACATAGGAAAGAAATGAGTATTTATTTCCACAATTTGGGCAAGTTCTATTTTTCATAGATTAATTATTGCTTTTGGTAAATCCCAATTTGTAAGATTACCTTGGATTATTCCAACCAGTTAGAAATTCCCCTAAAACTAAATCAAGAAATATGACAATCACAATTATCGACACAATAACTCCAATAATTTTTAATGCTTTTTTATTCATTTTTATATGTTTATTTATCTGTTAATGTTTTTTATAAATGACCTATAACGCCCATGATAATTTCACCTTTGTTGTGTTCAATTATTCCTTATTCTTTTTTCGATTTCTATATTTTTTCCAAGCGTAAACTATAATTCCTACAATTATCCAGAAAGGCCAAATTTTAATCACAAACACAATAAAATCCACAAATCCAAACCAACCTTTTGAAAGCGCATGCTTTAGTCGTTTTGTAAATTTATCACGTTTTTCGGGTTGGTATTTATAATCCTTAGGCTTTAATATTTCTAAATTGAGTGTGCTATAATCTACTAAATCACTTAAATATTTCAGCCTCCCTGTTGTACTTTCAATCTCCTCTTCAATTCCTCGAATCCTTTCTTCAATTTCAAGGATATCTTTAACTGATTTTGCCTGTTTCAATAGGTCATTGTACTTTTTTAAGTAATTCTTTTTGTTTTCAAGTCTAATTTCTAAATCAATGAATTGATCTGTGACATCTCTTGCATCAATTTCCTTATACTTTATTTCGCCACCGCCCGTCTCAATCTCACCAATCAGTTTTTCAAAGCTATTACTCGGAATTCTTATTTTCAGATTATAGGATATTTGCCAATCCGAATTGTTTAATCGTTCATTCGCATAATATCCACCATGCTTTACCACTAAAGAATCTATCTGTTTTTTAGTCTGTTCTAAATTATCAACCTCAATACCAATCCGTCCATCTTTTATGATTTTTTTCTTAATCACTTCTTTTGTCTCCCATGGAGGTAAAGGTGGTGGACTACTTAGTTCTTGTCTTGTGATCGGAATCATTTCTTCCATCATCAAATCATCTGCAATAAAATCAGCTTTATCCGACGGGCTCTGATGACACGATCCTAATAGTAATGCAATAAATAGAATAAAAATTGTATGTTTCATAATCAGTATTTTCTTATAAGATGCTTTTTCTTTGCTTATTCCATAAATCTCATCCGTATTAATTATGCAAATACAGTAAGTTGTATGAATTGTGGCAGTTTGCGTTATTCTTTTTCTTTCAAACATCTGCTAGGCACAAGTTTACTGCTTGCGAAGAACACGAGCTACAAGCTCGGGCTAACGGGGAAAAATGATTAATAACTAAATCTATTTGTTTTTCTATCATCCGGAAATGACATTGGATTATTATTAAACCACTCTATGAATTTACTATGAGTACTCGCATTATTTGACTTCCAAATCTGAAATTCATTCTCAGCACCTCCTTTTAAAGTCCAATACATATATGGCTCAAACATTTTGTTTTTAATCAAAAAGTCATGATAGTCAAATATAAGATTAGGATATCTTTCAGCATATTCAGCATTCCATTCTTCTAGAAATTGTTTTCTAATATTAATTAAATTATCTATCGTAAATTCAGGCTCGACTCCTTTATATCCTTGCTCCATGACAAGATTGTGTATCGTTTCGAAGGAGAATTTTATATCCTTTAAATCACCTAAAACGATATTGGTAGCCTTATGACTGAATTGTAATCCCCATTTATTATTTTTTATAGGAAAGCATGTTTTGTATGTATCGTATAGAAGTTTGCTTATCTGAGCGGACCTTTGCGAATTTGGCTCAAGGTTGAGAAAGATTTCCCCATAATAAACTCCCCATATCCGCTCATCCGTCTGAGCTAATACTTGACTTGCATAATAGTAATTAGATGAATGAGATGGGTCAGCCACGATCCCTTGCTCCCAAATATCTAATGCTTCAAACCATTTCTCCTGACTTGCCATAACTATGCCTTTTTCAAGATGTAATTTACCGGAATTGGGAAATTTCTTGATTCCTTTATCATACATTTTAATAGCCTTAGCTTTATTTCCTTTTAAATCATAGGAATTTCCAATCAACTGATAAACAAGATCAAAAACATCGGGGTGTTTTAATAATGGTTTAGCAATCTCTATACTTTTATCATATTCTTTTGTTAATTGATAGGCAAATGCAATTTCGTAGGGAATGGTAATAAAATCTGGATCAATTTGTTGAGCCCGTTCTAAAATCTTTATTGATTCATCTATTTTACCATTATCCATTAACTCAACTGCATGATTTTTCAAGTCAATCGCTTTCTCTCTTTCTGTCTGAGCTTTACAAATTGTACAAAGTCCAATAAGCAGAATTAGTAAGGTTATTTTTCTCATTTTATAAAAGTGTAATTCAGTTTAAATAATAGGTTTTGTTTCAATTTCCACTCAGCGGCCGTACCATCTTCTTGTGCTCCCAATAGCAATTAATTGCAAACGACTCATAACCCCCATGATTATTTAGCTTTTATTGGCATTTCGTTTTTTCATTCATCACATTCGCAATTTACATCTTCCAATTTCCACGTTTTTAGAATGTTTTCTTCGTTAATATTGTTTATATCAAAGTCAACTTGCAAAATTCTATTAAGTTCAAATTCAATTTCCCAAATTGCAATATCTCCTTCGTCAGCATCTTCATTGTTGCACAAAATAAAATATCTTTCTCCAAATGCCTTGTGAAATGAAATTGGATAATCTTCCATTTCCTGCATTTCAAATTTTAATGAATCATTTTTCAAGTCAAACACTGCAAAACCACTTAAGTCGGATTCGTAAATTGTGAAAAGAAGACTTTTGTTTGGATCGTAATAGTTTAAACCACCGATTATATTGAACACTTCCCCCTTGTCATCAACTATGATAGTCCTTCCGTCATAATCTCCGTGTTTTGTGAAAATTAAGTGGTTATCAATTTGTATTGGTGTTGAAATACCATAATGTCCACCAACTGGTTCAGATGTAAAGTTCAAACTATCAATTGAATCATTATTTCTAGATATTAATAGTCTTGATTTACAGTAAAATTCTTTTCCATCACTTTTGGCCTGTGTCAAAGTAATTTTTATGTCATTGAGAGTATAGGTTTTTTTTGAAACTTCTGATTTTTGCTTATTAGGCACAGTTTGAGCTGATATTTGTGCTTTTAACTGAACAGCTTTTGTTTCCTGCTTTTCTGTATTCGACTTACAAGAAATAATTAAGAAAGCAAAAATAATTGTCATTAGTATTTTCATTGTTGTCTCATTTTTTTCGTTTTTGTGTTAACAAATGTGTATATCGCATCCATGCACTTTACAACACCCTATTGGGTGGCAATATCGCACAAATTCGTTTTTCGCCCTTGAATCTACAAAACAATATGTGTCTAACAAAAGAATCATCCTGATTATTTAACAGGGCATTACCATTTAACTAAATAAAGACTATAGGGTCCTTTTTGTAGACAGCTTACTTTGGTGTTTGTCATGTTTTTTGAAAAATGTAAAGTAAATCGCAAGCAAGAAGCACAAAAATAGATAAGTGACTAAATAACAACACACTCGCCCCATCACTTTTCCAAAAGTGATACCCTTCCGGTACACACAATGCACCAAGTCGCCAGACTTGATACATTTCTTGTTCTAACAATGTACCAAGTTTCCAGGCGCGGAACATTTCCTGTTCTCACAATGTACCAAGTCTCCAGACACGATACATTTCCTATTCTCACAATGCACCAAGTCTCCAGACGTGATACATTTCTTGTTCTCACAATGTACCAAGTTTCCAGGCGCGGAACATTTCCTGTTCTAACAATGTACCAAGTCTCCAGACGCAATGCATTTCTTGTTCTCACAATGCACCAAGTCTCCAGACATAATACTCTTCGTGTGCTTTTAGTCCACAATATCAAAAAGTCAACACTTATTAAACAAAGCTGCAAAAGCAATAAAAGACTTTTTCATCCTTAAATATTTTTTCGTATCTTAAGATATCAATCGGACCTAAACCAGCCGACTAATAGTCTTGCACTTAAAGATCCCCACGTATGAAAAACCTTTTCTTGTCTATCGTCCTAATATTGTTCTGCACCTATTCTAATGCACAAAATAGCCAATCGAATTCAGGCAAATTACAAATCGAAATAATCAACGGTATTAGCCTTCCCAATGGAGGCTTCGAAGATTTTGTAGAAGATGGATTCAATAGTGAACTATCACTAAGCAAACAATTCTGCGAAAAAATCTCCTTGGGCTTTGGAGCCAAACATTCCTCTTTTAATGTAAGACAAGAATTTGGTCCTGTACAAGGATCCCGAAACCAATACAGCAGTACTACATTTGATGTAGGGCCACAGTTCAGCTTGGGCAATAGCAAATTTGCCATTCAAGTATATGGAAGAACCGGATTATCGGTAACGAGTACACCTGAAATTAAAAGTTTACAGGCCAATACCGACATCACAACAGAGAAACTAAATCAACAAAGTGTAAAAGCATTGAGTGCTCGTGTGGGGGCCAAAATTAAAACGGAAGTTTGTACTGGCTTGCAACTATTCGTAAGTAGCGAATATGTAACTACGTTCAATTCCGATATCAATTTCTATAGCAAAGATTTATCGAAAGCAATTGGTGCCGATGGCAGGTTAGATCCTGATTTGGCAAGTGAAATTCCATTCACGGCTAAAAGCTTGAATTTTTCTAGTTTAAACATGAATTTTGGTGTTAGCATTAGCATTGGTAGTCTTTGCGCTAACCATTCCCAGAGAAGCTCCAACCCACTCTATCAGAACTCAGGAACCAAAGGTGATAATCCAATGTATCAGCCTAGAAGCAGTAACAATAGCAACCCAATGTATCAACAAAACAGCAATCAAGGGGAAAATGTTTTGTACGAGGGTGCCAATAATTCGGGAGGCAACACAGGCGGAACTTCGGGTGGCAAAGCACAAGATTACAATTCGAGCCGCAGTAACAGAGGAATTTCCGCCGATCGACCAAATAGCAATACAGGAAACAGAGGTGTTGCAGCTACCGACTACAATTCCAGCAGATCGAACAAAGCAGATACGGCTAGCGATACATCAGGTGATGATGGCAATAATGATGGTAGCAAAGCAACGGACTACAACTCGAGCCGAAGCAATAAAAACACCAATCATTCTGTATTGGATGTAGATAACAATGGTGGAAATAATCGTGGCGTAGAAGCCACCGACTACAATTCAAGCAGATCGAACAAAGCAGATAACGCTACGGATACATCAGGTGATGATGGCAATAATGATGGAAGCAAAGCAACGGATTACAACTCAAGCCGAAGCAATAAAAACTCCAATCATTCTGTATTGGATGTAGATAACAATGGTGGAAATAATCGTGGCGTAGAAGCCACCGACTACAATTCCAGCAGATCGAACAAAGCAGATTCCGCTACCGATACATCAGGAGATGATGGCAATAATGATGGTAGCAAAGCAACGGACTACAACTCGAGCCGAAGCAATAAAAACACCAATCATTCTGTATTGGATGTAGATAACAATGGCGGAAATAATCGTGGCGTAGAAGCCACCGATTACAATTCAAGCAGATCGAACAAAGCAGATTCCGCTACCGATACATCAGGAGATGATGGCAATAATGATGGTAGCAAAGCAACGGACTACAACTCGAGCCGAAGCAATAAAAACTCCAATCATTCCGTATTGGATATGGATAACAATGGTGGAAATAATCGTGGCGTAGAAGCTACCGACTACAATTCAAGCAGATCGAACAAAGCAGATTCTGCTACAGACACATCTGGAGATGATATAGGAAATAACGGCAATAACAATGGCACTCGTGCACAAGATTACAATTCAAGCAGAAGCAACAGAGGTATTTCTGCCCCCGATGATGATATCCGCGAAAGCATGACCCAAGCGCAGAAACGAAAAATTAAAAAGAAATTGAAAAGAGAAGAACGTGCACGCCTAAAGAAGGAAAAGCTAAAGGAGAAAGAGGACAAGAAGAAAAGAAAAGCGCAAGCCAATTCTATTTATTAAGGTTCAAGAATAAAGCTTCAAGGAAAAAGTTTCAAGCTCCAAGGAGAAAGTAACAAGGAAAAAGACAGTAGGTTAATTTTACTGATAACTGTTCACTGATAACCGTTCACTGCTAACTGATCACTGTAAATCATCTTCTTCTTCGGCTGTTCCAATAATCGATGTAGTTTTCTTGTGTTATTAAGCCAATTGACCCAGTATAAATACCTCCACCCTCTACTGCGTCGTAAACACGTACAACAATTCGAGTTTCTTCGTTTGCTTTAATCAAATTAGGAGGTAAATAATAGCCTCGCATCTGGCGATAAGTTTGATCATATCTCTGAACCGTAGATGGTTTGAATTCTCCCGATTGCCCTACCAAAACGCCATTCACATATACCTGATCAAGATCGTCAATCTTGCCCAAAACCAAAACCATTCTTTCTGCCAGAACATTTGCACTTACAGCAAAATCGAGCACATAGCAAGCGTAACCATCGTAATTCTTGTAACCTTGATTTTCCCAATGGCCAGGAACCAAAATATCGTCCCAATCAATTACCGACCCTAAATCTTTGTGGGCATTTCGACCTGTTTTAAATTTCCAATCTCCTTGCAAATCAACATCCAAAGGAATGGCATCGCGATCAACTACTAAAGAAATATCACCATGAACAATCCCGCCTTCTCCTATATCATCGTACACACGAACAGCAATAGTATTGTTGTTCTCTTTTAAATAGCCAACAGGAACATGATACACACGATTAGAATTGTAAGCCGTTGAAAAATGAGGCGGAAAAGTACCGGTACGCCCTACCCTTTTTCCATTAACGTAAACTTCATCTACATCATCAATAGTACCTAGTTTAAGAAACAAAGATTGTGCTTTTAACGAGGATGGAAAATTAAAATTGGTTCGGTACCAAGCAAAACCATCGTAGCCATGAAAGCCTTGATTTTCCCACTGTGATGGCACTTGAATTCGCTCCCAATTGGAATCATTATAATCGGCTGCTGCCCATTTTTCATTATCTCCTATCGAAAATTTCCACGATCCATTCAAATCAACCACTTTCCGATAATCTTGAGCATTGGCATTCAAACTAAAGCCACTACAGCATAGCATAATCAGTATCACAATTATATATCCTTTTGTCTTCTCCATATCTCCAGTATATCTTCCCACAATAAATTAATCGAACCAATAATCAAAAAACTTCTGCACATTCGATCGATTGTCTTTGTATTCCCTTTGAAGCAATGCCTCGGCTCTGTCTCTATTGGTAATTCCAATAGGTCCCCTATAAATTCCACCTGGTCCCATATGATCGGTCACAATAACTTCAATCTCATTTCCATTCGACCTATTCAGTAAGCCATCTGGTATTTCATAAGCACGAAAGGTAGCATAATTCGAATTCGCATAAGAACTTCTTCGATCCTGCTTAGCTCTCAATACTCTCAGCTTATCTCCATTCAAATATACCTCATCTTCATCATCAATTACACCCAGAACCAAAACCTTGTCATCTCGACTTAAATCGGATGGATAAGAAAAACTCTTTGTGTAAACAGCTTTCCCATCATAGTCGTTGTATCCTCTTGTTTCCCAAAATCCAGGAACAAATATTTTCCCTTTTCGGTAATTCACACAATTCAAATTTCCTTTATCTACCGTTTTATTGATTTCAAAATTCCAATAGCCACTTAAGTCTACATCCATTTTTATCTGATCGAGATCTAAAAACAAACCAATGTCACCACTAATAATTCCACCATCCAAAATTTCATCGTACACACGAACTGCAATTGTATTTTTGCCATCTTCCCGAAGCAAACTTACCGGAACTGGGTACATTCGCGGAATATCATAAGCCGTTTTCATTCGAGGAGGAAAATTCCCCGATGCGCCTACCAATTTTCCATTCACAAAAACCTCATCAACATCATCAATTTTCCCCATTCGCAAATAAACAAACTCACGATTGTATGATTGATTCAATTCAAAAGTTTTTCGATACCAGGCGTATCCATTGTAGTCCTCGAAACCATTTGTTTCCCAACTATCAGGCACAAATACCTTTTGCCATTTCGAATCATTATAATTGGGGTTGGCCCACTGCGGATCATCCCCAATTGAAAATTTCCAATATCCTTTTAGGTTAACCAAGCTTCTCAGGTTTTCTGATTTTACACTACCCACTTGAAAAATCAAGAACAGTAGCAGTAAGCCAAGCTTTACCATATGTATTTTAGAGATCCTACTTTTCATTATCATCCTTTTATCTTGTAGCTAATTCCAATTTTACCCTTATTTCATTTTAAATGTAAAATGAAGTGCCAATTCCTGTCCAACTAAATCAGAACTTGCCTTAATTAACTTGTCGTCCATATTTTTTCGAATCGCTTTCTTAAGTTCATCATCAAAACCAATAACCTTACTAACTACCACTCGGTTGTTTTCATTTACCGTGCAACGTACAATAACCTGCTCCGATTTCCCTTCTTGCATAAAATCAGCAAAACTTGTACTCGAAACTGATCTTTTAATTTTCTTAAGTAATTGAATTTTTTCTTTTTCAATCTTTTGCTTCTCTGGCTCAACCGCCATTGCAAAATTAGTTGTTAATACTAAACATACTAATGCGAAAAATACAATCTTTATCGTTTTCATAACCCTAATTTTAAATGTTACCAATCATTTTTAAAACTTTAAAAGAGAATGGAATCGTACGCCTTCCATTCCTTCATCTATCTTAAACTTCTATTGGTAAAATTAGGGTGAGAAAAAAACATTTATGTCACAGCAAAATTAACAGATGTCATAAGTTGTCACAGCTTTATATTTCCTTCTAAAACCCCGAGCTAAAGCACGGGGCAATTGATGACTCTTTATCCTTTTTCTTTAGAACTTGGAGCTAGAAACTTTTTCCTTTCTCCTTTCTACTTTTTCCTTGAATCTTGTTCCTTTATCCTTGTCACTTTCTACTTTGAACTTATACAACCAATCGATACCCTACACCATGTACTGTCAGTATTATTTTAGCATGATTGGAATCGTCTTCAATTTTTTGTCTTAGTTTCAATATAAAATTATCAATGGTTCGTGAAGTGGGTTGATAATCTGTTCCCCAAACTTGGTCTAACAAATCGTCTCTGCTTACAATTTGATTCTTATTATTCCAGAGAAAGTGTAAGATTTCTACTTCCTTATGAGACATTTTCACCTCGTTGCCATTTACAAATCCTTCAAATGAAGTAAAATTAATGTCCAAGTTACCAATCTGAACTCGCTCCTCTGTTGCAGCTTGTTCCAATGCTGGTGAACGACGCAATACCGCTCTTATTCTGGCCAAAAGTTCTCTCAAGCTAAATGGTTTGGTGATATAATCATCAGCACCAAATTCCAAGCCCAACACCTTATCGATTTCCTCACCCTTTGCCGTAAGCAATATAATTGGAGTCTCGATTCCCTTTTCTCTCACTTTTTTGCAGATATCAAATCCCGATATCTTCGGAAGCATCACATCCAACAGCACCAGACTGTATTTATTTGTCAGAATTTTTTCCAGAGCCAACTCGCCATCATCGGCAAGGTCTACTTCATAGCCCTCAAATTCCAAATTATCTCTTAAGCCCATTTGCATGCTCGGCTCATCTTCTACAATTAATATTGGATACATAAGTATGCGTATTTTAATAAGGTCACTTTATTTATTTAATTTGAACCACAGGCTAAAAACACTTCCTTCTCCTGGCTCACTTTTCACATTAATCTTGCCTCCATGAGCATCCATAATATGTTTCACGATGCTGAGACCTATACCCGATCCTTTAGCCTTATAGGCCAAATCACCCGAACTAACTCTAAAAAACTTGTCAAATATTAAGGATTGATCTTTTGTAGCAATGCCAATTCCATGATCTATCACGTTCAAAATTGCGTAATCAGCATTTTTCTCACATTGCAATTTAATCTTCTTTGTTTCATTGCTATACTTAACGGCATTATCAATCAGATTAATAATCGCCTCAGATACAGCCTCTTGGTCAATTAATAATTTCGGCAAATCTTCACAAGCCGCAAAGCTTATTTCAAAGCCTTTACTATCCAAATGTTGTCCATAATTTTGGAGGATGATTTCTACTTCTTGGTTTAAATCAGTCTCCTTAAAATGATATTCTCTTCTACCACTTTCAATTTTATTAAAGTTGAGAATATTATTTACCATACGCGACAAGCGATTTGCTTCGGTATTAATGACCTTATAGTATTCATGTTTCTTTTCCTCATTTGAAATTCGCCCCATTTCTAAAGTTTCAGAATACATATTAATCAAAGCCAAAGGGGTTCTTATTTCATGAGAGACATTCGATATAAAATCAGATTTTAATTGAGTCAATCGTATTTGTTGTTGAATGCTCTTGTATACAAACCAGGCTCCTAGCAACAGAATCACATTCATTACCACCAATAAAATAACGTTCGTTTTTGTTCGTTTACGAACCAAATCTTCTATGGTATTTCCTTTCATCTGAATACCTAAATCGTAATTGGGAAACAACCAAATCTCTTTCTTTTGTTGGATGTTTTTACCCTCTGCATCAAACACCACATTAGAATACAATTCTGTATTTAACTCTCGGTCGATAACAGAAATATAGTATTGATCTTGTGCAATACCTTGTATTTTAGGTCCTAAATTCTCTTGTATGAATTTTTCCGTATCAACAAGTAATAAAACCGTTTCAACAGATAAGGAATCTTGATTTCTTGCAAAGGCAAACAAGCTTTTTCCATCCATATTAGCTTTCAGTACACCAATTTTCTGATACCCACTTTTAATGTATCGCTGTAAGGCAGCAATTTTAGATTCATTTACCAAGTAGATCTCTTCGAGCATTTTACTTAGGCTGTTGATACTGTCTTCTGGTATTTTCTCTTTCGGAAACAGTTGGTATCGATCTGCATTAATAAGAAAAAAAGCATCTATCGAATAGTTTTTTGTCTCTAACAATTCAATTTCCTTATCAAGCCCATATCGTCCCTTATCCATTTGATTAGCCCAACCACTTAAAACATCATCGGAGTATTGATTAATAGAAAACAGAACGGATTCCAACTGACTGGAATAAATAGAATCGATCACCGCCTCGTTTTGATTTAAATTGCCAATTTCGTAAGCAGTAAAAAACAGAGAAGGTAAAATAAGGATGATACTCAAAGCTATGCCAATCTTCAATCCAGGCTTAATCATATATTTTCTTTTTGTATTTCAAATATAAACAATATTGCTGATGATAAAAGGCATTTACACGAAGCTAAGTAATGAGTTTTATTAAAAAAAAACAGATCCATTAATAAAACAAAGCATCTTGAACAGAATACTTTACATAGATTGTATCTTTCAGTATCCTTTTGCGTACAAAAAAAAAGATTCGAACAAATTCTTTGGCAAGCCCTATTAACCCTCAGCTTTAAGGATAAAATTCAGAATTCTGCTAATCATACAATTACTAACTAAATGTAAACAGTATCGAGAGAAACTTCTACTATGAATTCATTTGACCCTAAAATTATTCACAATGCTTTGCGTTACTTTTGTTTGGCATTGATCATTTCTCTGTTTTTTTCTTCAGGTGCTTATTCATTTCCTTTACACCAAAATACAAATCAAGAATTCAAATTATTAACGAAGAAAAAAGTATTAATTCTGCATTCTTATCATGAAGGATTTTATTGGACAGACCGTATCATGAAAGGAATTAATACCGTTTTTGAAAATGAAGACGTAGAAACATTTACCAATTACATGGACACAAAGAGGTGTTCTGACTCTGCCTACTTTCAGCAACTAAAAGACATCTACCATCATAAATATTCCAATATTCAGTTTGATGCCATCCTCTCTTCAGACGACAATGCATTAAATTTCTTAATCGACTATGGAGATGAATTGTTTCCTAATGTTCCTATAGTATTTTGTGGAATAAATGATTTTCAACCAGAACGAATTCAAAGAAATGAAAACATTACAGGAATCTATGAATCTTACGATGTTTTGGGTACCGTGAATTTAATTCGGGAACTGCACCCAAATATTAAGGAGATAGCCGTTATTTACGATGCGACAGTATCTGGAATGGCTTTTCAAAATCGAATGACTCGTGTCGAATCAATACTAAAAGACAGTATCGATTTCAAACACTTATACGATCTTGATCTAAAAGATCTGCACATGCAATTAAGTAATTTACCAAAGGATGCAGCTGTAATTTGGGGAATTTACATACGCACACCACAGGGAGAAGTATTAACCAGCGAACAGAGCTTAGAATTTACCAAATCAGCAACAAAGCTACCAATCTATTGCATTTGGGATGTAGTTGGGCAAGGCGTTATTGGTGGGAAAATTACGAGCCCAGTTTTTCAAGGAGAAGAGGCAGCTAAAATTGCTATAAGATTAATCAAAGGCACTAAAGCCAATGAAATAGAAGTTTCAGGCAGTCCTATGATTCACAAGTTTGATTATAATGCTCTTGAAAACCATGGAATCTCTACTAGTGAACTACCAGAAAACAGTATCATTGTAAACGAGAGTTATTCATTTTTTAAGCAATACAAAACCCTAATCTGGACAGTTTCAATAATAATAATTGTGCTGGTATTTATTGTTTTAGTCTTATCGCACCTACTTCAGAAAATTAACACAACCAGCAAGGTATTACAAATCACCAACAACAGATTAGCCATAGCAAAAGAAAAAGCAGAAGAAAGCGACCGCTTAAAAACCAGCTTCCTAGCTAATTTAAGTCATGAGATTAGAACTCCGATGAATGGCATTATTGGATTTGCTGAATTATTAGATTACAAAGAAATTACCATTGAAAAACAGAAACGATACTTGCATATGATTAAAGAGAGCGGACATCGTATGTTAGTTCTCATTAACAATTTGGTAGATATTTCGAAGATTGAAACTGGACAAATTACTTGCCAAACAAAAACAACGAACATTAATCAGCTGATGGATAATACTTATGATTTTTTTAAACCATTGGCTGAAAAAAGCAATTTGTCTTTAGCTTATCAAAGCCAACTCCCCAACACTGATTGCCTAATCGAAATCGATTCTCTTCACTTGGAACAAGTCTTGACTAATCTTTTGACAAATGCAATCAAATTTACAAAAGAAGGTCAGGTTCATTTTTCTTATCAAGCACAAAATGACCAGCTCTATTTCTCTGTGAAGGATACTGGTCCAGGAATTCATCCAGAAATGAAAGATATTGTTTTTGAACGATTCAGACAGGCAGATACCAAAGCTTTCCACGCCGAAGAAGGAAGTGGCTTAGGTTTAGCAATTTCTAAATCATTGATCCAATTGATGGGAGGAGAAATAGGTGTAAATTCAACACTTGGAGATGGTGCTGAGTTCTATTTTACCATTCCCTATGTAAAAACGCCACAAACAGTAAACTCTTGAATCAAAAAAAGTCAGACTCCTCTCGAAGCCTGACTTTTCAACTTGTTATATTGTTATGATTTAATCATCACATTTCACTACTTCTACCTTTCCATTAAAGTATTTGTCTCGTAATCGTAATGAGAGATTAACTAAGGCTATTAGAACAGGTACTTCAACCAATGGGCCAATAACAGCTGCAAATGCAACACCTGAATCGATGCCAAATACAGCGATAGCTACCGCAATTGCCAGTTCGAAATTATTACTTGCTGCCGTAAATGATAGCGTAGCTGTTTTTTCATATCCGGCATTGCTTTTTTTACCCATAAAGAATGAAACCAAAAACATGATCACAAAATAGATCAAAAGCGGAATAGCAATTTTGACAACATCGAATGGCAGCTGAATAATATGCTCACCTTTTAGAGAGAACATGACAAAAATGGTGAATAATAGAGCGATTAGTGTTAGTGGACTAATCTTAGGAATAAACTTTTCCTGATACCAATCTTTTCCTTTCGCTTTAATCCCAAAATATCTTGTTATCATTCCAGCAAAAAATGGAATTCCCAAGTAAATCATTACACTCTCAGCAATATCACCCATTGATACATCAACAACTGATCCTTCTAAACCAAAAAATCCTGGTAAAACCGTGATGAAAACATAGGCGTAGATTGAAAAGAAAAAGACCTGGAAAATACTGTTGAAAGCAACCAGGCCAGCTGCATATTCCGTATCCCCCTTTGCTAAATCATTCCATACAATTACCATGGCAATACATCGAGCCAGTCCGATTAGGATCAATCCGGTCATATACTCCGGATAATCACGTAAGAAAAGAATAGCCAATCCAAACATCAGAGTAGGACCTAGAATCCAGTTTTGAATAAGTGAAAGAAGCAGAACCTTACGATTCTTAAATACATCTTTCAACTCTTCATATTTTACTTTTGCCAATGGCGGATACATCATAATGATTAAGCCAATTGCAATAGGAATATTAGTTGTTCCAACCGATAGTTTGTTCCAAAATCCAGACATTGAAGGGAAGAAATAACCCATTCCAACTCCAAATGCCATTGCGGCAAATATCCACAAAGTAAGGTATCTGTCTAAAAATGATAATCGTTTATTTAAAGCACCCATCATTATTTGTTTAGTATATATTCCTCATTGAATTTTGCAAAATCTCTACGAATCTCATCACGTACACGTCTAAATACATCAAAAATCTCCTCTTCTGTTCCTTCTGCGTAAGCAGGATCATCAAAACCAATATGCAAACGAGTTCCTACTGGACCTAAAAATGCAGGACATGCATCTTTTGCTCCACCGCATACAGAGATCAAATAATCAACTCCATCTTCCAAAAATACATCTACCATTTTCGGACGAAGATCGCTGATATCAACGCCAATTTCAGCCATTGCTTTTACAGCAAGAGGATGAACTCGATCTGCAATTTTTGTACCAGCAGAAACCACTTCTAATTCTGGATTAATTTCTCGTAAAATTGCTTCTCCCATCTGGCTTCTACACGAATTTCCAGTACACAAAACCAATACTTTCATATTACTTAATTTTATATTTATTTATAATTCTATTTTCTAACAAGATTTCTCATCCGATGGCATTATTTCAGCCAAAAGATCTCCAAAAAGCATTCTTAATTTTTCAATTCCATTTTTATGAAGGCAGTACTTAATTTTCAATCCTTCCACCTCACCTTGAATCAAACCAGCCGATTTCAACTCTTTTAAATGCTGCGATACTGTCGTTCTGCTTAAAGGAAGAAAATCAGAAATATCTCCTGATATACAGGTAGGTGTTGCTGCCAAAAATTGTAATATCGCAATTCTTGCTGGATGAGATAATACTTTCGCCATTGCCGCTAAGGCTTGCTGTTCATCATCAAACAATTCTAATTTCTTCATAACATTCAATTAATAAACCTTTTTTATTTCTAATGACGCAAACATACGACATAGTTTGGTTTTTGCAAAAAATAATTTCATAATTCACAATTTCTTAACACAGATTAGCATTTAAAATACTCAATAAGCTCACTGTGTTTTTCATTGATTTTTAAATACCTATTGGCATTACACCATAAAAACTTTTATCTAAAATTAGAACGAAAAAAAAGTCCCTCTCAAATGAGAAGGACTTAATAATTTTATAATAGTAAACTTATAATCTCGCTTCTAGTATTTCAGCAACATCAGTAACTGCAACATCAGGAAGCATACCGACATAACCTCTTTCTAAAAATCTTTTTGAAATGGTATCGATACTATCTTGTCCAACATTGTGATCACTTAAACGTGTTCCAATACCAACACTTTGGAAGAATTCTTCTGTTTTTTGAATCGCTAAGGTCTTTTTCTCCTCATCCGATCCTTCCGTAATATTCCAAATTCTCTCAGCATATTGCAACAACTTCTCTCCTCTTTGCTCTTTCAACTGAGTCATTAATCCCGGAAGCACAATAGCCAAGGTTACAGCATGGTCAATACCATGAAAAGCTGTCAACTCATGCCCAATCATATGTGTTGCCCAGTCGCTTTGAACTCCGGCACCAATCAAGCCGTTTAAAGCCATGGTAGCAGCCCACATCATGTTAGCATATTCATCGTAAATTGGTGTTTCAGAATCATATGCTTTTGTACCTTCTTCAATTAAAGTAATTAATAAACTTTCTGAAAAACGATCCTGAACAGGTGAATTAACCGGATAAGTTAAATACTGCTCCATCACATGAACAAAAGCATCAGCAACACCATTAGCTATTTGTCTTTTAGGTAGTGAATATGTTGCCTCAGGATCTAAAACCGAGAACTTAGGGAACAATAATGGAGAACCAAAAGCTAGCTTTTCTTTAGTAGCAGCTTTTGTAACCACACCTCCGCTATTCATTTCGGAACCTGTTGCCGCCAATGTTAACACAGCTCCTAAATCAATTGCTGACTCTACACGAGCACGTTTTGCTAGAATATCCCATGCATCTGCGCCTTTATAACAAGAAGCTGCTGCAATAAATTTGGTTCCATCAAGAACCGAACCACCACCAACTGCCAATAAGAAATCAACCTTCTCAGTTTTAACAATCTCAACAGCTTTCATTAGAGTCTCAAAATGAGGGTTTGGCTCAATGCCTCCAAATTCCTGAACATTAAACCCATCAAGTGCAGAAATTACCTGATCGTATACACCATTTTTCTTTATAGAACCACCTCCAAAAGTGATCAAAACATTAGCATTGGCAGGTATGTGCTTCTTTAATTCTGCAATTTTTCCTTTTCCGAAAAGAATATTTACGGGGTTATAAAAATCAAAATTTTCCATCTTTTATATCTGTTTTAAGTATTTATTATTTTTGTAATATTTTCACTAATTCTTTTGCCATTTTCAAATCAGATGCTGGGTTTTGTCCTGTAATTAATCTACCATCGACTACAACATATTCCTGCCAATTCGCAATGCAAGAATAATTCGCCCCTTTTTCTTTCAGAGCTGTTTCCAACAAAAAAGGAACTTTTGTATCCGTTCCAATTGCCTCTTCTTCACAATTGCTAAAACCAGTTGCATTCTTCCCATCAAGAAGAAAACTACCATCGGATTTTTTAATGTTTAGCAAACCAGCAGAACCATGACAGACGGCACAAACAACACCCCCATTAGAATAAATTTGCCCTGCAATACTTGCTATCTCTTCATTATGCGGCAAATCAAAAACTACACCATGTCCTCCTGGATAGTAAATCGCATCATAGTCTTCTGCCTGAACTTCACTAGGAAGTTTTGAATTGTAAAATTTCTCTTTTGCGTCTGTATCTTTTAAAAAGCTTTGAACCTTTGGATCATCTAAATCCAACTTTTTTACTGGAACCGTACCCCCTTTTGGTGATATAAAATCAATTTCAATTCCATTCTTCACGAGATAAAAATAAGGCACTGCAACTTCTAACACATAGCATCCTGATTCCCATCCATGCTCGTCTTTAAAATGACTTGTTAAGGCGAATAAAACTTTTGGCATAACACTTTAAATATTTTGATACAAACTTAAGGCTCCTATTTGTATAAATAAAGTTATTCTTTTTATACATTTATATAAATTTATTTATAGCACATGGTAAATCTTGAATGGTATAGATCATTTAAAGCAATATATGAACGTGGTACTTTAACGGGTGCTGCCGAAACATTATTACTAACACAACCTGGAGTAAGCCAACAGCTTACATCATTAGAAACTTATATGGGCGTTAAACTCTTTGAGCGAAAACCCCGTAAAATGCTTCCAACTTCTCATGGAATTCAGTTGTATAATCAAATTGAAGATGCCATTATACAATTGGAAAAAACAGAAGAAAATTTTAAACGAAGAACTTTAAAAAACAGACCTACAGCAAAAGTAGGAATGCCAATGGAAACCTTTGGACATATTTTTGCGCCTATTCTCGATCAACTCGAAATGAATGTTGAATTCACTTTTGGTGAAACAGACGAATTGCAAGATAAAATATTCAAAAAGCAGCTTGACCTAATCATTACGAATAAACAAGTCACCTATCAGCATATTGAATACAAGCATCTTTGCAAAGAAGCTTTACTTTTGGTTTGTAGTAAGAATCTTGATACCGTTCCCTTTAACCGTTTCATTTACGAAAGAAAAATGAAAGATGCCGAAAAATGGCTAAGTGAGCAAAACTGGTACTCCTATTCATACAAAATGGAAGCTATAAAATCGTTTTGGATGGATAATTTCAAAAAACGTCCTTATTTTAAACCACGATATGTGATTCCAAACCTGATTGCAATAATTAGTGCTGTTCAGCAAAATAATGGACTTTGTCTTTTGCCATTAAGCATTTGTGAAGAATTACTTGAACAAGGAGAAATTAGAGAGTTATGGCAAGGTGTACAGACAACTTACTATGAGAACTATTTTGCCATTCAAACACAAAGCAAAAATATAAATCAAGTAGAAGAAATAATAGAAAAAATCATCAGTAATAAAAATAAATAAAATGAAGAAAATATATCACTTAGGAAACTGCACAACTTGTCAGCGAATTATTAAAGAATTGAATTTAAGCGCCAATTTTATACTACAAGACATTAAACTAGAGCAAATCACTGCTGATCAACTTGATGAAATGGCTCAATTATCAGGAAGTTACGAGAGTTTATTCAGCCGAAGAGCAATGAAATATAAAGAACTAGGCTTAAAAGAAAAAAGCCTAAACGAAGATGATTACAAAAATTACATTTTGAAGGAGTATACATTTCTAAAGCGCCCCGTTCTAATTGTAAATGAAAAAATATTCGTTGGTAATTCAAAAAAAAACATTGAAAATGCTGCTAAAGAAGTGCAGAACAAATAAAGAAGTATTTCTATAATTTTGTTATTCAAACCTTTAATAATAACTTAAGAGTCGCAACTAACTATTTTACTAACAAACGAAGAGCATTTTGCTTTACAATAAATGTCTTCTTAAGCTTTTACTTATGCCCTATTTAAAAGTTCAAACAAACAAGAGTTTCTCAAGCAGAAAGCAACAAACTTTTTTGAAAGAGTGTTCAACGCTTATCTCTTTTGAATTAGGTAAACCCGAAAAGTATGTCATGACTGCTTTTGAACCTAAAGTAGAAATGACTCTAGGAGGCATTACTGAACCCGCAATATTTTTACAATTAAAAAGTATTGGACTTCCAGATACAAAAACAAAAGACCTATCGAATAAATTTGCTTGCCTAGCTGAAGAAAAACTAAAAATCGCAAAAGATCGAGTATTCGTAGAGTTTATGGATGTTCCGAGAGGATTTTGGGGTTGGAATGGCATTCTTTTTTAGCATGTTTATTTAAAGATTAGTTAATTTCTTAACATTCTGAGTGTTTTTTATTGTTTTTAGAAATATTTTATACAACTTTACACCATCAAACAAAAAAAGATAACTCGATGACTCATTTTTTCACATATAAGAAGCTATATAAACGCAATAAACGTTCTTGACGCTTCTATGTATGAATTAATGTAACGCTATCGAAAAGATATATAAGCCTGCAGAAATTCTGCAGGCTTTTTTTGAACTATTAACTATAACCATACCTCTATACTATTTGAGGATAAATTGAGGTCAATCTGTTATTCCTTTTATCAAAAGAGATAACAATTTAAAAACAAGAAGTAATGAAAGTTTTAAAGTTTGGTGGTACTTCCGTTGGATCACCTGAAAGGATTCAAAATCTTGCTCAACTGGTTCAAAGTGATGAGCCCAGAATAATTGTTCTGTCTGCAATGGCTGGAACAACAAATTCGTTGGTAGAAATAACCGAATTTCTTTACAATAAAGAAATGGAAAAGGCGGATGAAAAGATTACCGAATTAGAAGGTAAATACAGAGAAAGAATAGAAGAATTATTCAAAAGCGAAGAAGGCAAATCGAAAGGTAATGAGTTGATTACATCGCACTTTAACTACATACGAAACTTTGTTTATCGAAGCTTTACGGTTTTACAAGAGAAAGCAATTTTGGCACAAGGAGAATTAATTTCAACAGCTTTTTTTCATTATTACCTTAGTGAAATAGGTGTTGATTCGGTATTACTTCCTGCCCTTAGCTTTATGCGTATAGACAAAGATGGTGAGCCAGATTCCTATTATATTAAAGAAAATATTGAGCGAGAACTGAGCCAACATACAAACCAAAAGTTATTTATTACGCAAGGTTTTATATGCAGAAACATTTATGGCGAAGTTGATAATTTAAAGCGAGGTGGAAGTGATTATACGGCCTCTCTTATTGGTGCAGCAATTCAATCAGAAGAAGTTCAGATTTGGACTGATATTGATGGATTTCACAACAACGACCCTCGTTGCGTAGAAAATACCAGAGCCTTAAAGCAGCTATCATTTGATGAAGCAGCCGAGCTTGCTTATTTTGGCGCAAAAATAATGCACCCTTCCAGTATTGTTCCGTGCAAACAATGGAGCATTCCTGTTCGTTTAAAGAACACTTTGAGTCCCTCGGATGAAGGAACTTTGATCTCTGACGCATTAGAGGGCAAAGGAATTAAGGCAATTGCAGCTAAAGATGGCATTACAGCAGTTAAAATAAAATCAGGAAGAATGCTTTTAGCCTATGGGTTTCTTCGTAAAGTCTTCGAAATATTTGAGATTTACAAGACTCCTATTGATATGATTACCACATCGGAGGTTGCGATTTCTCTAACTGTTGATGATTCTACTCACATTTCAGAAATAGAATCTGAGCTTGTTAAATTTGGTGCTGTTGAAATAGACAATGACCAATCGATTATTTGTGTAGTAGGAGACTTCATTTCCGAATCTGCAGGAAGTGCTAAAAAGGTAATGGAAGCTCTTGAAGATATTCCATTGCGTATGATTTCCTATGGAGGAAGCAAACACAATATTTCGGTTTTGGTAAACCAGGAAGACAAGGTAAAGGCATTAAGAGCCTTAAGTAATCATTTATTTTAGTTGTTGTACCTACAATTTATTTCATCATGTTTAGCAGCTCAAAAGTTAGCGAATTCTCAACGCTACCAACTCCATTTTACTACTATGATATGGAGGTTCTCCAAAATACATTGGAATTAGTCAAAAGAGAATCATCAAAATATGGATATCATGTGCATTACGCTGTAAAGGCAAATGCAAATCCAACAATAATGTCTACCGTTCAATCTTATGGCTTTGGTGCCGATTGCGTGAGTGGTAACGAAATTAAAAGATCTCTAGAAACAGGTTTTCAGGCAAATCAAATTGTTTATGCTGGAGTTGGAAAATCCGATCAAGAAATTCAAACCGCTTTAGAATCAGAAATATTCTGTTTTAATTGTGAATCAATCCCAGAAATGGAACTGATAAATGAATTGGCAGCCGAAAGTAATAAAGTTGCAAAAATTGCCATACGTATCAACCCAAATGTAAACGCAAATACACATCATTACATCACTACTGGTGTAGAAGAGAATAAATTTGGCATTAGCAGATGGGAATTTGAGAATGTGGTAGAAAGTTTGGCTACATTCAAAAACATCGAATTAATCGGCTTGCACTTCCATATTGGTTCTCAAATTACTGATTTAAGCGTTTTTAAAGGTCTATGCCTTCGAATTAATGAGATAAAGCAATGGTTTATCGATCGACAAATACTTGTTGACCACATCAATGTTGGAGGTGGTTATGGTGTGGACTACAATCAGCCAGACGAAAATGCTATTCCCGATTTTGAGACCTTTTTTAAAATCTTTAATGATTTTCTAGACCTTTCATCTAATCAAGAACTTCACTTTGAACTAGGTCGTTCGATGGTTGCACAGTGTGGCAGCCTAATTAGTAAGGTTTTGTATGTGAAGAATGGGGTTAACACAAAATTTGCCATTTTAGATGCAGGTATGACCGAATTACTTCGCCCAGCATTGTACCAAGCTTATCACAAAATAGAAAACATTAGCTCTAATGGAGAGAATGAGAATTACGATGTAGTTGGTCCAATTTGTGAATCATCGGATTGTTTTGGTAAGGCGGTAGAGTTACCGGCAACCAAAAGAAATGACTTGATAGCAATTCGAAGTGCTGGTGCTTATGGTGAAGCAATGGCGTCAAGATACAACCTAAGAGATATTGCACCTTCAATTTTCTCAAACAACTTATAAGCATTAAAAGAGCAATATTTTTAAATAAGATATTGCTCTTGCTTTTCTATCTAATGCCTACCTTTTTTAGAAGTGATTTGGATGGTACGATAAAGACAGAAAATTTGAAGAACATTCCTCCTTTAGCGTAAGAGTCAATAATGTTGTCTTCTTTAGTTAATTTACTACCTGACAAGCTTAAGGCATGATTCTTATTGGTGACATCAAAATTAATATTGGTTCGATATCCTGATTCAACCGAAGTCCATAACCAATCGGTAATTCCCTTTTCGATTTCCAAAGAAAAATTCACGTCAGAACGTCTAAATTCTAAGGTTTTAAAATCACTTAGCTCGGGATCATCAAAATGAATACTATAACTACCTCCATTTAATTTTGCTTTTGCATTTATAAAGCAAAGTTTAGAGGCTTGATATCGCAACTTTATTCTTGCAGGCAAAAAGGCTTCAATTCCCCATTTATCAGCAAAAGAATGATTGTATACAAAAACAGGAAACAATAAAGGATCTCCAAAAGTATAGGAATAAGCAATTCCCACACCCCAGGATTTTTTAGGATTTACTTTCCAGCCAATAATTGGGCTTAATTCCATTTTTAGAAAAGTATATTTATTTACATCTCCAATATGTTCTTTCCAATAATCTCCTTTAAGCCTAGCACTAAAACGAAAGATGAAAAATCGATTCTCCTTCCATTGCGTCATTAAATAAACATTTCCACCAATGCTCTTTAAATTTTTCTGATTCAAACTCTGGTACAGGGGGTACTTATTTCCATCAATATTCTTGAAATGAAATTCTTCATCACTGTACTCGAAACCTCCTGCTACCTTAAGTTTTTCCTTAATCAGAACTGGGAATCGTAACTTTGTTTTAAAAACACGGTTATGATCAATATTTCCCTTTCCATTGCCATACAAACTAGATGTCGAATTCACATCAAAATCGGAATTGGAATGATAAGAAATGTCTATTCCCCGAACCGGCCCACCGCCAATTACACTAGGATTCCAATCATATTTAATAGTATCAGCTTTCTCTTGAGCAAACAAACCCAAAAAAGCAGTAAAAATAAGAAGTAATAAACAGAAGCAGCTCTTCATATAAAAATCCTTACCAAATCAATTAACAACAATAGAGTTAAAACCAAAATCCCAAATTCACATAATTCGAAATCCCTTCTTTTTCATCCGAGTGCGTTAAGGAAAATTCAATTGGCCCAATTAAACTATTGTACGAATAAGTTAAGCCGATGCCTTTAATCCACTTTCCTTCGCTTAAGCTAGAATCAACATCCTCCACCAATTTTCCAGCGTTGGCTTTTAATATCAAATAATTATTTTTAAACAATTCGTATTGAAAATCACTTCGAAATACAAATGCATTTGTCGATGAAAACTGAAATCTATTCAAACCCACAAAAGGTATTTGAATGTCAAAATAATCTGATTTATCCATACCTCCAGTATAAGACTGATAAAAACCAGGTATATTTTTTCCCCATACTACTCGACCATAAAACTGAGGATAAATAGTGAAGTTAGGATTAACACTTATGGCTTTATTAAATTTCATATAGGCAACAGAAGCTGGTCTTTCCATTCCATCCAAACTCGCACCATTATTGGTTACCAACTTATACTCTCCGTATAAACACATGCCTTTTTTAGGATAATATGCCTTATCATGCGAATCGATATTAAGAAATGCATAGTAAGAGAAAAAATAATCCTCTTCCCTATCTATAATTCCCTCACTTAAAACTTCATCCGAATTAATGTTATAGTATTCCATTTTTCCACCTATCCCAAAAGAATATGATTCTCGAATAATTGAATGAATATTAAAATCAGCCTTAATATAGTTAAAATCATAAGTAGCAACCTTCTTTCCATTATCATCAAAAGCAGATACTTCAGAATCGTTAAATTCTGCTTCTAAATTCAGACCAGGCTTAATACCATTATCAATTGTATAGGTAGTTTTGAATCGTGGATTTTCAGATAATTTTAAATCAAAAGATAAGCGTGATCCACTTCTTAATTTATTCCTAAATGTGGTATTAAGAAGCACCGCCGCATTATTATCACTATCGTAATGCAAACCAACATTAAAACGTTTCGTTGTTCTTTCCTTAACTCTCAGTAAAAGAGTTTTTTCCTCCTCGCCTTTTAACTGAAAATCTACATGATTAAAATATCGGCTTCCATAAATACGGTTAATTCCATTCTTCAATTCCGACAAGCTAATCTTGGAATCCATATCCAAATTCAACTTTCCTTCTAATAATGAATGACTTACTTGATGCAAGCCTACAACCTCTAGGTTTTTCAAATAAAATGAAGAAGTATCACTTGGAGGCAAATAAGTTTTCTTTATTGGAGCTACCAATTCATATTTTTCTTTTAATTCTTTTAGTGCTGGTATAAATTGTTTAGCAATCTCTTCTCCTTTTTGTATCAACGAATCTGCTTCTTCAAAACTACCTACAGAATAATTATTTATATCTGGTTTGATATAAATATCACAATATTTTACATTCTCTTTAAAATTAGCAAGTGCCATCAAAGAGACTGTTTGATTTACAATATCCAGTAAAGATTTAAGTTCTTTTTTCGATTTTGCTCCTGACTGAACATCAACACCAATAACAATATCAGCACCCATTTTAAGGACCTCTTTAACTGGGAAGTTATTAATCATACCACCATCTGCCAATAGTTTTCCGTCAATTTCAACTGGCTCGAAAAGAGTAGGAATTGCCATACTTGCCCGCATTGCTTCTGGAAGATAACCCTCATCAAGAACAACAGCTTCTCCAGTTTCAAGATCCGTAGCAATACATAAAAATGGTATAGGAAGTTTACTGAAATCTGTCTCGTTATGGTAATCTATAGTTAAACTCTCAAATAAATTAATCACATTTTGTCCACCTACAATACCACTTGGTAATTCTATCCCTTTTGGTTTAATTGGAAATGACAAGATGTAACGCTCAAAATCAGTTTTTTCATAGATTGGCACAAACTTTCTTGAAACATGATCTGACAGAAGTTCTTCCCAATTCTGATTTAAAATTATTTTTTCAATATCAGTAGCAGAATAACCAATTGCATAAAAGCCACCAATAATACTGCCCATACTAGTTCCAGCAATGTAATCAATAGGAATCCCTAATTCATCAATTACCTTGAGTACACCTACGTGGGCAAAACCTTTGGCCCCTCCACCACTAAGGACAAGTCCAATTTTTGGACGCTCATTTTCATTAAAATTATTGCCCATTATCTGAGCATAACTTGATAAACTTATTGTTGATAAGACCAAACTAAGCCAAAAAGCTTTTGATAGCATAAAATTATGTAACTTCTTATGAATAATATATTTAATCGTTCAATTTTAGTTCCTTAGCGACAACTAGTGCTTCCTTGGGTTCAACACCCTTTTTAACTGTTACTCGAATAGCTCTTAAACCATACACTCCTTGTAGATCTTCAAGTTGAAGATGCTCAATATCATCTTCAAAATATCCTTTCGCCACTAAATATTCTAAATAACGCTGGTATTCAACCATTTCTCCTTCTTGACTAAAGATAATAGCAAGCTTACCTGGTTGGGTTAAACGCTCATTTGTTCCCTTTATTTCAGCCTTGTCAATTCTCTTCTTAACAATCTCATAACGAATATTATAGGCACCATCCACATCGAACTTTTTCTCATCTTGTCTAAATCTGATTGCCAATGGTTGGCTGTGTACCAAAATTAAACCAGTAACATCCAAATCGATCGGTAAGCTTCCTTTTAGGGATTCTGTTTTTCTTGCTAACTCAGCACTTACAATCAGTTGCCATAGACGCAAATTCTTCAAGTAAATACGATCAAAAGGCTTTTGTTCCGAAATACTTTGTCCAATATAAATATTGTGTTCAACACCATCCGTCCGATATTTCTCAAAATAATGAGGAAACATTTCTTGGGCTTTCTCTTGTTCTTTCTCAATATAGGCAGTCGCACAATCGTTTATGATACCTAAACTATCTTCAAAATCTTTTCTTCGCTTATAAACGATATTCAATTCAGAATCGATATTGTTATGATATTCTTCAATCGCAAGCATTAAAGAATCACTATTCTCTTTAAAGTGAGGAAATAGAGACTCAACATCATGACGAATAAAATTCAATACATTCATTTCATCACCAGAAGATAAGCCTTTTCTGATTCCATCAATAAAGAAATCAATTTTATAAATTAATTGATCATAAATTGGCATTTTTCGATCTGCATAGGCCTCTCTCAGCACTTTACGAGCCAATTGTAATTGTTCTACCAAATCATCCTGAATGGTTTGATTTCGAATTACAGAAGAATGTCTTACATCAATTGCTCCATATAATGGATGCACCTCTTTAAAAACAATCTCCTCCATTTGTACAGTCTCACCCAACTCCTTCTTATTTAATAAATTGCCCGCAGCTTGCTGAAATCTCCACTCAACACTTGGATGAATAGCGGTACACTCCTCTTTTATGGTTGCTTCAATTCTATTTCGTAACTCATCGCTAGTTCTTTTTACGGCAATAGAGAAAACAGGAATTACATCTTTTATTATTCTAAGTTTTGTAAAGCTGATATCAAAAGCTTTGGGTGAACCCAATTCCATCATACCAACGAGCTCTCCTTCGTAATGCAATGGTATAATACTAATATTTCTTATCCCCAAATTTAACAACTCTTGTTCCAAAGGTTTTAAATTAGGCCTTTTAGCAAGGTCATTAATTAAAACAGGAGCTCCAGATTTTGCTGCTTCCTCGTAAATGGTTCCTTGATAAGCATCACATTTATATTTGTTAGGGTCAACGAACCCGTGCCAAAAATCAGCAGGATTATCTACATTCCCTTGGGACATTGCTAAAGCCAATACACCCAAGTTTAAATTAGGCAGTGACAACAAAGAGCGTATGTTTTGTTCTAAATCATTGAAATTATTATTGTTAAGAATTGAAGACTTTTCTAACAATTGAGATTTAAGTGATGAAATTACCTCAATTTGAGTTACATCAACATATCGAAAGGTTAAAAAACCTCTAAATGTAAAATTATTAAGAGGAATTGTTTTTAACCAAAAATCCAAATTCATTGGATCATTAATCATCTCTCGAATATCATCTTCCGAAGCAACTGGGATAGTTCCATTATGGGTGACATCCACACATTTCTCATTAAACTCTATTTTATAATACCTAACTAAGCCATTTAATTTATCGGTCATACGATACATAAACAGATAGTCCATATTCAAATTAAACTTGTAAAACTTTGGCAAAATCATCAAATAAGCATACATCAACATTGTAAAAGTCATGTAACACTTATCTTGTTTCTTTTGCTCGACCATCTCTATTTCAATATTCTCGTCCCCATAAACTTTCAAATAGTTCGGAGTAAAATAAAAATTATGGTCATCGAAAGGACTTGAGGCAACACCAATGTCATTTTTATATTGGGTTGGCGTAAAAAAATAAGACATTAATGCATGAATCTCTTTTTCAAACTTCCCAACTTCTTTAATGTCAAAATCTGCTTTCAACAATGATGTATTTCCCTCGATCACACGCAATATAGATTCTGCCTGCAAATTAAAACCGTTCTTTTTCTCTTCCTTCAACATGTTAATTAAAGGCAAAAAACTTAACGATTTCTTGAATGGAATTTCATCTATATTTAATTTCAATTGATCTAACTTCATGATTTGATATTTTGATCTGCTAAAGTAGTTGTTTTTACAAATACTTTAAAAAATAACTAAACTTAGAACAGACAATTAAGGGATTTTTAACAAGTGGCTTGATTCTAAGATACAAAATTCTTCATCGAAATAATTCTTAAGGCAAAAAAAACCTCGCAATAATTATTGCAAGGCTTTATTTAACATATTAAATTATTTAAGTAAGTTGTCCTCTCAAATTTTCAATTAGCGCATCAAATCGATTCAATCTATCCTCTATCAACTCTATATCAAACGATTGTATCGCCAAATCTAATTCACTACAATATTTATCTAGTATGTAGCAAGATTTTTTAAATGCAAAAACAGACAAACTCTGACTGAATTCTTCGATTTCATAAATAATTAAATCATTTTTAATCTTTTGCCATTCACTAATAAATCCATTTTCTAAAGCTTCTATAAGCTCAGGCAATTTTGCTCTGCATTCTTCAGACATTAACTCTTCATTCTCATCCTCTTCTACTTCAGCTTCATCTATTTCATTTATTGGAAGGAACTTTTTAAGAACAGCAAAAACATCTTTTCTAAAAACAGGCTTTTGTAAAAATTCATCAAAAAGTTCTCGTACACGTTCTAACTCTTCATTTACTACAGAAGCAGTAAATGCAACAATAGGTATGTGATTCCAATCAGGATTCTTTTTAATTATTTCGGTGGCATCATATCCATTCATTCCTGGCATTCGAATATCCATAAAAACAATATCTGGTTGTTCCGATTCCATTACTTCCAGAGCCTCTTCCCCATTTTCAGCTTCCATGAAAGTAACTCCTTCTGATTGAATGATCCTTTTTAAAACCAATATGTTAAACTTCAAATCATCAACAATTAAAATCTTACATGGTTTTAAAGTAAAATTGTACAAATCCTTTTTCTGCTGATCTTCTTTTGAATTAATCTCAGCAATTTTCACATTTCTAAATTTAACTGTAAACTTGGAACCTTTTCCAACTTCACTAATTAAAGAAACTTCCCCATCTAGCTTTTTTAATAGCCCTCCAATAATTGTAAGTCCTAAACCGGTACCTTCATAATATCGATTACTTTGTCCGCTCTGTTGTGTAAATGCTTTAAATATATCTCCTTGCTGATCTTCTTTAATTCCAATACCTGTATCCTCTACATTAATAAATAAATTAATCGAGTTTGGATCGGAAGTCTTAACTGCCATTACCGAAACATGAATGTATCCTTTCGCCGTAAATTTAATGGCGTTACCTATCAAATTAAACAGAATCTGATAAAATCGAACCTCATCCATGTAAATGTAATTCGGCACCGAATTATCAATCGTGATATTAAAAGCAAGATTTTTAAGTTCTAATTTTTGCTTAAATACTTGTTTGATTTGATTTACAATAACAGAACATTGCATTGGTTCCAACTCAATATTCATTTTCCCAGATTCGATCTTGGAAAGATCAAGTATATCGTTAATTAGCGCCAATAGATTACGCCCACTAGTCAGAATCGTATGCAAATAATTTTTATGCTGTGGATTTTCAACATTAGAATGTAACCACTCACTAAAACCCAAAATAGCATTCATAGGAGTTCTAATTTCGTGCGAAACATTCGCTAAGAATTCCGACTTTGCCTTAGAAGCTTGCTCTGCTTTATTCTTAGATATTTGCAATAATTTTTCATTTTCTTTTATCTCGGTAACATTTCTAATTATCACCAATACTTCCGAAGCGTTAAGCTTAACAAATCGAGCCTCAGAATACTCCATTTTATCCCAATTTAAGCTACTAAAGTCAAATTGAAACTCCCCTTTTACAATGCATTCTTCAACACCAGAAATAAAAGAATTACTCAAATCATCATCCAAAGCATCTTGAAGCGAATTGCACGATTCATTTTCCAGTTTCGAAAATAAACTATCTTCAGATTTTAACTTATAAGAACTTACTTCACCTTCCCTATTAAGTCGTAAGATTTCATCAGGAATTGAATCTATAATTCCTCTATTTTCTTTCTCACTAATAACTAATTCCGTTTGTACTTTATTACGTAAAAAAGAGGTGGAAATGATATTACTAATGGTTTTCAGAAGTTCTATTTTTGATTTTGACCATCTGTAATTTGGACTACATTCATCAAAACCAATAAAACCAAAAATTTTACCAGATATTACAAGAGGTAAGACAATAATAGATTTAATACCTTGAGGTTCTAGAATATCTTTTATATCATCTGGCATCATTGATATATTCTCAGAAAAAACAATTCCATCCTCTTCCAACATTCTTTTCCACGAAGGAATACTACTGTAAGGAATATTTTGAAGTTCATCAATTTTCGATATTACCGAATTATTGCACCACTCATAGGTATTTGTTGTATGATCACCATCAATACTATCTTCAAAAATATAAACCCTACTAACTTGTGTGTGCTCTCCAATTATGCGAACAGCCTCTTTTGTATTGTTCTCAAAATTTTCAAGAGAATTATAAGTAACCGAAATTTCTGACAGAATTTCCTGCTGCCTTAAGTTTCTTGCAATTTCTAATTCGTTCTTCTTGCGCTCAGTAATGTTATGCGCAACTATAATTATTTCATTAAAATTGCAATTATGCCCAGATTTTACATTATTGGTTTCTCCTGCAAGGAAACATCTTTTTAGATCACAATTTTTGCAACGTTCCTCTGTAAATTGAACATTAACACGCACCCATAATATATCATTTCGACCAGTAACGATAGGCACCTCAAAATAACTAATACAGTTTTTTTGAATAAACTGTTTAGCAAAAAATTGAAAAATTTTCTTCCTGAAATTCTTAGATACAAAATCGATAACCCTTTTACCAATCAAACTATCTTTAGACTGACCTAAAATTGCACTCGCAATTTGATTTACAAATACGATTTCGCCTCGCAAATTTACCTTGCAAATAATATCCGTAATACTTTCTACCAAAGTGAAATACTCTTGCTCTGTCTCTAATAACTTCTTGGTTCTCTCCTGAGCAATAGTTTCTAAATTATTATTTAGGCTTTTTAATTGCTGATTAGATTCATAAAGTTGTAAGGACTTATCTTCAAGCAATTTTTCCGCCTGTAACCGAGCCTTTTTCTCTCGTTCTAGTTTACGTTGTATTAGTTCAAATTCTTTGCTCATACATTTTTCTGGATCGTAAATAAAACTTGAGTTTGATCTTCAGTTAAACCTACTTTGTTTATACTAGCATCTTCATTAAAATAATTCAAACAACCTTGAATTAATCCCTCAGCAAAGTCAGCCATCTTTCTCTGAGAAGTATAAATCAACTCTAGCTTGTGAGGTCCCTGACTTTTTATCTCAATAGTTGGTAATTCTGCCTCAGGATATAATTTTAAAACTTGAACATGAATGGTATCTTCTACTCTGCTTAAAAATTGAAATGCATCTGAATGTTCTATGATTAGATCCTTATACGCTTTCCCAAAAACCCCAAATACATATACACCATAAGTATAAAACAATTTAGAAACAGGCACCTTTAGATTCACGCTCAACTGTCCTACAAGAGAGAACATTTCTTCATGTGAATAGGTTCCTACTGAAGTATAGATCCCTTTACTAGGTAAGTTTGATTTTTCAATAATTTCATCAACAGTTTCATATCCAAATTTCTCTTCTACCATCTCGAGAAACTCACAAAAAATCAATCCTTTCATATTTTTATATCTAAGTTATAAGTAGTCTTAATTTTCAATAAACTCAAAATCAGGAAAAAACATATCTTTTTCTATTTTAAGCAATAAATACAATACGTAAGATAATAAACTTGGTTTAGATTTTCATTCATTTTATTTATCAAAATTCACAAATAAAAATTAGTTTTTTTTGAACCCTTCTTCGTACTTTACGTAACCAATATCATTACTAGAAATACTGACTTTATTTTAAACCTCAACTAAAATTGCTTCTGCGTGAATACGAATATGAAAATTGACATGAAAGGGCATACTCCAACTGTTTTAGTTGTTGATGACAATCCCAATAATTTAAAAATTGTTGCTCTTACTTTACGAGAGCTTAATTTCAAAATTGTAATTGCAACCAATGGTAAGTCGGCTATTGATTTGGTAGAAAGAACTAAACCAGACCTTGTATTACTTGACATTATGATGCCAGAAATGGATGGTTTTCAGGTTTGTGAGATCATTAAATCAAAAGAAAAACACAAAAATCTCCCAATTATATTCTTAACCGCCGTTGGCGAAAAATCAAAAATTGTAAAAGGATTTGAATTAGGTGGTGTTGATTACATCACTAAGCCATTTAATAAGGAAGAGCTGATTATTAGAATTAAAACCCATCTCGAGCTTAAATTTACTCGAGACGAACTTCAAGAAACTTCTGATCATCTTGCCGATTTAAATAGCCTTAAAGACAAAATGTTCTCTGTAATTGGCCACGATCTGCGATCACCACTCGGTAACATTCAAATGACTCTTGATTTATTATCAAAAGGGATATTTGAACATGATAGTGATGATTACAAAGAAACAATGCAAACTCTTGTTGAATGTAGTGACGAAGTATCAAACCTACTTGAAAATCTTCTTGGTTGGGCTAAATCACAAAGTGGAAATCTGAAGATGCAGCCCGAACAAATAAATGTTGCGAACTTAGTTGAAAGTTCATTCTATCTTTTCAAACGAAACCTAAGCCTCAAGAACATTAGCTTTGAATCTCAAGTTTCAGATAGCATTGAGATTTCAGCAGACATGTACCTCACAAAAACAATTCTTAGAAACCTAATATCCAACGCTTTAAAATTCACAGCAGAAGGAGGAAAGATAATTGTTCAATGTGAATTAAACGAAGAACATATACACCTTTCGGTTGTGGATACTGGAATAGGAATCACCGAAGAAGATCAAACTAAACTATTTGATGCAAAAGAACACATATCAAATTATGGTACCAACGGGGAAACGGGAAGAGGAATTGGACTTAAGGTTGCAGGTAGTTTTGCAGAAAAAATGGAAGGTAAAATAACCGTTGAAAGTCAAATTGATAATGGAAGTACATTCACTTTAGATTTACCAATCACAAAAAATTAATTACACTAGAACTATTAATAATACAAAAACAGGAAATACGATATGTATTTCCTGTTTTTTTCGTTCAATTATGCTTTAGCTTAACCACGCTTGGCTCTTTCCCATTTCACTGATTGATTTCCTTTTATATATCGGCGAAAGCCTAAATATACCGAAAGGTTCATTATGAAAAAGTAGTAAGGCACAAACAATACCTTGATTTTAATTTGTCTATTCTCAAGAAACCATCCTAATAATGCAGCTGCATAAAATGCAATTTGTGCATAAAACAAAATTGTATAAATATTACTTGGGTTCATTCCAGAATTATACGCCAAAACAAAATTTAGCGGAATAAGTAATAACAATAACAAAGGCGTTAAAGTCCAACGCAGTACTCTGTGAGAAATGTATTGGAATGATAATCTTCCATACTTAAACAAATTCAATAGTGGACTTAGTCTAACTACGGACTGAATTCCTCCAGCTGAAATACGAACCTTACGCTTCAACTCTTCTTTTACATTAGCAGAGGCTGTTTCAATTGCATATGCATTCGGATTGTATTGAATTGTATATCCAGACATGGCCACTCGCAGAGAAATAATAAAATCATCGAGTAAGGTATCTTTTTCGACCTCTTGCCATAATTCTGTTCTAATTGCAAACAATTCCCCTGCTGCACCAACAACAGAGTACCATTCTGCATCCCACTTTTTTAATGTAGACTCATACTTCCAGTACAAACCTTCTCCAGCACCAGCCGCAGCATCCGCATCCTTTTGATAAATTCTCTTTTCACCAGAAACACAACCAACCTTAGGGTCTTTAAATAAATTGACAATTTCCTGAATCGAATCTTCACCAAGTGTAGTATTTCCATCCGAAAAAATAACAATAGGTGTTTTTACAAACTTCATTCCTCGATTCATTGCTCCAATTTTGCCTCCTCGAGCATCTTCATGATAAACTTCTACACCATCATATTTTCTCAATATATCTGGAGTTCCATCGTCGGAACCATCTGTTAGCCAAACTTGTTTTACCTTATCTTGAGGATAGTTCAAACTCTTTGAATTCTTCACCTTTTCGTCTACGTAATCTTTCTCGTTATAAGCTGCAACAAACAAGGTTACTTCAGGTTCATAATCCTGATTTCCAGTAAACTTTTTTGACAAGCCAAATAATCGTCTTAGTTTAATAATTAGGTAAAGGAGTATACCATAACCTAAGTAAGAATAAAAAATAATGAACAATGCTACCCAAAATATAATTTCTATGTATTTCATAAGTATAGTCGTTTTTCAATTAATAAGGGATGATAAAGGTTAATAGTCTTTAGGTTTAATTTATTTCGGAATAAACTTCCTCATAGAGTTTTAAATATTCTTTAGCCATATTTTTCCATGAAAATATTTTTGCTCGTTCCACGCCCTTTTTGCAAAGTTCCTCTCTGTATTCTTCGTTATCTACAATCTTTTGTATTGCAGAAGTAATTTCCTCGCTTTTATGAGGATCAACAATTAAGGCTGCATCTCCTGCAATTTCTGGCATTGATGATGTATTTGAAGTAATTACCGGTACTCCACACGCCATTCCTTCAAGAATAGGTATTCCAAAACTCTCACGAAGAGATGGGTACAAGAAAACCTTACATTGACTAATAATAGCTGGTAGGTCGGTATTCACTACATAACCAGTAAGGTGAATATCTTCTCGAATTTCAGGACAACCAATATCAGATAGAATCTTACGAAGAGCATTCTCTTCATAATCCAACATCACTAATTTATATTTGATCTCACTTTTTTTATTAAAATCAGCGAAAGCTTTTAAAGTGTTTGGTGTATTTTTTTTCGGGTCGGTATTACCAAGAAAAAACATAAAATTATCAGGCAAAGCATATTGCTCCTTTGCTTTACTTAGCGTTTCCTGATCAGTTACTGGCTGAAAATGCTCTCCTACTCCATTATGAATAGCGACCAAATTGTCCCCTAATCCCATAAAGTTTTTAATTCTGTCTTTCTCAAAGTTAGAAACCGTTGAAACACGCTTGCTTTTTCTTGCAACTGGAGGTACAACCCATCTTCGGTACATATTTCCTAACTTCTGATACCAAGTTCCTCCTTTTTTAAAAATACTTACACTTTCCAAATAGATAATATCATGTAGAATGGTAACCAAAGGCACTTTCGATTTTATTGGCCCTGTGTTACTCGTGCAATGCAATATATCACAACCTTCGGCTGCTGCTGCTTTAGGAAGGGCAAACTGTTCCCATGTAGGATAAGGACCTCCACCCAACTCAATCACCTTAAAATTATCGGCTTTAGGTATGCAAGTATTATCCTCATCTGGCTTTACGAAAATTACGTATTCATTTTCTTTATCGATTACCTGAAGATTCTTGATCAACTCCAAAGCAACCATATCCATACCGTGCTTTTTCTTTCTGTAAAGTCTCTGACCTTCAATTCCTATTTTCATAAGTTCAGTTTTTAGTTTTCAACACCATGTTCTGTATGGATAAATTTCTTATTTGCTCCTTTTAATTTAAAAAGGGATATAAACATTAAAAAGAATGCTTTTGGTAAGGTTAATACTGCAACCAACGTTTTTGCATTGTAAAATTTTCGAGGAATACTCAACAAAAAGGCCGCTACAACCAAAACAAATACCGGTAACCAGTCGATAATTGACAATTTTACAAATTCAAAATTTGGAATCAGGAACCACAATGCAGTATATACTGCCGTAAGAATACCTACCAAACCCAACAAGAGTATCCGTGGAGGTGAAACCATTTGGTATACTTTGTCGAAAAAGTCAAAATTTCCTTTGAAAAATAGATGATACAAACCTGGGAAAAAGTAACGCGCAAAATATACAAATTGAGCTGACAACCATCTTTTTCTCTGATTTGCAAAGACTTCTGACTTTTGAACTTTTTCATCCAATACCAAAGCATCGTGCACGTATTCTATCTTTTCACCACTCTTTAGCAATTTAAGTTCAAGTTCTTTATCGAAGCCTCCAACAGCTTTTACCTGACTCATCGTCTCCTTAAAAAAGCCATAATCAAATGCCATTCCCGAACCAATTAAAGCTGATGAAAAACCAAGAACTCGATGACCTTTTCTAAAAATATGATTATTTACCTCTTCACTAATTGCATCTAATATTGCAAATGAATTGTTTAAATTCTTTGCAGCCCTGTGTCCCTGAACAACAGAGAATCCATTATCAAATGCAGTATTTATTTTGGTAATGAAATCTGGCGCCATTAAGTTATCCGCATCAAGAACTAATGCGACATCGTAATTGTCACCTATGGTTGCCATGGCTTTGTTTAATGCTTTCGATTTTGTACTTACTTCAAATGATACCTCTACAACACGAATGGCTAATTCTCTCAATTTCTTCAACGTATCTGCACTAAAAGAATCGGCAATTACGATTACCTCATACGAGTCTTGAGGATAATCTTGCTTCAATGCATCTTTAGCAACATCCACAATCACTGCATCTTCTTTATAGCCTGGAATAAGCACTGCAAATTTCCGTTGTTTTGTACTTTTAGCTTGCTTTTGCTTATGCGGAAATATTCCTGCCAAGGCAAAAATAAACACATATACTGCAGCCACTCCCAAGTAAATATAAATTACTAGTTCAATTAAATATAAAATGATGAATAGTACGTCCATAATAGTTGTCTTTGATATTAAATATCTCCTACGGAAATCAGTTATTCTTGTTTGATTCTATTAGAAAACCATCTATAATTTTCTCGAAATCTACCGCTCTACTTTCCCAAGAAGTTCCTTTAGCATATTCTATTCTCTCCTTAATTTTAGCTTCCGTATCCAACTCAATCTCAGATTTAATCGCCTCACAAAATGCTTCTTTAGTAGTCGTAAAATTAGCTACCCCATCAAATTCAGGTAGGTGAGCAAAAGAGGTAAGAACTACAGGAACCCCAACCGATAAATATTCATTAATCTTTAATGGATAAATATTTTTTGTGTATTCGGTGCACAAATAAGGAATCAAACCAACATCACAATCCTTTAAAAGATCAGGAACTTCGTGAGGTTTAACCGGTGGTAAAAAAGTAACATTAGGATAATGAGCCAATACCTCATGAATTTTCTTATTCATTAAATCACCTACAAACTCGAATTCATAATCAGCCAATTGCTGAATTGTATATTCTACGGTTTCTAGGTCAAAGCGATGATCAAGACTTCCAATGTATCCAACTTTCTTTTTTACGGCTCCTCTTAAAGAACTTTTTGCTGATTTATTAAATACTTGAAAATCTACTCCATTCTTAACCACCTTCGTTTGAGGATTAAGATGATTCATAGACTCGGCTAAAAAATCAGACGTTGTAATTACACCATCCACATTTTCGGCAAAGGAATGATCTGAAACAATGGCTCTGTCACCATATCTTCTCACATCTGGTCCATCATAGCAATAGTAAATATTGAGTTTTTCACCGATTTTATTAAGCAATGCATTACCATAAATGGCATTGTAGGCATTTACGGAAACAGGCTTTGTCATATTTAGTTTTCGCAAAGCTCTTTTAATAGATCTTGCATAAAAAAAGCTATTGAGATTTAAAAAGAACTGATATAACTTCTCATTTTTAAAAAATGCAAATGGAAGCAGAGGAGGTAAAACCAAATGATTTACTTCTGTGTTAAATGTAGAATTCTTTTTAACCAAGCGGCTTTTTAGACCTAACATTCTAGCAACAGGAGCTCTTCCCTTTCCCATTAAGGTAAAAATCAAATCTTTAATGGTAAAAGGATATTCTACAAAGAGCAGATTATTAGATTTCGCAAGTAAGGAAACCAATTGCACTGTTGATTTAGTATAAAAACCTTCCCATGTAGTATTTGATACACAAACAATATTTTTTTTGTTACTCATCCTTATCCAATTTAGTGTCAATAGCTCTACCTTTTATTATCCTTTATCAGGTTTAATTGTTACGTATTTTATCCCTGACTTTTAAAGCAATTTTTCTTAAGAAAGGAAAATACTTCCCACTTTTAATATTGTACTTAAGTGATTGCGAATCAAAAATCATTTCAAAATTTGCAGTACACAAAACTGGTTTTTTGGTCAGGCGATTTATTTCTATTGATTGACCCAAATCACTTTCAATCATTAAAACGTAGGGTTCAGAAGCATATGTTTTAGCCTTGTGTTGTCCATGACTATTTGCTTTTTGTCGTGCCTCTTTATTTGGAAGGTCGAGCATAACAAGCTTGTTGTACTTCACATTGTGTTTGTCCAACCAAATCTCGGTTTCTTTTCTATATTTCTCGAGACGTGATGTTACAATGGTTCCAATTTTAGCACCAGGAATATACAATGGCGGAGCATTCAATACAAAATCTGTATATATTTCTCCATCATCATTTTGCTCTTCTGTTGGATCCACACAAAGTACACCATCAATATCAAAACAAGCCTTTTCAAGCGTGGTATGATTAAATACATTCCATTGAAAATATCTAGGCAAAGCCACTGATTCAAAATAATAATCGACCAATTTTTCTTTTCCTGGAACAACATAAATAGCACAGTATTTTAAATCGAAATTTTCCGCTACTTCTTCCAGCCTTTTCTGACTTTTCTTCATTGCTGAACCTGACGCAATGCTATCATCAACAACAAGAACTTTTTTAAATTCTTTGATATCGAAAAACTGTCCTCGTTCTCCAGCTTTATATATATGACCATTTAAAAATGAATCAATATCCGTATAAGGTTTATTAAGGTAAAGCGCTAATAAATTTGCAGGAAGCATGCCACTTCTAGGGATGCCAACTATTAAATCAAAATCGCGCGGTAGCACATCTAACCTTTTAAGTATGGTCTGATTTAAATCTGATATATTCCTGTATTCCATATGCTTTAGTTTATTTTTCGGGATGACATTTAAATAACTAACAGTCAATTAATCAATAAAACACTTTCCCGAAATATTCATAAAATCATTTATATATAATAATCTAGTAGTTCTTTTTTACTTGTTGCATTGCGCTAATTCAAGTTGTTCTTTTGCCTTGATTGCCAAATTCTCTTTTTCTAATTTCGTACCTAAAAAGAGATAACCCATACTCGAATAAATTAGCAATCCTGTTGGCATTTGCCCTAGCACTCCATTGCCATAAGAGGCTGCCATAATTCCAAAAAATCCACAGACCAGAGGACTTAGCATTCCTTTTATTTCCTCATCTTTTAATTTAAACATGATCATATAAACCGATTTGGTTAGAATATAAAACAAAATAAACAGGTGCAACCAAAGGCCAATAACGCCCTGCTCTGCCCAAATCATAACATACCAGCTATCCGTTGCTGTATTTGCTAAAAATGTATGTGGTGTAAATCTTAGGCCCCAATTTCCAGCAGAACCAATACCTCCTCCAAGCGGTCTAGAAGCCAAATATGATTTTAGTTTTCTTTGGTTTGCTAGGCGAACCTGAAGCGATGGATTATTAGGATCGAATGCTGTACGCATTCTTCGTACCGTAGGATTTCCTTGTGCAATGGTGGTGTATTTAAAAAAAACCAAAACACTAATTCCCATTATTGCCCCCATAAGAACCAGCTTTGTTTTTTTCTGCAAAACGGTATACAATGCAAAGCCCATTACAGGAACAGCAATTGCTCCTCTTGTTCCCGATATCATTAAACCATACAAGCCAAGTACACCTGCAATAATATAAAATATTTTTAATCGCCGAGATCGCTTCTGACTTAGTGCTAACAGAATAAATACAACGCCAGCATGTCCTTGAGCTGCTCCAAATTGACCAGCATCAGAATAGAATGAAAACACCCTAAGTTTGCCAAATAAAAGATGCGTACTTGCATTCCCCGCATCAAGCCAAGCTTGTTCAAAAGCATCTACTCCAAACATCTTTTGGGCAATGCCTTTTATTGTTGCTAAAATTGATAGAATAGCCCAAATTTTGAAGAGTAATTCTAGATCCTTTTTTTTATGAAAAAGAATGAAAATTAAAGGAACCGTAAAAAGCATATACAAAGAGACAGATCGCATTGCATAAAACCAGGCAATACGACTTGCAGCCTCAGGATTCACTAACTGTACCAAAGCATAGCCATACCATATAGCTGCTAATAAGACTAAATCATTTTTAGCATTAGCCCATGGTATTTTGTGGAAAAAAGTCTTGAAAAAAAGTGCAAGATATATCAATAGAAACTGGGCATCGATAGTTAAACCCAGTGGAACTCCTTTCACATATCGAACAATTCCAATGGCAACAAAATTTAAAATATAAATACCTATTATTCCTGTATTCGGAATTGCAAAAATAAGATAGACATAACTGATAACAATAGGCATAGCCAAGATTCCGATACCGGAAACCACACCTCCCTTAGCCACAACATATCCTAGCAGCGACATAATTAGCAGCATGCCGAAGAAAAATTGAGGCTTTTTTAGAAGCTCATGACCATGTTTTTTATCAAAAGTGTTATCCATTTAATTCTTTTATCTGCAAAAGCATTCTAATTGTAAATCTGTTTAATTACTAGCTAATGAACTTTCTAAAAAATCGTAGGCTTCTTTTTTCTTCTCAACCAAAACCTTGTTTACTTCTTCATAATTAATCGGAGTTTTGATTTTATCAAGTATACTTTCATCGTATTTTAATACCAAGCGATCCTCTAATCCGAGTATTTTTAGAAGTGAACTAAAGCGAGTTACTCCCCTTTTTACATTTCCAATTGCAATAAATGGCTTATTAAAAATGATTGAAAAAACGGTTCCATGAAATGAATCTGTCACAACAAATTCCGCATCCATAAATCCTCTTAACCAATTGGTTACAGGAGGACAAATACAATCTTTTAGTCGCTGCTTACCCATTTCTCGAAAAATACCTTTTGGCATGATTGAAACAGGTTTAATATTTAACTCGTCGGTTACTTGATCAAGAATTTTCTTTTTATCTGGAGTCAAATCCAAAATATAATTTAAAAGTGTACCTGGCAACTGAGGAATTTGATCCTTTTCTACCAGCTTAACATATTCTTCCTTCTCGATTAGCATCGTAGGATCCAAACATACAGTAGCTTTGACACCTAATTGATCTTTACACAATTCAACACCTGAATCTTCACGAACTGAAATCGCATTAAATTGCTGAGCCAATTTTGCACAATTCTTAGTCTGACTTGGTGAATACTCCCAATTATCAACACCAAAAGATGCTGCGTATGCAACACGCTTAGTCTCTTTGTCGGAACCCAAAAATTTCAAAAAATGATTTTCCATTATTGGCGAATATTTAGGTCGCCATACTTGGTCACTACCTGTAACGTATGCTTTAAATTGATAAGAAGCTATGTTTTTAAAATCAGCTTCGGTATTTAGCAATTCTGTTAATTGAATATTCTCATTTATAAAACGATCCGTATGTTGTCTAATTTCTTTTTCTTCCTGTTTTGTAGGCCAGGTTCGAACAACAACATCTTTTCCAAATAAATTTTTTAAAATTACGCGTCTTGTAAACGACAAGATCTTTAATTTCAAAGACATTGGTTCTGTATTTCTATTAATGGTATAAGAATCATGTCCTAATTTCTTTAAAGCTAATTGCAAAGCATAGGTCTGTAAAATTCCGCCATAATTCCAATTAAAGGGTAAAGTAATAATTCCAATTTTCATAATTCCATTCTTAAAGTAATACAATATCCGATGCTGTAATTCATTTAATGCGCAACAGTTATTTCTCTTGCAGTTTTTCTAGGCGATGAAGCTATCGCAAATTCCTCTGGCAGATAACCACAGGCAATGATCATCAATACCACCTCATTTTCAGGAACTTCAATCACCTCACGCAATTTCATATCCTTATCATCAGAAACACTCCAATTTAGCGAGCAAGCTCCAATCTCATTAAAATGCAATGCATTTAGAAGAGTCATACTAAACAACCCACCATTTAAATGATTTTCAAATCTCTCATGAATATCTTTAGTTGTTGATACTACAGAAGTAATAACCAAAAGGGTTTCTGCCAAATGTCCAAAACCACGATTGCCATTTTGAATGTTTAAAATTCCTTCCTTCTGCTCCTTCGATTTTACGATGTGCACTCTATTAGGTTGACGATTACAAAACGAAGGAGATCGTTGAGCTAAATCAATACATTCATACAACAATGGCAAAGGCACTTCTTCTTTTGTATAATTACGAACTGAATACCTTGATTTACAAAATTGATCAAAAGACTTATTCTTATCTCCAAAAAATTCTTTCCTTGTAATCTTTATCTGTTTTAATCCTTCTACATTTTTAAATTTCTCGTTTAAATCCGTTAGCTTTTTTTCTAAAGCTTCATCTAGCTTAAAATTGATTTCTTGATGGAATTCCAAATATTCTTTTAGTACGGAAACTGATTGTACAAACTCCATATCTTCAAGTGGAAGATTCAGATTTTGATATTTCTCAACAGTACCGATCAAACTGAACACAACCGCTTTACCAAATCCTGGACGTGGTTCAGGCATAGTAAGTCCTTTCTCAACAATGTGATAAGCAAGAGCTAAATCTCGTTTCACTTTTTCGATATGTGAATCATTATACACCTTATCATGTACACGTCTTCTTAAATCGTACATACTAGCCTTCTTGGCAGTATTTAGATAATACATGTACATCAACTTTTGAGGTAGCAGATTCTTTATTTTTTCTTTAAATGATGCCATATAGCGTCTTTTTAATTTTCTTTTAATTCCTCTAATTCTATCTCAAAGATTTGAAGCGTGAGACAACACCCATTACTGGTTTGTATAATAAATCTCTTTCGTACTGATTCATTGATGTAAACCAAAAAACAGGAATGTAAATTATTGCAAACAAAATAATTCCAGAAGCAAGACTAACAACGGTATCAAGTTCTATACTTTGTAAAATTACATAAGTAAGAAGCCCTATAACCAATGGAGAAATAGACATTTTCCCAATTTCTTTCCAAAATTTAGGAATATCAATTTCCTGCTTTTTATAATAATAGATATTCATAACCACAAGGTGACCAAGAACCAATCCAGCACAAATTGCAATAGCACATCCAATACCTCCATATGTATCAACAAGAATCAGTTGCAATGCGACACTAAATGCAGCTATACAGATATATACTAAAGCTCGAAACTTAATTCTGTTGCGTGCTTCTAAAATAATTATTCCCAAATTTTGAATTAATGGAATGGTTAGTGGTATAAAAAACAACAAAGTAATTAAGTAAGTATCCGCGTAATTTGCACCCGCCCACAAGTGAATAAACTGTTTCCCAAAGAGAATAAATCCAGCTAATATAAAAGACATTACAATGAACTGAATTCTACCTGTTCGTATAAACAAGTCGGATATTTCTTTATCTGATTTCGATTGACTAACCATTGCTGTAACTTTCGGCAGAAAAACACCCGAAATGGCAGTTGAAAAGCCCATATACATCTGTTCTAACTGGATTCCTACAGCAAATATTGCAACGGCTGCAGTACCTACATTAGCTCCTAAAACCAATTGTCCCGAACTCCAATAAAGACGATTAATAATAGCTCCTAGAAAAATATAAAATGAATAACCGGCAAGCTCTTTAAAAAATTTCCACTCGAATTTTTTGAAGTATATTTTAATTTTGATTTTATATTTACAATACCATAAATTAACCAACTGAGTAGTGACATTAAAGATGGTTATTAATACAACCATACCAATCGCACGATATCCCATTTCCAATAAGGCAATCATAATTCCCGTATTCAAAATAATTCGAACAACCTGTATAACCTTTTGAAAAATAAACTTCTCGTAAGCCGTTACAATCGAACCGAAAATACTTACTGGAAAAGTAAAAACCAGATTAAAAACCATTAACAAGACCAATGTATGGACCTTATCCAATTCATCAGCTGTTAAGGTGCCACCGTATATCGATTCAATATTAAAATACAAAACCATTCCCAGCACTAAAACAATGAAACCTATCGCACCATAAAGAAGAATAAACATTCCAAACATGGAATACTGTTCTTCTGTTTTTCCCTCGGAACGAAACTTAGCAGTGTATCTAATTATAGTATTTCCAAAACCCAAATCAAGAATTGTAAGGTAAGCAACTACCGATGCCACCAATGAATATAGACCATACTCACTTTGCCCCATCATACGAAGCATGTAAGGAGTATAAAGCAATCCAACGACATTGCTTAAGCCCATTACTACATAGGATAATATTGCACCAACCTTTAATTGATTTACCTTCATTAAGTTAGGCTTTTAGTAGTCTTTTTACATTAATATCGTTAACTGCTTACTAAGAAATATTGGTCTTCGTATAAAACCTTAAACGCAATGCATTCTTGATAAAGCGTCTAAAATATGATCGTTTTTTTGGAAGATCACCCAATATATTTTCCATTTCTGTTAATTCAACACCATTTAATAGAATTTGGATTGTGTCTTTTTTTGCGACTGATTTAAAATCATTTAATGAATTTACATCTGCAGAAGACCAAGCTCTGTTTGCTCTAACCATCATTATTGCATAATCTGACTCTCCAACCAATTCAACAGGATAAGTGTTTTTCATCACATCTGGAATTTCAACAAAAACATAATCATAATCCTCTTTCTTAATATCATAGCCAACCAATTGACTTATCGTTTTGGCTCTATGAAACATTGGTGTAATTTCATATGATTTTCGCACATCCGATGCCTTTGGTTCGATATTGTTATGGGTTAGATACAAGCACTTATAACCTAGATCATTTAATTTATTCACCAACAAGTCAAAAACAAAGCTCTTCCCTTCCCCTTTTTGATTGCTAAAAAGTGTCATTTGAACAGGTTGATTATCACCTCTTGCTGCTGATTTTAGCAGTAAAAGCTTCCTAATCATGATTTCCAATGTTCGCTTTTTCACAAAATCGACATCTAAATTTTTATTTGGATGAAGAAGGTTTGGAAACATAGCCAAAACCTTATAACCAATTGCATCCTCAGCTCTTGCAACTGTCTTGATACTAGTATCTATAAACTCTAATACGATAATGATAAAAGCAGGTATAACAAATCCAATCATGAATGCGATAATGATCAAGAATTTTCTTTTACTAGCCCTTGCTTCGATAGGAAAAAATGGAGGTGTAACAATCTTTAAATTCGAATTTAATTCGATATTTTGCTGTTTAAGCTTTGCCTTATTTAAACTTTCTAGCAAGGATAAATACTTTTGCTCTGCAACGTTAATTTTTCGCTCCAGTCGTTTCATTGTGGCTCCTAAAGGCGCGTAACTTTCAAATAGTTTATCAAAATCTTTTTTGATCTCATTTCCAACTTCTAATTGAGCTTTAGAAGATTCAAACTCTATCATTTTCTCTAACCATCGCTCTAAAATCGAATTACCAGCAATTCCTTCTTTAGAATTATCAAAACGATATTGGGCATCAACTAATTCTCCCAATTTATCTTCAATAACGGCTTCTTGCTTTTTTAACTCAATCAATTTAAGCGAGTTCGCTTCGGTTTTAATCTCTTCAATTGGCGAAGAGTTCGTTAGCATCCAAACTTGATGCTTGATATCTGAAAGAGTCTCACGTAAAGCCAGCATTTCATTGCTATTCACCCTTCGTCTTTCATTTCTGGTCATTTTTTTCTCAAGAAGCTTTAAAACAGATACCACTGCCATGTGTTTCATCTGAATCTCGGTATACGTTAAATCAAACTGTTCTTTTTCCGAAGCAATATGTCTTGTTTGCTCATAATAATTAATAATATTATATTTCTTATTAAACTCTACAAGCTCTTCCTCTGCATAGTTCAAGTTAGATTCTGCATTATCAATTTCCTTTTGAAAATAACCAACTACAGCATCTGATTGGTTTACTTTTATATCTGAATAAACTCTAACAAATACTTCATTAATTAATTCTAAGGTATTTGCACAAACCCCAGGATCATCTGAATTAAAGGAAATTTTTACCATGTCACTAGATTGCACTCTAGCAACCTTTATCTCTTTAAGAATCTCCTTAGTACTATAATGTCTATGCCCTAAGTGAATTAATTCATAAATGAAATTCGTATGATCTGTATTTTTGTATTCTAAAAGATTTTGATAGGTTTTCTCTGGATTATTTTGAACGATTAAAGCCTTAACTTTCTCTGGTACAGTTTCCATTAAAAGCTTATAATGTTCTGGAAGAATTACATCTGACTTTGGCCCATCCAACAGCATATGCTTTGTAAATAAGCGCAAAGAAACCTCTTCAATTGTAGTCTTCGTTCTAACCAGGTTAATTAAATTATCGAAAGCTATTCTTGTCCCAAACAAATCTAGCTTCGATTCCTCTAACGATACGATAGATGATCCGGTAGCAATCCCAGTATAAATCCTAGTACTAGAATCATATAACTTGGGTTGATCTTGCGTTAAAAAGAATACTACGCACACCATTACTATGGGAGTAATAATTAGTCCTAGTAGGTGTTTTTGCAATAGTCGTATGAAGAAGATAATATTCAAAGTGTTCTAATTTTTGGTGATAACTGGCTTGCCTACAATTTCACTTAGAATTTGAATAGCGGTTAACAATTCAATTTTAACTTTTTCAAATTCCAATTCTGCATTCATTTTAATATCATTGACTCTAGAATATTCCGCTATGTTGATTTTTCCATTTACAAAATCTTTTTCGACAGAACTCAGGTGCATTTTCAATACTCCTAAAGATTTATTTCTCACTTCAACACTAGTATAACTTTTCAATACATTATTGTACTGAACAATAACCAATTGCCTGAGTTCTTTTATACTATTCTCCTTTTGATATCTAAATTTTTCTAGTTCTGCCTTTGCTTGTTTTACATTGGTACGGTCGGCAACTGTGTTCAATGGAATTTTCAAAGTTAAGCCTACACTATATCGTGTTTGTTCGGTAGATGAAGTAGTCGATTCTGTATTTAAATCCTCCGTAATTAAAAGGTTATCAAACAATCCATATTTAGCACTTGCTTCAAACCCTAAAGTAGTCATCCAATTTCTCTTCTCAGCCTTAATTTTTAATTCACTGATAATGATATCCGCGTTGTAAAATTTTAAAAGAGGAGAGTTTTGAACAGCCAAGAGTTGCATATCACTTAGAGGTATCAGCATATCACTAACATGACTCCCCTCTACAACTTTACTCACAACCTGTTCAACTTCCTGTGAAAGTGTTGATAAGATAGATGTTAAGAATAATAAACAAACAAGTGTAATTCTTCTAATCATAGATAAATTTTTAAACATTTTCTTTTTGAAATACTGCAGGAATCGTACGTAAAATGATCCATAAATCTTTCCAAAATGAATATTTACTGTTAGCAATTTCGACGTACTTATTATCAAGGCCTTTTCGCTCTTCTGGAGACATTTTAGAAGATTTACCTCTAGCTTCAACTTGCCATAAACCAGTAATTCCTGCGGGGCCATTAAATCGATCTGTCCACTCATCTGTTGTTAGCATTTCTGCTTCATACAAAGGTAAAGGGCGATTACCAACAATAGACATATCTCCTTTAATTACATTAATTAACTGAGGCAACTCATCAATACTCAACTTTCTAATGATCTGTCCTACTTTTGTAATACGAGGATCATTTTCGAATTTCACAAATGCTTTATCCTGTTTTTGTTTTTGTCTTTGTATGTGAGCACTTTCCTCAACTTCCTCTTCATCACCAAATAAAATGGTTCCTCCTGGATTTTCAGTGCTTTCTTTAATTATCTCGTCAGACTGTTCTTCTTCACCCTCAGCATTACTATACTGATTTAAATGTTCTAGTTCTTTTAATCTCTTATCAGCATCAGGATACATCGATCTTAGTTTTAAGAAATTGAAAATTCGATATCCAGTCCCAACCCTTTTCGAAATATAATACACCTTCCCTTTTGATTCTAGTCGAATCGCAATAATGAAAAGAAGTAACAAGGGAGAAATACATAACAAGCCAAATCCGGCAAAGAAAATATCGAAACATCTTTTAAAGAAGGGAGTCTTATATACTTTAACAGTTTTATCATTATCCTGTTTATTGAAAGACATATGTACTTGCAAAACTTTCAAAAAATTCACCCTATGTGCCAATTTTTCAGCATCAATTGGTTTAGCATATACATCACTAATTTTTTGCTGCATTGCTTTTTGTAGAATTTCAGGCTTCTTCTCTTTCACCAAAAGAATATAAGGTATTTTCTGATTTGAGTCGAATTTATCTACAAACACATCATGATAATCCAATCCATTTCTACCAGGCAATTCCATTTCACTAATTACACCATCAACCAATCCATTTTTCTCGATCCAATCGGATGCTTTTAAAGGATTTGCATGATGTATTAAATTTATATTTAGATCCTGTCGATTGAAATCGCTAAGGACAGCATCGTCAGTCCCAATGTACATTAGATTCAATTGTCTACTCCCTACTTCCATGATGTTGTTATTTAATCAAACGTTCGATTCTAATCATTAATTCTTCAGGATTAAACGGTTTCATAATGTAATCCTCAGCACCTAACTTTAAACACTCAACACGAATATTACTACTCTCTTGACTACTTAAAACAATGATTGGAATATCATTAAAATAACCACTTTCCTTTATTCGTTTTATTAATTCTATCCCATCCATAACGGGCATCTGAAGATCTGTTAGAATAATATCAGGAATATTACCAGATTGTAACCAACTGATAGCTTGCAAACCATCTTCTTTTGTGGTTACATCAAATGAATTTTGTAGAAATCGAACCATTAATTGGCTCATGGAAGGTTTGTCGTCAACAACTAAAATTTTCTTCATAAGTGAATATTAAATTGCTTTCTAGTGAAAGCATGAGTCTGATTTAATTAAATAGCGATTTAATTCTAATCCTTTCAGATATAAATTCTACAACCAATTTACGGCAGAATGCCTTTTTTGTTACTTTTTCATACTATAAACACAAGAAATTTCATTCAAAAAAAACACGCATACACATAACCTGTTTGTGCTGAAAACAATATACGTTTAATAAAAATTAATATTTTTCACATTAATTATTACACCACTCACACTAACTTAACTCTTATTAGTCTAAAATCTAATTGAATCACCAGATTTTTCTACCAAATCATAATTTATCGATTTACTTAACAAAAAACAAATCATTTCACCCTTATGTTATATTTTCATAACATTCAATATTATTAATAATTCTTTCGCTTGGTTCATTTAGAAGAGTTCATCAACGAAAAATTGAGAATATTCTTAATTGATTTCAATTAAACTCAAAATTTTATATAATAATCCTTAAATTTAAATATCATTATTTATTACTAACAATCACAAGCCCAATGTCAATGTTAGAAAAGATCATCAATTTCAGTATCCGAAATAAACTTATTGTAATTCTATTTACGCTCTCTATTGTTCTATTTGGATGTTACTCAATTTTAAAAATCCCAATTGGCGCTGTTCCCGACATTACCAACAATCAGGTTCAGGTAATTACTACTTCGGGAAATCTATCCACACAGGAAATAGAGCAATTCATTACCGCTCCTGTTGAGTTGGAAATGGCAAACCTTCCTGGAGTTGAAGAAATTAGATCAATTTCGAAATTTGGCTTATCCGTTGTTACCATTGTATTTAATGATGAAATTGGCACTTATCTTCCCCGCCAACTAATTGCAGAAAAAATTAAGGCAGCATCAGCGAATATTCCTGAAGGGTTTGGTTCTCCAGAAATGGGACCAATAACCACTGGATTAGGCGAAATTTACCAATACATACTGGATGTTAAACCCGGATTTGAAAATCGATATTCTGCAATGGATTTACGAACTGTTCAGGATTGGATTGTTAGAAGACAATTATCCGGAATTTCAGGAGTAGTTGAAGTAAACAGCTGGGGCGGATTTTTAAAGCAATACGAGGTCGCAATTGATCCAACTCGATTAAGATCCATGGATCTTAACTTGATGGAAGTTTTTGAAGCTTTACAAAACAACAACAGCATTTCTGGTGGTGCCTACATCGAAAAAACCAATCAATCCTACTTTATCCGTGGCGACGGGCAAGTAAAGTCCATTCAGGATATTGAAAATATTGTGGTTAAGAATAACAGCGGTATTCCCATTTTGGTTAGAGATATTGCCACGGTTCATTTTGGATATGCCAATCGTTTTGGAGCTATCACGGCAAACGGTCAGGGAGAAAAAGTTCTGGGTCAAGTCATGATGCTGAAAAATGCCAACTCCAAATTGGTGATTAATGAAGTAAAGGATAGAGTTGCTGAAATCCAGAAAAATCTGCCCGAAGGTGTTTTTATTAATCCAATATTAGAGCGAAGTGAATTAATAGGCAAAACCACGACTACTGTTGTCGAAAATTTGGTTTTGGGTTGCTTGATTGTAATGCTAATCGTCTTTGTATTACTTGGAAATATACGATCGGCATTGGTTATTGCTTCAATGATTCCTTTGGCACTTCTCTTCACGCTTTCCTTGATGTACATTTTTGGTATTGATGCTAATTTAATGAGCTTGGGAGCTCTCGACTTTGGAATTATAATTGATGGAGCCGTTATCATTGTCGAATACATTGCCATTCGGATCAATGTGAAAACTGATGAATTCAATCAAGCAAACAAAGAAGAAAAGAAAACCCTTATTGATAAAATCACCTTTACCGGAGCATCCAAAATGATGAATTCTGCCATTTTTGGGCAAATAATTATTCTCATCGTTTTTATTCCAATTCTATCTCTACAAGGAGTGGAAGGTAAAATGTTTAGACCAATGGCTCTTTCGTTTAGTTTTGCGATAATTGGTGCTATGATATTAGGCTTTACTTGGCTTCCTGTTGCCTCTTCCCTCTTCTTAAAACCTGAAAAAAAAGGCAAATGGAATATTGCGGATAAAATCATGAATTTAACCTATCAATCGTATATTCCCGTTATGAAATGGTCTTGCGGTCACAAGAGATTCGTTTTAGGAGCCTCACTGGCAGCACTTATTTTTACGGGTGTTTTGTTCTCGAAAATGGGAGGTGAATTTGTTCCTACACTTGATGAAGGTGATTTTGTGATTCAACCGGTTCTAAAAACAGGCACTTCTCTGTCAAAAACCGTTGAAATCTGCACCCAAATGGAAAACATCCTAATCGATAGTTTTCCCGAGGTAGATCAAATTGTTTGTCGTATTGGAGCAGCCGAAGTTCCAACAGATCCAATGTCGATGGAAGAAATTGATATGATTATAAAACTAAATCCTCGACATGAATGGACGTCCGCAAAAAATAAGGAAGAACTGGCAGATCTATTTAAAGAAGCTCTATCGATTATTCCCGGCATTGAATATGAGTTCACTCAGCCTATCGAAATGCGATTTAATGAACTATTGACAGGAGTTCGTGAAGATATTGCCATCAAGCTGTTTGGTGAAGATTTGGCATATTTAAATGAAAAAGCCAGTGAGATCAAGAAATTAATTGAAGATGTGCCTGGTGCGGCTGATATTATTTTAGAAAAAACAGAAGGATTGCCGCAAATGAGCGTAATCTACAAACGCAATAAAATAGCTCATTATGGTTTGGATATGAAAACGCTAAACTCCTATTTGGCAATGGCTTTTGGAGGAGAATCTAGTGGCAGTGTTTTCGAAGGTGAAAAACGTTTCGAACTAGTCGTTCGACTTCAAAAAGAAAATCGGGTGGACATCGAAAATGTTCAACAATTAATGATTCCTCTCCCAAATGGAAATCAAATTCCTATGAACGAACTGGCCGACATCTCTTTCTCGGAAGGTCCTGCAAAAATATCCCGTGAGAACACACATCGTATGATGTCGGTTAGTGTGAATGTTAGAAATCGTGACTTACAGTCAGTCGTTGAAGACATACAAAGTAGAATTGAGGGTACAATTAAACTGGAACCGGGAAATTACATTGTTTATGGCGGTCAGTTTGAAAATCTTCAGAATGCGTCTAAGCGCTTACTGTTTGCTGTTCCACTTGCCTTACTTCTGATCTTTATCTTCCTGCACTTTGCTTTTGGGTCGTTTAAAGATGCAGCTCTAATCTTTACCGCGGTTCCCTTATCTACCGTTGGTGGTGTTCTTTTTTTATGGATAAGAGGTATGCCTTTTAGTGTATCTGCAGGAATAGGCTTTATAGCTCTTTTTGGCATTGCAGTTTTAAATGGAATTGTGTTGATTGAACATCTTAAAGATTTGCAAGAAAAAGGAATGACCAGTATGCGAGAATTGATACTCACTGGCACAAAAGATCGACTTCGTCCGGTAATGCTAACAGCTGCGGCGGCGGCAATGGGATTCTTGCCAATGGCTATTTCGACAGGTGCTGGAGCTGAAGTACAACGCCCTTTGGCAACTGTCGTTATCGGAGGTCTTATTACATCTACCATGCTAACTATGATTGCCTTGCCTTTACTATTTGAAATCTTTTATAATGTCATCGGCATTCAATGGAGACCACTTCGATTCATCCGATCTAAATCTGCAATTACCGGCATCCTCATTGCCTTTTTATCGCTTACGGCAACTGCACAAACGAAGGAATTGAGCCTTGAAAATGCAATTGAAATTGCAATGGATAACAATAAGCAACTTCAAGCTTTCAAACTTGCCATAAAACAAAGTGAAGCCTTAAAAGCAAGTGCTTTTTCTATAGACAAAACATATTTCTATTACGAATACGATCAAAACAACATTGCGGAAAATGGTCATCCTCTCAAAATTTTTGGTGTAGAACAAACATTTAGTTTCCCAAGTGTTTACAGCGCACAATTGAAGGTGAATAAAAGAAATGTATCAATTACGGAAACCAATTATTACCGACAAAAACAGATGGTTTCCAAAAGTGTATCTCAAGCATATAATCAAATCCTCTATCTGCAACACAAACTAAAAGTATTTTTCAAAATAGACTCTTTATATACTAATTTTAGAAAAAGTGCTGAGATCAGATTTGAAAAAGGAGACATCAGTCAGATAGATTTATTAAATGCCAAGGCCAAACAACAACAAATAGCTACTGTTATCCAACAACTGAAGCACAATCTGGATATCGCCAATGAAAAAATGAAAGCTATTTTGCAACAGGATAGTGCATTTACAATTCCACTGCAGGAATTGAATAGAATTCCTATCGAGAACAATCTCGTTGAATCTAGTTCCGATTTACAAATTATGAAACTACAACGCGAACAACAATATGCCTTGCTTGGATTAGAGAAAAACAAGCTACTTCCAGATATTTCACTTGGCTATTACAGAGGAAGCAATAAGTATGCTAAGGCTCAAACCTACCAAGGTTTTCAAATTGGATTAGCAGTGCCACTATTTTTCGGAGAACAAAAAGCACGAATAAAAGCCAACAAAATTGCCTTAGACATTAATCAAAACATGCGAAGTAATTTTCTAATTAATCGCGAAGCAAAACAGGAAGAATTGCAAATAGAGTTGATGAAATTTGAAGAATCCATCCAAAACTATGAAGATTCAGGTCGGAAATTGAGTGAAGAAATCATAAGAATAGCTCAAAAATCATATCAAATGGGTGAACTGGACTTTTTCCAGTATGTTGTAAGCATTGAAAATGCATTAAATCTGACCCTAAATTATCTCGATAATCTTGCTCGGTACAATAATCTTGCTCTTGAAGCCAACTATCTTAATAAATAAAACCTAATATCATGAAAAGCTATATCCTACTCGCCAATATACTATTAACAATGTGTTTTTTTGCATGCAAGCCAAAAACACCTCCCATTAATCCCATCATTAACGAGAGCGAACAATTAATTCAGATTTCCAAGCAACAATTCATAACCGAAAAAATGGAAATTGGCAGGGCGACTACGCATTGCTTTGAGGACTTAATCTCCTGCAACGGATCCATTTCAGCACCTCCAAATGGAATTGCCAATATAAGCACACCTATTTCAGGTATTGTAAAGAGTATTCATTTCACAACTGGCGATTATGTGAAAAAAGGTCAAGTGTTGTGTCAAATTGAATCCAATGAATTGATTTCCCTTCAGCAAGATTTCGCGGAAATCTCAGCCCACATTCCAAGTATTAAGGCGGCTTACGAAAGAAACAAAGCGCTGTACAACGAAAAAATTGGCGCCAAGAAAAACCTTAACTCCTCTGAAAGCACCTACAAATCAGCAAAAGCAAAATATGAAAGTTTAGAGTTGAAATTAAAGATTTTACATCTCGACACAAATAAAATAAAAGAAGGCGACTTTTACTCTTCTCTTTCATTAACAGCTCCAATAGATGGCTTTATTACCAATTACAATATGATTCTTGGTGAATTCGCCGAACAACAAAAATCCTTACTTGAAATTGTGAATACCAATCTGCTCCAAGTTCAAATTTCGGTATTCGAAAAGGATATTCAACGGCTAAAAATAGGACAGATTGTACATTTTAAAACCCTAAGTAATTCTGATAAAATACATACCGCACATATAAGTGCAATTGGAAAAGGAATCGATCCGAAAACTAAAACCATTCTCTGTTTGGCTAAAATTGAAGAAGAGGCAAAAGGGAAATTATACAATGGATCATTTATCGAAGCTGAAATTATTACAAATGAAAAAGATGCAAAGGCACTTCCGAGTCAGGCAATTCTTAAATCAGGCCCCGACCGATATGTTTTTGTAATTGATAAAAGTGACGGACAAAACTATTATCTGCGCAAAGAAAAAATAAAAACTGGAAGTGAATCTAAAGGATTTACAGAAATTGTAGGTTCTCAAAACCTAGCTAAGATTCTGACTAAAGGAGCTTACAACATTTCCCTTAATTAGAGATAATTGATAAAAAGACCTTTTTCCGATGTATATCATTTAGAAAGTAAGAAATAGTTCTCTTTCAAACAGAATCTATTTCTTACTTTTACCTGATGATTTCAACACAACATCTTCTCCTCTCATTATTATTAGTACTCTGGTGCATTTTTCACAGCAGTTTAATTTCCAACCGTTTTCTCGCATATATTGAACCAAAATTGGGTAAACACTTTCGAACTTATCGGATACTTTACAATTTGTTCTCTCTGATTACATTTCTACCACTTATTTTGTTTTCCTATTCATTAAAAAGTGAAATGATTTTTGACTGGTCGGGATATTTTCAAATTGGCCGTATACTAATCTTACTAACCTGCTTTTTTCTGTTTTTTGCAGGTTCGAAATCATACGATTTATTATCCTTTTTAGGCTTTCGCCAGATTCAGCAATCAGAACATCATAAAACAATGTCTGATGATGGAAATTTAAGCACTGCAGGAATACTCAGCATCATTCGTCATCCTTGGTATACGGCAACTTTTTTATTTATTTGGTCAAGAAATATAGATATAAGTGCATTAATTGTAAATGCAATATTTAGCATTTATCTGATTGTTGGTTGCTATCTGGAGGAAAAAAAACTAGTCCTCGAATACGGAGAGGAATATCGAATTTACCAGCAGAATGTATCAATGCTATTTCCCTGGAAATGGTTGAAAACAACACTAATTGGATAAAATATGGATTATCGTGATGAAGTATTTATTGCAGTAGCAGAAAACCTTAATTTCTCAAAAGCAGCCGAAGAACTATTCATAAGCCAACCTGCAGTTACCAAACACATTAAGGAGTTAGAAAGCAAATTAGAAACTGCTCTTTTCGAACGAAAAGGAAACAAGGTTTACCTAACTAAATCGGGTAAATTGGTGTATCGTAGCCTTAAACAAATCAAACAGCAATACCGTGATTTGGATTACGAACTGGGCAGATTAAGCGAGGCATTTAATGGTTCTTTACGGATTGGTGCCAGCTCAACCATTTCTCAATACCTTATTCCATCGGTTATTGCATCTTTTCATAGGCGTTATCCAAAAATAAAATTGGATTTATTCAACGGTAATTCTTTTGAGATGGAGCAAAAACTACTCGATAATGAAATTGATTTGGCTTTGGTGGAAAATGAAAAATCTAATTCGAACATCAAATACATGGATTTTTTGGATGATGAAATTGTTGTAGTTACAGGAACACAAAGTGTGTATGCCAAACGCAAAAACATTAAATTAAGCGATATCCAGGAAATACCTTTGGTGCTTCGCGAAAAAGGCTCTGGAAGCCTTCAGGTAATTCAGAAAGCCCTTGCCAAACAAAACATAGATCTGGAAAAATTAAACATTCTAATTCACTTGGGAAGTACCGAAGCCATTAAAAATTTCCTTTGTAATTTTGATGGTATTGCCTTGATCTCAGAAAAGTCGATTGAGAAAGAAATAAAGCTAAAAAGTCTTTGTAAACTAAACGTTAGTGAATTGAATATTCATCGAAAATTAAGAATGGCATTGCGTAAAGGACCTGAATTAAAAATTCCTGGATTATTTATTGATTTTCTGAATCACTATAACTTTTAGCTATAATTAATAACATTTTACAATTTCCACAAGCTATTAATTAGCTGTATTTTTGTTTTACAAAACAAAGAACAAAAACGAATGCAGCTATTCTCTAAAAAATCAAGTTATCTATTCTTCATTGGGATTATTCTCTGCTTTGTGCCAGGATTTTCACCGGCGATTGCTTTAATTATGGGACTCTTCTTTTCCATGTTTGGAATTAAAACCAATCGGTTTACCAAACACACATCTTCAGTATTGCAAGCTTCCATTGTACTAATGGGTTTTGGCATGAATCTAAGCATGGTAATGGAAGCATCAAAATCAGGTTTTGGTTTTACTGCAGTTTCGGTAATTGCAACCATTAGTATTGGATTACTATTGGGTAAACTTTTAAGGGTTGAGAAAGCAACCACCATATTAATTGCTGCAGGAACGGCCATATGCGGTGGCAGTGCAATAGCTGCAGTTGCGCCAGTAATTAATGCAAAAAACAAACAGGTTTTGTTCGCAATGGCAGTTGTTTTTGTTCTTAATTCGCTCGCACTAATGCTATTTCCTATTATTGGTCATTATTTTGAAATGAGTCAGGAAACATTTGGTTTTTGGTCTGCAATCGCAATTCACGATACCAGCTCAGTAGTAGGTGCATCAGCAGCCTATGGAGAGCAAGCTTTAGAAATTGCCACTACCGTTAAATTAACTCGTGCACTTTGGATCATTCCTGTTTCAATTGTATTCGCAATTTTCAATAAAAACTCTGACTCAGGTAAAATAAAAATACCTTGGTTTATTGGAGTCTTTGTATTGGCAATTATAGTTGCTCATCTGTTCCCTCAATGGCAAGAAGGTTTTGCACATTTAAAGTGGTTAGGCAAAAAAGGAATGGTCATTGCTTTACTATTTATCGGTTCAAGTATTTCTGTTTCTGAAATCAAGGAAACGGGTGGTAATACTTTTTTATTGGGAATTATCACTTGGATTATAATCGGAGGATCATCACTCTATTTCTTGCAATTTTAGATCAAAAGAATTACACTAAATCAGCAATTACATCTGGAACACCTTCCATGACATTCTATTAATCTTCCTTTAGCATGTTAAAACTTTACAAGCAAAGACTCCGATTTCTAATTCACTTGTAATTCGAGACAATACAAAAACATTTGTCTCAAAAGCATTTCACTCCAACTCTACTAAGCCAATGAGTGAACAAAAAAATCCACTCTATTCTCTTACATAAATACCATTAATCAGATTTTATGTGAAATAAATCACAATAGATTTTATCTTTCCATAATATTTTGAAATTATCATAAAATTACATAAATTAGATAAAACAATTCAAATCCTATTTGAATCAAATAATTTCGCTGACAAAAAATGCAAACTGACTTAACACATACCAATGAGCGCTTTAGTGTCTTGAGTGAAGACAGTGAATTTCTAAATTTAATTCTCAATAATATTAGCTCATGCATTATGCTTTTAGATAAAGATCTAAAATTAAGAGCGTACAACAATCCTATGCTAAGCATATTCTCTAATAAAAGAGATGAAAATTTAATGTATCGAAAGTGTGGAGATGTAATTGGATGTGCTTATCAAATAGAAGAACAGAAGCTATGTGGTACTACTAGTATGTGCCGCACATGTGAATTAAGATTAGCAGCTCTTCATTCTTACGTTAATAATGAAGCTATTTTCAGAGAACACATTACCAAACCTTTTTTCGATTACGACGGAAAAAAAGAAGATAAAGATTTACAGTTTTCAACACGATTGTTTACCTATAAAAAGGAAAATTATATCATCATTATTTTAGAAGATATTACACCTTTAATGACCATGAAAAAGAAGATGGATAAACATTTAAATACTACTTAAATTAAGAAAACTACTACACCACAATAATTACATCAGTGAAGAGAGGAATACAAAAAATTGTGTTCCTCTTTAATTTATTACAATGTCTCGTACTCCTTTAGCTTTCAACAAAATGTAACACTATGGAGAATATTCCTGAAAACAATTGCATTCGAAAAGCTTCAAAAGCTACATACAAGGCAATTTTATAGTATAAATTCTCAACGTACTTTCTCCGTTTAAGAGGTAAAAACAATGTTTTAACATTTTTTAGAAATTAAAACTTGCAAATTACTAAGCGTACGTTTAGATTTGTCGCATCAATTATTAATTAAGAAAACACTTATTGATTTCGATGCAAGGATTTTTTATGGCTACTAGTTATTTTGAACAACAAGCCTTAGGCGATTGCATCGAAAACGCATTTGAAAATTTAAAACATTTTTTTTATTCTTAATCTAAGCGACTGCATAGATTAAGATAACAATCAAAAAATTATAATAAATTAAAGAAAAAATCATGACTACATTTAAAATTCACACAGTAGAATCAGCACCAGAAAACAGTAAGCCTTTATTGGAAAATTCGCTAAAAGCATTTGGAATGCTACCCAACTTACATGCAATACTAGCCGAGTCTCCAAGTACTCTTGAGGCATATCAGATACTTCATAAATTGTTCGAAAATTCTTCATTTAATAAAGAGGAATTAACCGTTGTATGGCAAACTATAAATGTAGAACACGAATGTACTTATTGTGTTCCTGGACATACAGGTATTGCTAAAATGATGAAAGTTGATGATGCGATTACCGAAGCATTAAGAAATGAAACCGCAATGCCTACTGAAAAACTTCAGGCATTACACGTTTTTACTCTTGGCCTTGTTCGTAAAAGAGGAACTGTTAGTGAGGCTGAATTAGAGGATTTCTTTTCTGCAGGATACGAACAACGACATGTGTTGGAAGTTATTTTAGGTTTATCACAGAAGGTAATTAGCAACTACACAAATCATATTGCAGAAACACAAATTGATGCTCCATTCAACAAGTATGCATGGAAAAAGCAATAAAATAACATCTGAAAATATGAGAATCATTTAACAAAATTCAGAGTTCAAAAAAAGAATCTCAATAATCGCCATTCCAGAAATACTAGACAGGAAAAAGAATCAAAATATAACAAATATGAATTTGTTTTGAACATTTGGCTTGAATTCTCCATAAATTAGGACTGATGATTAAAATACAAATAAAATGAACAACAAAATAAAACTAGACATCATTTCAGATGTGGTTTGCCCGTGGTGTATTATTGGGTACAGACGATTGGAGCAAGCCATATCAGAAATGGGAATACAAGATCAAGTTGAGATTGTATGGCAACCTTTCGAATTGAATCCCGATATGCCACAAGAAGGAGAAGACATTCTAGATCATGTAAAACGCAAATATGGTAGCTCTCCTGAAGACTGGAAGCGTTCGCAATCGAATATGGCAAATCTAGGAGAGGAAGTTGAATTCACATTTAATTTCTTCGAAGGGAAAAGAATTGTTAATACCAGAGAAGCGCATATTTTACTTGATTACGCAAAAGAATTTGGCAAGCAAACCGAATTAAAAATGCGTTTATTTGAATCGTATTTTAGTGAAGGAAAAGATGTCTCTGATAGACAAATATTAGCGGAGGTAGTTCTAAAAACAGGTTTAAATGTTGATGATGCAATTGCTAAACTTGATCAAGTAGATGCTCGTGAAAAAACACTAAGACAAGAGTCTTTTTGGAGAAATGCAGACATTACCTCTGTACCAACAATTGTTTTTAATCGATCGAGCACACTTAATGGAGCTCAATCTGTAGATGTATATAAAAAAGTATTAGCTGACTTGCTTGAACAAAAAGAACTATAAACATGTCGTTTAAAATTACAAAATAACAAGATGGACAAACTAAACATACTTTGGACAACAACCAATAAGGAAACGGTAACAAATATGATTTCAATGTACTCAACCAATGCCTTAACTCAATCTTGGTGGAAACAAGTCAACGTAATTGTTTGGGGTGGCTCTGCAAAATTAATAGCTGAAGATGTTGAGATTCAAAACGAAATTCAAAAGATGCTAAAAGTAGGTGTTTCGATAGAAGCCTGTCTTGCATGCAGCGATGGATATGGGGTAACCGACACTCTAGTACAACTTGGTTTGGATGTGAAATATATGGGGGAACCATTAACAGATTACATCAAAAAAGGTGAAAAGATTTTGACTTTGTAAACAAATATAAACCTGATTTATTAAATGAAATATTAGTTTGTATCCACACCTAAAAACCTCACCATTAGAATGATTAAGAGATAGGCAATATTATATTCCTATCCCTTTTTCTTCTTTAATTTTTATAAAGCTCTATTAAATTTTCAACTAAACGAACTCGGTTATTTCAGATAAATACTTTCATACTATCCCAATTATTGATTTGTATTAAATCATAGATCGAAAACTTGCGATATCTATTTCAGACTTGCTTATCTTTTGTATTTATTGTAATTTAAAATACTTGTTGCCTTATTCAATAAGACAAAATAATACACACAACTGCACACTACCTAATAAATATGGAGAATTTACATGCAAAGTCGAAAGAGGAATTGATTGAACAAATTCACCGCTTAACTGAAGATAAAAAAATTATAGCACAAGCTATAGATTCACAGACTGATACTTTTTTTGTTTTCAACCCCGAAACTGGAAAAGCCATCCAATGGAACAAAGCATTTAGCACCTTATCTGGATATAGTCATAAAGAGATAGCTAAATTGCCAGCTCCAATATCCTATTACAGTAAAGATGATTTAAATAAGGCTTCTAAATTCATCAATGAAATAAAAAATAAACAAACTGGCATAATTGAATTGACCTTAATTTGCAAGGATGGAAGTAAAATTCCTACAGAATATAATGTTTCTGCAATAAACGATCCGAATGGTACACCTAAATATTTTATCTCTATTGGAAGAGATATTCGAGATAGAATAAAAATAAAAAAAGAACTTAAAAAAAGGGAAGCCTTTTTAAATAGCGTGATTGATCAAAATCCATATGCTATGTGGATATCTGATAACAAAGGAAATTTACTACGTACTAATAAAGCTTATTGTGATTTACTAGTACTTACAACTGAAAACCTCATTGAAAACTACAATATTCTCGAAGATAAAACGGTAAAAGAACAAGGAGTTCTTGATCATGTAAAAGCCGTTTTCCAAAAAGGTAAAATTGCACATTTCAATTTGAGGTATAATTCAAAAACAAAGAAGAATTCAAAAAGGAAAAATAATATTGGATTGTTTCTGGAAGTGACTATTGCACCCATAACAAACAGTAAGGGGAAAGTGACAAATGCCATAGTAATCTGTAACAATATCACCGAACAAAAACAAGTTGAACATAAGTTTCTGGAAAGCGAAGAAAACTTGTTGGATGCTCAAAAAATGTCGCACCTAGGATATTGGAAATGGGACGTAACAACAGGAAATTGTGAATGGAATGCAGAAACATACAAAATATTTCATCTGGACCCAGACGAATTTACGCCTCAATTAGACTCTATAATGAAACTGTCTCCTTGGCCAGAAGATAATGCCCGAGACCAGGAAATTATACAACGAGCCATTGATAAGAAAGAACAAGGCTTCTTCGAACAACGATTTCTTCGTCCAGATGGAAGTACAGGATTCTACTCCTCCACTTTCAGAGGCATTTGGAATGACCAAGGTGAATTGATAACTATGGTAGGTACTATTCTTGATATCACGGAACAAAAGAAAATTGAACAGGAATTAAGAAAGGCTAAAGAAAAGGCTGAAGAAAGCGACACTCTTAAAACAGCATTTCTTGCAAATATGAGTCATGAAATTAGAACTCCAATGAATGGAATTCTAGGATTTGCTGATTTGTTAAAAAGCCCTGAATTAACTAGCGACCAACAACAGAAATACATTGATATTATCGAGCAAAGTGGAAATCGAATGCTTAGCATTATTCACGATTTAATTGACATATCAAAAATAGAAACAGATCAGGTTGAGATCATTAAGGAAAAAACGGAACTTAACCAGATCATGGATAATCTTCACTCTTTCTTTAAACCGGAGGCGGATAAAAAAGAACTTGAGCTATATCAGTCAGCACCCCTAACAGAAGAGGAATGTATTATTGAAACGGATAAAACAAAACTAAGCCAAATCTTAACCAATCTAATCGGAAATGCTATTAAATTTACAAGTACAGGACAAATTAAATTCGGTTATACCAAAGAAAATGACAATCTCTTGTTTTATGTAAAAGACACGGGTGAAGGTGTACCTTTTGAAATGCAAGATATTATTTTTGAGCGCTTTCGTCAAGCTGATACAGCTCCGTCTAAGGTCGTTGAAGGAACAGGTTTGGGCTTACCAATCTCCAAGGCTTTCGTAGAAAAAATGGGAGGTACAATTTGGCTTGAATCAATTAAAGGGAAAGGTTCTAGTTTTTACTTTAGATTACCTTACATTAAACCTAAGAATAAAGTACAGCTTCCAAATATCAAGCATAATTTTGCAGAAAACATGCAAAAAGACCTAACTGTTCTTGTTGCAGAGGATGATGAAATCAGTTTTCAATACCTTAAAGAACTGCTAAGTCAAGCAAATATTAATGTTTTGCATGCTCCTAATGGTGTTGAAGTTATTAAATTATGCAAACTTCATGATGATATTAACTTGATATTAATGGACATTAAAATGCCTATTTTAAATGGACTTGAAGCAACCGAACAAGTTAAAAAAATTAATGCTAAACTTCCTGTTATAGCACAATCAGCTTATGTTAGTATTAAAGATAAAATAAAAGCCAAAGAAGCTGGATGCGACGCTTATGTAGAAAAACCTATTGACAAAGATGATCTTTTTTCTCTAATTGAAAAATATACAAAAGATAAGATTTAGAAATTTATAACTTCTCTATTTTTATAAAAGCCTTTGGATTATCAAACTTGTTGGTAAATTTTAATAAACCTGGAAGCACATACCCTATTGATTCAGTCCTTTTTAATATCTACATTGAGATTGAAACCTAACCTACAATTATGAAAATCAATCATTTTATACTCGAAAGGTATTTTGCCAAACATGAATTTACTGCAAAATATTTACTTTCTAGTTCCGACTGCGATGGATATGCGCTAAAGTATGTTCTTGATGGCGCCTCAACTGAAGAATTGGCTCTTTGGGAAAACATGACACTTGGTTATACCGAAAGTGAGGGTAATCCACTATTAAGAGAAATAATATCAACCAACTACAAAACACAATCTATTGACAACATTATAGTTGCAACACCTGGAGAGCTAAATTTTATAAGCATGAATGTTCTCCTCACTTCTTCTGATCATGTAATAACTGTTGCTCCGTGTTATCAATCCTTATACGAAGTGGTAAAATCAATTGGAAGTGAACTTTCTAACTGGTATCCAAGCCAAAATGATTGGACTTTTGACACAAAAAAACTAGAGCAACTAATAAAGCCAAACACGAAACTTATTATTCTCAATTTCCCGCACAATCCTACGGGAAGTTACCTGTCATTAGATCAACTTAATGAAATTGTACGAATTGCAAGAGAGAACAATATTTACATCTTCTCGGATGAAATGTACCATAAGTTAATGGTAAGCGACATGCTGGAATTGCCACCGTTGTGTGATCTATATGAAAAAGGCATAAGCCTTTGGGGTGCATCTAAAACTTTTGGTTTAGCGGGATTACGAACAGGTTGGTTAGTTAGTCAGGATAAAGAATTTCTCGCACATGTAGTTTCTTATAAAGACTATTTAAGTATATGCAATAGTGCTCCAAGTGAAATATTAACAATTATGGCATTGAATAATATGGATCGCTTCCTATTACCTAACCTAAAGAAGGTAAAACGAAACATTTCTTTGTTTTCGGAATTTGCTAAAAATCAGAAGGTGATAGAAAACTTTGTACCTCCACGTGCAGGTACAACATCATTTGTAAAATTGAAAATCGATTGTTCTGCCTTAGAGTTTAGCGACCACTTGGTAGCTGAAACAGGTATCATGACTGTGCCAGCAGAAATGTTCGAGTATGAAGGCAAATACATCAGAGTTGGCTTTGGAAGAGAGAACTTCCCTAAAATGCTGGAAATCTTAGAAGAATACTTCAAGAAGTTTCACTCCTAATATCCTATTGAAAAATTAGAATTATTAAAAACGAACAAAACATAAAGGTTCGGGACTAGTTCCTGAACCTTTTTTATTTCACATGATACACAGTTTGTCTTATAATTTGGCACTAACATTATCATCATTTTATTATGTACCGTACGATTAAGTTTACTTTCAAGCTAATAAACCTCACTTCAACCCATTACCTTTCACACGAAGTAAGGACTATCGTTCTTAATAAAACCTAAGTGAAATATACACATGAGAGATAATTCACAAAAAGAAAAAATATCATTTCTCTTTGATAACAAAATGAATAAAAACCCTTATTTTTAACGCTTAAAAATAAGGATATGGAGGACATGATATTTTATGATAGATTGCAGTTTGCATTTACTATCACATTTCACTATATATTTCCACAATTAACAATGGGACTATCTTTAATGATAGTCTATTTTAAATGGAAATATTTAAGAACTAAACTTGAAAAGTTTAACAATGCGGCAAAATTCTTCATGAAGATTTTTGCCATTAACTTTACCATGGGCGTTGTAACAGGAATTCCAATGGAATTTCAATTTGGTACCAACTGGGCTAAATTCTCGGAACTTACTGGCGGAATTATAGGACAAACCTTAGCTATGGAAGGTATGTTTTCATTTTTTCTCGAATCTTCCTTTTTGGCCCTTTTCATTTTTGGTGAAAAACTAATGGGGCAAAAACTACATCTTTTAACGGGGTTCTTAGTCTTTTTAGGTTCCTGGGCCAGTGGTTACTTTATTTTAGCGACCAATGCCTGGATGCAACATCCTGTTGGTTACGAAATTTTAGAGAATGGGAAATTCGTATTAACTAATTTCTCGGCCTTATTCAGTAATCCTTGGTTGATACCTGCCTTCTTACACAATCAGTTTGCATCTGTTGTAACCTCATCCTTTGTTGTTGCCGCTATAGGTGCTTTTTATGTATTGCGAAATAAAAATCTGGAATACGGAAAGTTATTTTTAAAGACGGGAGTTATTTTCGGTTTTGTTTCGAGCATGCTCGTAGCTGTCCCAACGGGAGATTGGAATGCTAAGAATGTAGCCAAATACCAACCTGCTGCTTTTGCCGCAATGGAAGGAATTTTTGAAACCGAAGAAGCAGGTGCCGAAATCGTACTTATTGGTCAGCCGAATATGGTTGAGAAAAAGATAGACAACAAAATTGCCGTTCCTAACATCTTAAGCTTTTTAACTTATCAGGATTGGAACAAACAGATTCCGGGAATGGATCAATTTACAAAAGAAGAATTACCCGATAATATTCCTGCTCTCTACTACTCCTATCATATTATGGTAGGATTGGGTACTATATTCATTGGATTAATGGGCATGGCACTATTCTTTCTATGGAGAAAAAAACTCTATACAATGAATACATTGCTTTGGGGCATCATGTTCGCTTTCCCATTTCCATATATTGCAAACATGACTGGATGGTATGTTGCCGAGCTAGGACGACAACCCTATTTGGTATATGGATTATTAAAAACCGTTGATGGAATCTCTCCTACCGTTTCATCAGGCAATACTTTATTTACCCTATTGGGATTTGTTGGTTTATATATGCTACTGGGCTTACTGTTCCTGGTCTTGGTTGGAAAAACAATTCATAAAGGACCGGAAACTCAAACACATTAATTATGGAATTATTTTGGTACACAATGATAGCTATTGTTTTAGCTGTCTTCTTCATATTGGACGGTTACGATTTTGGAACAGGAATTATTCATTTGTTTTTTGCTGAAAAAGAAAAAGACAAAGAGGTAATTGCAAAAGCCGCAGGGCTTTTCTGGGACTCGAATGAAGTTTGGCTGGTAGCTGCCGGAGGATTGCTTTTTATGGCCTTCCCGACCTTCTACGCCTCTGTTTTTAGTGGTTTTTATCTTCCTTTAATCATTGTCCTGTGGTTTATTATTTTCAGAGCAATAGGTTTAGAATTAAGAAGTCAGTTTAACTTTCAAATGTGGAAGGATATTTGGGATAAATCGTTTGGTGTTTCGAGCTTACTGCTAACGCTGTTTTTTGGTATTGCACTTGGAAATGTTATTAGAGGAGTAAATTTGGGCGGTGTTGAAAATGGTGTTTCAGCTTACGAAGCTCACTACTTTTTCCTACCCTTATGGAACAGCAGTTTTAGCCCTGCAGGCATTCATCCGGGAGTTATCGATTGGTTCACAATTGTTATTGGAATAATTGCTGTTGTCACCTTATCCATTCATGGTGCCAATTGGATTATCTTGAAAACTGAGTCATCGATTAATGAAAAATTGAAGTCGGTAGTTTTGAAGCTTAACATTGCGCTTTTACTACTTACAATTTTCTCAATTTCTATTTGGCATATTATTAAGCCAGAGCCATTTTCAAACTTTACGGATAATCCACTTCTGATCATTTTCCCAATGATTTACCTTAGTGGATTAGTTGGTACTTTTTTCATTAAAAAATTCAAGAAAGCTGTTTATGCCTTTACCTGTTCATCGCTAATTATTCTTGGCGGCATAACTTCTTCCTTGGCATCTATGTTTCCAGTAATTTTACCTTCTACAAATAGTGTAAACGAGTCCTTAACCATATACAACACCGCCACATCGGAATATGGATTAAACGTTGCTTTTGGATGGGGAATTGTTGGTTTTATACTCCTTATTGTTTACTTCATTGTTCAGAAAAGATTCATGGGTGGAAAAATTGATAAAATGGATTACGGGCATTAATATTTCGAACCAAACTATGACAGATACACTGATTTCTTTACTAAGTATTCTTATTGGAATAATTGGAGCCAATAGCACTGGGCTATTTTTCAAAAAGTATTCCTTTGGATTAATTGGAAACACCATTGCCGGAGTTTTCGGCAGTGTTTTTTTCATTAAATCGATTGGTCGATTAGGGTTTTCGCCACAAGCAATCATGGAAACAGGTAGTATGAATACCAACTTGTTTGTAATTAATTCTCTAGTATCCTTTTCTGGTGGTCTTCTTGCAGTAATTTTACTGAGCAAACTGGCAACAAAATTCAACAGGTCGGATAGAATCAACTAAATTCCCCTGCTACCTCACGATTATATCGTGTAGTTACTATATCCAACCACTCAATTATAGCAAAGCTTACAAAATAAACTCACTCTGGTAAGTGAATTTTAAAATTACGACTCATACTCAAATTTATTATTTTCACTTACCACATAATACAATCGTTCGATACAAAAAGAGAAACCTATTGGTATAAAAAAGGAACTTATCAAACCACCTCTATTCCAAAATCCCGTTAGTACTCCAAAGTACTTCACGTCTCTTAAATTCGCTCATTTTAGAAAAATAATGCCTTCCTTTTTTTTAATCATAAACATTGATTATTTTAAACACCCCAAACGGCATGAAAAGTTCCTGTATTTATTTTATGGAATTTTTGAGCTATCTGCATCTTAAAGAAAAAGATCATAAAACTATGAGACAAAAAACTATACTAATCATCACCGTAATTATTACATTATTAACTTTTAACAGCCTTTCTTCTCTCGCCCAAAAGTTGCTAAATAGTAGATCAACCAGCCCTTTCACTTATATCTATAAGATTAAGAATACCGAAGCTAAAACCATATACAAAAATGAAATATGGCAAATTAATGATTCTTATTATCATACTCTTGTTGATTCATTTCCAACCAAGGATATATATGAAAAAAAATTACCATTTGGACATTATTTGAAAATATTTGCAGAGGAAAATGAACAAAAAATCTCAATTTCTACAATTCAAAATTTTGAAGTCTTTATCGTAAAAAATAATACTGATTTACTATTTCAAGTTTTTGATTTAAATGGAAATCTCATTTCTAATGCAGATGTAAGAATAAATAAAAAGAAACTTTATTTCGATGATAAATCAAATTCTTATCTTGATAAAAAATCGAATCAGAAAGGTCTTCTATCAGTAACACACAATGGTTTTACTGCATATTCTAAGCTTTCCAGAAAATACAACAATTCAGGTTTTAATAGAGTTAAAAGAAAAATAATTTATGGCACTCCTTTAAAATATGCTTGGACCCCCGTTAATTACATTATACATTTACCAATAGATGGATATAAATCGATAAAAAATAGTTGGGCTCAAGGTACAATTGCTAGCACAAAACAGTTTTTTGTTCGTTTGTACGAAATAGTAGCTTGTTTATTCGATGACTATCATTGCAATGATTATTATGGTGACAGTTTTGAAGATAAACATGAAGGCTATCTGGTTTTTAGTAAGCCAAAATATCAACCAAATGATACAGTAAAATTCAAATCTTATTTGACAAATAAAAAAGGAAAAGCCATAAACAAACCTGTTCATATTGTACTACGAGGATATGGCAAGAAAATTAAATTTCCAATTTTACAAGCTTATAGAAATGGAGCTTACGAATCACAATTTGTTTTGCATGATTCATTGCAACTTCAGTTAGATCGAGATTATACTCTTTCTTTGGAAACTGAAAATTTAGATTCCTACATAAGTAACAAATTTAAGTATGAGGAATACGAATTATCGAGTACGCACCTAAAATTAAGACTTAATGAAAAAACTCATTATAAAAATCAGTCATTGAGTTTGTTTGTAAAAGGAACGGATGAAAATGATCTCAACCTTCAAGATGCAGAAATCGAATTAACGATCACAACTTTATCACTAGACAAGTATTTTTCCAATCATGTATTTATTCCTGATACATTAATTCATAAGGAACAAAAACTTGAACCATCAGGCGAAACTGAAATTTTGATTCATGATTCAATATTTCCGAAAGCAAATTTCTCCTATCAGATAAAAGTAAAAATGCTTAGTTCTGAAAATGAAGCAAAAACTGAAACAGAAGAACGTGAATATAAATATTTCACAGAAGAATTTGTAGGTGAAATAATAGCAGATTCAATACAATTCAAATGTCTTAAAAACGGCTTGTCAATTAAGAAACAGGCAAATGTATTTTCCTTAGATAATTTTGGAAATCGAAATAAAATAAATTCCGAAGTAACACCATTTAGAATAGCTCTTTCCCCTTACTACAATTCTTATATTTTAGAATCTGATAGCATAAGTAATACTGTGGATATTAGCGAAAAGAGTGCAATGTTGCAGTGTTACTCTGAAAGAACTTCAGATTCAATCAAAATTCAAATTGTAAATCCAAGAAAAATCCCATTTACCTATCATATATATCAACACAAAAAAGAAAAAGAGAGAGGTTACAACAAAGCTTTACTCATTCACAAACAAATTAATAGCAAACAAAACTATTTTGTTTGTGTGAACTATATGTGGGCTGGAGAAATGAAACAGGAAAACTACAAAATTCCTTTGATGGATAAGCAACTTACTATATCCGTTTTACAGCCAAAAATTGTTTATCCAGGTCAGGAGTCACAGATAGAGCTTACAGTTACCAATGAAAATGGAAAGCCTGTTGAAGGAGTTGATTTAACAGCTTATGCCTTGACTAAAAAATTCAATTACAGCGCTCCCTCTCTTCCTTATCTTGGAAAACAAAGAAAAGATAAAACAATAATAAATCAATTCTCCAATTCAAATACTCATGATCACAATAGCATTAGTCAGTCATTAAATTACAACACATGGAAAGCGCTTGCAGATCTTGATTCAATAGAATACTATCGATTTATTTATCCTGAAAAGGAAGTATACAGGAGCGAATATCAAACAAATGACTCTGTAACACAATTTGCTCCATTCGTTTTTAAAAATGGTCAGATAGATCCTATTCATGTAATTTATATTGATAGAAAACCAGTGTATTTTAGTTGGTCCACAAACATGCGCCCATACTCATTTGCCATTGACAGTGGATATCACCAAATTAAACTTCGAACCACTGACAAAATCATTACAATGGATAGTGTGAGCTTTAAAAAAGGCTATAAACAAATTATCAGCCTTGATGAAGATCTCTCCTATCATAAAGTAAGGATTCAAAATACAGGGGATGGATTAACTTACGGTGAAAGGAGAACCCTCTACAATTACATTTTCCCATATAGAAATAGTTTTGGGGACAGACTTGCCTATCTAGAACAAGAAGATAATGTTCAATTGTTAACACCTTCAAGAAATAAGCATTTTCGAAATCATTTTGCAGGACCAATTAATGGTGAGTTAACTTTCAATTTGATTGATAGCTTCAGTACAAATTTTAAGCACGAAAGATTTTTTGAATATGACTTTGCTCCCAATTTGTTAAAAATGAGAGAAGCCAACAGTAATAACAGATATCCAAAAATCTTAACAAACATTAATCCTGAAATTAGATTAAATGATAGTGTTCTTTCCAAGTCAGACATTATGCAATTGTGGCGTGAAAAGATCAATCAAAAAAGAAGTCAAACACCAAGATATACTTATCCACGTTCAACATCGAGCGGAGCTGGCAGATTAAAATTTACTATTCAAGCTAAGCAAAGGACAACTGAAAATACTCCTTTAAATCTGCTGTTATTCAGATACGATAATCATGAATTCCTAAGGGTTTATCCGGGTAACACAAGTATAATACATCAACTAAAACCTGGATTTTACAAACTATTGTTCTTTTACCCAGGCAGTAAATACAATGTTATAGATTCTTTAAATATTCAGGCGAACGGATTGAATTACTATCAATTTGATGAAGCTCTCAATTTAAAGAAGGATTCATTTAGCAAGAAGGTTAATTCACTAATTGAAAAAACAGTATTCAAGCCTAAACCATTTTTAGGAGAAGAACAAAAAGAACTAAAAAATATTTTCAATTCATATCAGAACCAATATCACTTCACCGGCGATGGTGAGTATGTAGAAGGTTATGTAACTGCTGTGGATGATGGTTTAGAACTTCCGGGAGTTACTGTAATAATTAAAGGAACAACCTTTGGAACCGTAACTGATATTGATGGCCATTATCGCCTAAAAATCCCGTACAATAATACAAGTTTACTCTTCTCCTTTGTTGGGATGAGACAGCAAGAAAAGCAAGTTGGCTACGAGAAATATATCAATGTTAGTTTGGAATATGAGAATCTTGCAATGGATGAAGTAGTGGTTGTTGGATATGGAATAAGTAGAAAATCAGTCATGACTGCATCATCCATAGTGTCAGTTAGCCCAAACAGTTTAAACAAAGGAATTCCAGGTGTGAGTGGCAATATTTCACAAACTTTACAAGGAAGAGTAGCTGGTGTACAAATAAACTCACAAGGCAGTGGTGTTTCAATATCCATACGAGGTGCAACAACCCTAAATTTTAATAACAAACCTCTTTACATCATTAATGGACAAATTTTCGATGCCGATATATCTGAACTAGATCAAAACTCAATTGCTAACATTCAAGTTTTAAAAGATAAAAGCGCAACGGCATTATATGGTGCTAGAGCAGCAAATGGTGTTGTAATAATTGACACACAAAATGGTGCTTTTAAAAGTACAAATTCTGCAAAAACAAAAGGAGCCGATTACAATCAAGAGTTTTATGAATCTGCTTCACAGGCAAGCTCTATTCGCAACAATTTCTCCGATGTAGCATTCTGGCAACCTAATTTAATAACGAACAAAAAAGGGAAAGCAACGTTCAAAGTACGATTCCCTGATGATGTCACAAGTTGGGATACATTCTTTTTAGCAATGAATGGAAATAAACAAACCGGACAAAGCCAAGACAGAATAAAATCATACAAACCATTAATGGCAAAATTATCTGTTCCACGATTTATGGTTGAAACAGACACATGCTTGGTACATGGTAAAGCATTAAATTACACCTCCGACTCTATACATATTAAAACCAAATTTGAACTTAATGATAGCATTGTTAGCCAGAAAAGCGGGTATTGTGTCAATTCCACGAGTCACAATTTACCTTTAATTGCTTACCAAGATTCAATATCACTAAAATATGTATTGGACAAGGAAGATGGTTATTTTGATGGTGAGTTGAAAAGTATTCCGGTCTACCCGATGGGATTAAAACAATCGAAATCGAGTTTTCATGTTTTGGATAGAGATACAACCCTACAGCTTGATTTTGATGAAGTATTAGGTAAAGTAAAATTATATGCACAAGCTGACGTTCTGGAAGTCATCAAAGGAGAAATCAATCATTTAATCAATTACAAATACCTTTGTAATGAACAAATTGCTTCAAAACTGAAAGCTTTAATGTCAGAGTTGCATATAAAGAATTACAAAAATGAAAAATTTAAATCGAATCGTAAAGTTCAGAAATTAATAAAACTCTTAGGTAAAAATCAAAAACGAGATGGGCTTTGGGGATGGTGGAAAAATTCAAGTGAAAACAAATGGATAAGCCTTCATGTACTAGAAGCAATTCTTCAAACTGAGGCAAATGGATTTAAAAATGATATCAATCAGAAATACATCACAGATCGATTAGTTTGGCAATTAGAAGAAACTAGAGGTACGAAAGAGAGAATACAAATTTTAAGAATTATGCGTCTCTTGAATGCTCAAATTAATTATGGAGCTTACATAAATAGTTTAGAGAAGAAAAAACTAGATTTTAATTCTAAGTTACACATCATGGAATTAAAACAAATGTGCAATTTACCTTATCAAATTGACTCTCTAAAAAATTATCAACAAAGTACATTGTTTGGTAATCTGTTTTATACTGATACCTGTAAGAGTGATCATCTTTTAAATAATGATATTCAAAATACAATTTTAGCTTATCGAATTTCAAAACGAGATTCATCTACAAATAATTCAGTATTAAGAAAAATTAGAAATTATTTTTTCGAATCAAGAAAAGAAACGAATTGGAGAAACACTTATGAATCGGCACAGATAATAGAAACGATTTTACCAGACCTACTTCAATCAAAGGGTAGTATCAACAAAGCCAAAATTATTTTCTCAGGAGATATAAATAAATCCATTACCAAGTTTCCTTTTTCAATGGTTATAGATCCATCCAAAAAAATCACAGTAAACAAATCAGGAGATTTCCCAGTTTATATAGGAAGTTCGCAAACCTTCTGGAATGCATCTCCCTTAACCAATAAAGGTGATTTTGAAATCAACACCTATTTTAAAAATAATACTTCAAATCAATTAATGGCAGGTAAAGAAGTTACTTTAACTGCTAAGGTGAAACTTAAAAAAGATGCTGAATATTTGATGATTAACATACCTGTTCCGGGAGGCTGTTCGTACGCCGAAAAGAAAAACAGTTATTGGAATGAATCTCACAGAGAATATTACAAAAATGAAACCGCAATTTTCTGTCAACAATTGAAAAAAGGAGAATACACCTTTGAAATAAAATTATTACCAAGATACACTGGAAACTATCAATTAAATCCTGCTAAAATTGCACAAATGTATTTCCCAATATTTAATGCTAATAATGAAGCTAAAAGAGTTATAATAAAATAGAATTACTTCATTACCACACAATACAATCGTGTGGTGATGAGATCTGTTCACCTACGGTTTATTTTGATAACGAAAAGTCCTATGGCAACAATGCTCCATACTATAAAACACTCTCAAAATAGATTGTTTATATTCCAGCTTGCACTTAATTCCATTGTATCTTTTTGTGGTGGTCTTCTTGCAGTAATTTTACTGAGCAAACTGGCAACAAAATTTAATAAAACTGATCAAATCGATTAATAAACAAATCCTTACTAAACAAAAGACCAACTCCTGGCGACTTGGTCTTTTTTAATTATTAGATAATTACAATAGCCTGTTTCAATTTGTGTATTTCATTCAACAATCTTAATCATGTTCGGAAAGTAAAAATCCGACCAGCTCTTTGCGAATTTTAATAGTGTGTTTTGCAAATGTGATGGACTATTTAGGTAGACTAAAGAAACTTCTTTTTTACAAATTCATCAAAAGTATCCTTATACTGCTTGCTGATTGGAATACGTTCTTTCCCAAAAAGAATGCGGTCTCGCTCTATGGTCTTAATTTTATCGAGATTCACAAGATAGGAACGATGTATTCGCATAAATCGATCTGTTGGTAGCTTTTCTTCCAAAGATTTCATTGTGGAATGAAATACAATTGGTTTTATAGATGATTCAGTATAAAGTTTCACATAATCTTTAAGCCCTTCGAAGTAGAGTATTTCTGAGTAATCAATACGTTTAACTTGGTAGTCAGCTTTTATAAATAAGTAGTCGTCGTTTTCAGCTGAATCAATATTCGTATCTGTATTTGCAGGACTTATTTGTTTGAAATATTTTTTAGCACGATTAGCCGATTCTAAAAAGATCTCATAGCTTATTGGTTTTAATAGATAATCGAGTGCTTCTAGTTTAAAACCATCTAATGCGTATTTATCGTATGCAGTGGTGAAAATTACCTTACAATTTTCATCTAATATACGTGCAAATTCTACACCCGTAAGGTCAGGCATTTGAATGTCCAAAAATAAAAGTTGAACAGGATTTACTTCTAAAAACTCCATTGCATCAATGGGGTTATCAAAACTATTTTTCAGATCTAAAAAAGGCGTTTTTTGAATATAACTTACGATTAGGCCTAAAGCTAAAGGCTCATCATCAACGGCTATGCACGATATCTTATTCATAAGTGTAATTTAAGGGAACCTTTAAGTGTATGGAATAAACACCCTCCTTATCAGATTGTATAAGTTGAGCTTTATCGCCATATAATAAATTGAGTCGACGTTTAATGTTTACAATACCCAGACCGCCTTTCTCGCTAACAGCTTTATTTGCCTTATCCGCTATGCTATTTTCACATGTAAATAAAAGCATATCTCCTTCGGTTTTAAGCGAAATAGATACAAATGATTCAGAGCGATAGCTAATGCCATGCTTAAAGGCGTTTTCAACAAATGTAATAAAGATCAATGGAGGTATTTCTACAGACGGAACATCATCTTGAATGTTTACAAGTAATTTAACTTTCGACGTTAACCTTTGTTGCATCAGGTCAATGTAGTTTTGCATAAAGACAAATTCCTTTTTCAATTCAACGGTCTTGATATCAGAGTCGTAAATTAAATAACGCATTAAACCCGATAATTTTTCAACTGCTTTTTGAGCTTTATCTCCATCAATAGCAATTAATGCGTAAATATTATTGAGTGAATTAAAGAAGAAATGAGGACTGATTTGATTTTTCAAAAAAGCCAACTCAGTATTAAGTCGCTCCTTTTCTATTTCTTTTTGTTCCTCTTGAATGCTTTTGGAACGTTGCAGGTTTGCCATGCCGGTGCTAAAACCAAGCACTACTATCATTAAAAAGAAATTGTCGACCAACTTAGGATGCATACCAAAGCGCTTTTCCTTTAGTATCCTGCCACTTTCATTTAATCGCTCTGGTCTTAAATAATCGGATTCTAATAAATTATATAGGTATTGCGATGCATATAGTAATAGAATAGCAAAGAGCACTATGACTATAAAAAAGGATACTTTTCTTTTTCTAAAGAAAAAGCGAGGCGTTATGGTTAAATAATTGACATAAAATGCTATAATCATGAAACTTAACTGATAATAGTAACTATTTATCCAAAAAATAGCACGACTATTATCTCTATCAAATACAAAAATTGGAAGAATTAAGAAAAGCAGTAAGCCAATTATATGTGGCAACCACTTTTCTAATTTATTTTTATAAATATTCATATTGCAAAATTAGTATTTTTAAAAATTGTCTGATAATAAGCCAATATCATATTTCTTTATTCGTGCCTTAATGCTTCAATGGGCTCCATTCGAGCTGCTTTTCGAGCAGGATACCATCCAAAAAACACACCAATGAAAGTACAAAACAAAAAGGATAATAGAATAGAATCTACTGTAATTAATACGGGCCATCCCAATGCACTTTCTACAATATTTGTTGCAGTAATACCTAATACAATACCAATTATGCCACCCAAAACGCTCAGCATAGTAGCTTCTAAAAGAAACTGACGTAAAATATCTTTGCCCTTACCACCAATGGCCATTCGTAAGCCTATTTCACGTGTTCGTTCGGTAACCGACACATACATAATGTTCATAATTCCAATGCCACCTACAATTAAGGATATGCCCGCAATGGAACCTAACAAAACCAACATCATTTCCGATATCGCACCAAAATTGCTAATGAGTTCTTCTTGAGTTCTGATTTCAAAATCATCATCTGCGCTCTCTTTTAATTTATGAGATGCGCGCAACAGTTCAGTTATTTCAGCACTTGTTTCAGTAATCTTATCTTCCGATCTGGCCGATATAACAATAGCGCGTAAAAACGTTTGTCTGTTAATACGTTTCATTACCGTTGTATAAGGTGCAAGTATCATATCATCCTGATCTTGCCCAAAGGTATTGTTGCCTTTCTCCTTTAAAGTACCAATGACTTTAAACGGAATGTTATTAAATCGTATACTTTTACCAATAGGATCTTCACCATCGGTAAATATATTCTCAATTATTGTTTGTCCGACCAAGCATACCTTAGCAGCCTTTTTTATTTCTGCCGAAGTGTAAATTCGTCCAGTTTCAACTTCATATTTTTTAATTGAAGGATACTGCTCATTTCCGCTATAAATTTGAGTAGGCCAGTTATTGGAACCATATACAATTTGACCGCTGCCATCCATCTCGGGAGATATGGCACCAATCAATTCGCTGTTATTTTCCAAATAGTGAACGTCGCTAACCTCCAATTTTTGTGAATCGGATTGCCCTTGATTTACGCCACCACGGTTTTGACTTGCCGGCTTTACACTGATAAGATTGGTTCCCATTGAGGAAATTGTTTCGCGAATACTTGCATTCGATCCCTGGCCAATGGCTAGCATAGCAATTACAGCAGCTACGCCTATTACAATGCCGAGCATGGTTAAAAACGAACGCATTTTATTTCGTATAATGGCTGCTATGGCGATCTTAAATAAATTAATCAGTCTCATTGTTTTTAATTTTTATTGCGAAAAATCTAATTGCCAAAAGAATAGACTTCTTCTTTTAATTGAGCAATAACATGAAGTGCATTTTGTCTGTTTGTGATCAGGTCGTCTTTAATAATAAGACCATCACGAAAAACGACATTTCGCGTGGTAAATTCTGCAATCTCTGGTTCGTGAGTAACAAAACAAACGGTCATCCCATTCTCATTTAATTCCTGAAAAAGAGCCATAATCTCAAGAGAAGTCCGGGTATCGAGATTTCCTGTTGCTTCGTCTGCAAAAATGACCACCGGATCGTTCACCATTGAACGAGCAATAGCAACTCTTTGCTGTTGTCCACCCGACATTTGGTTGGATAAATGTTTCATTCTATCTTTTAAACCAACGGCAATTAATGCTTGCTCTGCCTTTTCCCTTCGTTCGACACTGCTAATTAGTGGGTTGTACAACAAAGGCAATTCTACATTCTCAAGTGCCGATGTGCGTGGTAAGAGGTTGTAGGATTGAAATACGAAACCTAATTTTTGATTCCGAATATCGGCCAGCTGGTTTCTATTTAATGATTTCACATTTATGCCATCCAAAAAATAGTCACCTTCAGAAGGCAAATCGAGGCATCCTAGTATATTAAGTAAAGTTGATTTACCAGAACCACTTGTGCCCATTATGGCTACAAATTCGCCCTTTGAAATAGATAAATCTACACCTCGTAAGGCCTTTACGGTTTCCTCGCCAGCCTGATAAATCTTATGCAAATTTTTTATTGATATGATTTCATTCTTGTTCATTAGTTTCTCTTTTTAATTCAAATCTGAAGGCAACATTCAAGGAATCCTGATTCCATGTCTTATTCCTTTCCCCTTTCGTAGGTGTACTTCAGGTTGCATTCACCTTTGTACTTTCACCTTTATACTTTCACCTTTGTACTTAATTTAACGAGGACCGCCTCCCTGACCACCTTTACGTTTGGGTCTTTCTTGAACAAAGGGGCTTTTTTGTTCCTCATCTTTGTGAGAGGCAACTGCCGCCTCAGAACCATCGGCTAATTCAAAAGAAGTAACAAGCACATTCCCTTCCTCTAAGCCTGATATGACTTCAATATTTGAACCATCATCAATGCCCACCTCAATTATTAGCGGACGCATCTGATCACCATCTTTCACCCAAATTCTTTTGTGCGAATCATCTAATTCCTCCATGTCTCTTCTTGGAGGCTTAGGTCTACTTTCATCATTCCTTGTATTGGACTCATTCAAATCTGATTTTTCTTTATTTTCTGATAAGCCACTCATATAATCATGCATCAATTGTTGGTTCGGACTAAAACGAGTCGCCTTTCCTGTTATTAGCAATACATCATTAGCTTCCTCAACATAAGTGGTAATGCTTGCTGTCATTCCTGGTTTCAATTTTAAATCAGGATTGCTTACCGTAATAATTACGATATAGGTAATTACATTTGATGATTCGTTTGGCTGTAATCGGATCTCCGATACTTCACCCTCAAAATTAAGATCGGGAAAGGCATCCACAGTAAACTCAACACGTTGTTTTTCTTTTACCATGCCTATATCTGCTTCATCAATATTCGCTTCCACTTGCATTTCCTTCAAATCATTCGTAATCGTAAATAGTTCAGGTGTATTCATGCTGGCAGCAACGGTTTGTCCTTCTTCTACTGCACGATTAAGAACAATGCCATCAATAGGAGAATAGATGGTAGCATAGCTTAAATTACGAGCAGATCTATCCAAATTTGCTTTTGCAGATTTTACAGATGCCTTGCTTTTCTTTAAGTTATAAATTACCAATTCGTAGTCGCTTTGCGCTAAAAGGTCTTTATCAAAAAGAACCTTCATTCTTAGGTAATTGGAATTTTGATAATCATATTCTGCTTGAGCCTTATCTAAATCGGCTTGCGCAGTTTCAAGACTCGATTGCAGTGTAGATTTATCCAGTTCAGCAATCAATTGGCCCTTTTCAACAACGGTATTGAAATCAACATAGAGTTTTTCAATAACTCCCGATACTTGTGTTCCAACTACAACCGTATTGGTAGCTTCCAGTGTTCCCGTTGCAGTAATGGTATTGCTTAGCGATCCTTTTTTTACAATTTCAGTTGCAAAAATATATTCATGATCCCTTTTTTTCCATGAAATATAGGTGATTGATACGATAGTAAGTAAAAGGATACCTAGTACCGGTAGTAACCAATTTTTGTGTGAAATATTTATCATTTTCATATCTAATTCTATTTAGTGACTTTTAGAAAGCTTGCAAATTTTGTTTGGCTATCAGAAAATGTCAAGAACAAGGCTTTCGAAGCTTTTGAAGACAAGGAATTTACTTCTGTAAATGACTGCTTCAGAGGCGAGAGCAACGCAGTTATTGGCTTTTTCTTAGGGCCTATGTTTAAAATAATATTGTATTGCCTATGTAATAATCAATAATTTTATTTTGCAGTAAGACATTATATTTTGCTTGTGTTAGTTTGTTTTCAGCGCTTACTAAATTGTTTTTTGAAGTCAGAAAGTCAACTGAATTGATCATGCCTTGAGTAAACATTTCATCGGAGAGCTGGTAGGATTCAATTTCTGCATCGTACTGTTCTTGCAGTGCTAAATAGTTACTACTTGCTATTTGAGAATCAATACAAGCCTGTTCTATGTATTTTCGCAGATCGTTTTTTAAATCTACTAAAATAAGCTCCTCATTTTGAGTTTGGATATTCGCAATGGTCACATTGGTCTTTACTTTTTTTCGTTGGAAAATTGGAATGGATAGCGAAAGGCCAATAGATGGGTTGATCTTATTGGAAAACTGATCGCCAAAATTAACATCCGTCATATCGGAACTATACCCGCTTCCAATACTTCCCCCCAAGGACAATTGTGGCAAAGCTCCAGCTTGTGCAATTTTCGAATCCATTTTAGCACTTTCTAAGTATAATTCAGCCGATTTGATTGTTGGTTGTATCCCTAAAGCAATCTTGTAAATTAAGTTAGCGTCCGATTCAGATGCAATTTTTAGCAAAGCATCAACATTCGGTTCTTGTATGCTAAATGAATCGTTAATGGGCATATTCATTAGTTGCATGAGCGCAACGTAATTTATTCGAAGTGTATTTTTTGCATTAATCACTAAAGCCTTATCTAAAGCATATTGCGATTTTATATTTAAAAAATCGGAAGCCGAAATAATTCCTGCCGACTTACGTGCTTCTGCCAATTCAAATTGTTTTTTAGTGGATTGAAGTTGAGATTCGGAGTTTTTAACATTCTCAATGGTAAGCAAAGCATTAATATATGCTGAAAGTATATTTAAGCTAATTAATTCTTTTTGTGTTTGAATATCCGTTTCTGAAGCAGCAAGATTCGTTTTATTTTGAGCAATGGTGTTTTTCAGTTTTGCTCCATTATACAGGGTAATTTCAGAATTTAAGGAAACTGAAAGCTTAGAGCTTGAATTTTGCTTCCAGCTTCCACCTGTATCGCTATTCTCGTAACTTCTAGATGAATTTAATGTTTGGCTCCCATTCATGAATAAATTAGGTCCACGTTCCGCTTTCGATTGAGCCAAATAAGCATTTTGGATGCCAACACTATTACTTGCCCTGCTTATTTCGGTGCTATTTTCCCATGCGTATTTTATGCAGGCATCTAATGAAAAAGGCTGTTCTTGTGCCTGTATAAATTTAGGAATAATGCTTAGTACAATAATCTGAACTAAAATGAAATGCTTTATCATATAACCTTTGTTTAAATTTCAAAACAAAGATTCATGTAATAATTGTGCCCATCAATTCATTTAGACCACTGCGGCATTATTTTAGAAGTTTGACCTTTTTTTATCGATGAGTGTTTTGGGAAAACAACTCAACTATTGCTGTTTTCATATGTATCTGAGATACTCCTATGGGTCAATTGCACTTTTTTGTAGATTGCTACGGGGCTTGTTAATTTTCTTGGGCTCTCAATAGATTTCGAAATGCTCGTCAAGGCCAATGGTATTTTAGGTTTTGTTATCTTTAGTTAATTTTCCCTCCAAAATTCATACAAATATCTCTCTTCAAATATTTGTTCCTTACTCTCAATATCAAAAATTTGAATTGAAGTAAGAAGTTCTTCCACATATGTGTATTCTATTCTTTTTAAAGATCCATAACCATAATAATCAATTGCAGAAATGAGTAGTCTATTTTTATTATAGTTCCATTTCTTTACCATTGATTTTTTTCCATTTTCTAGATGATATTCCCCTATCCTTTTTCCGTAAGAGTTATAAACCTTTATAAAGCTATACTTTTCTTTGCCACTTTTATCAATTACCTTTTGTTTAATCTCATTACCCAGAGAATCATATTCGAATACTCTTTTTTGAATACCGCCATTAAAATCACTTTCATATGTTGATTTTGTATTACCAACATAAATGAACGTATCAATTTTAACTCGATCATCTTTAAAATCATGATATGTTAGAGAGGTTTCTCTCATTAAACTGTCATATTTCCATATAAGCTTAGTCTCAAGAAAGTTACTCTTATAAATTTTTTGTCGAACTTTATTTCCATTCAAATCATAATCATAAATTGTTGTGCTACTATATTTTGATGTAATATACCTTTTCTCAGTTGGTAAATTACACTTATTGTATTTGTATATAGTGGTATCAGCCTTTCCATTATTATCTGATCTGATTTCCTTTATTACGTTACCAAGTGAATCATGAAAATAATTTATCATCTTATCTTTAACTATATTTCCATTTAGATTGTATTGCGTAATATTCACTTGCTCTCCTTTATTTATTAACTTCCCACGCTTATAGGTAAACAAGTATTCTTTTTTTAATTTTACTTTATTTGGCGAAGTATTTATTGATTTTGCCTGTAATTGTATTATATCATCATAATTGACTTTCTCCGTTACTATATCTTTCACAATAGCGTGAGTATAAAAAGGCAATTGTGGGAAATACTTAGAAACAAAAAATAAAATAAGAATCGTTATCGGGTAGATAATCCATTTTCTTTTTCCTTTTAACACCAATAGAAGTATTGAGAGTAATATCACAAATTTTAATATAGCTGTGAAATAGAAATGGTACTTCAAATTATCAGGGAAAAGTGGATTTGAAAAATAGATATTTTCATATATCAAATTATATGTATGTAAAACAATATCTAAGATTAGATAAACTATAACTATTATTCTAAATATCTTAAATGCTTTATCTAGTTTATTCTTTGTCACAATGTTGATATTTCATTAAACGGTCTTGCTAAGTTTCTTGTGCTCCTGATAGCTATCGGGATTAAAGTTATTGTCTTATCTACCGACCAACGGGAGATCACGAAAAAAAGTGAGTAATGCACTAAGTAAGCAAGCCGGTTAAATTTACTTTTTATATTTTGAGCAAGACAAATTTACAAGGCTTGCTGGTGTTTATTAATTGAGCAAAACTTACGAACTGCTCGTCACCGCCCATGAAATTTAATTTTTGTTATAGCCAGTTTATTTATTCTTTCCGCTAAGTACATATTCTTCTAAAGATGAATTGTTCTCTAATAATTTTAAAAATGTAAGAAACTGAAATTAATCCCGCTAGTAGGAATAGTACATTGTCAAAATTCTTCAATTCAGTATTAAAAATTGAATCAGTTAGTATTAATACAACTGTCAATAATAGAATGTAATTCGGGATTACTCCTTTTATTGAAATTTCATTATTTACAATTCGACCTTTAATCATCATAGGCAACCAGGTTCTTGTCGAGAAAACTTTACTCGTTCGAGATAATTCAAATTCTCCATTGGTAACTCGCCCTTCATATAAACCCTTACTCGATTCTTTTAAGTCTCGATAAAATGCTTTTGAGAACAAAAAGAATGGGAATATATAAGTTGGAAATTCATTAAATGACAATAGTCTTTGTTTCAAAGACCTTTCAAGAAACGCTTTATCTTTATTTGAATGTATTTTTGATTTGAAAACAATCATTTCTACTTCTTCTTATTAAATTGGCTATAACGGTCTTGCTAGGTTGCGTGGGTGATTTATAACTGTCACCTTATCAAAACCGCCCAGCGTTTATTGTTTTTGTTACCTTATCTAGTTGAGCGTCATCGCCCATTAATTTTAACTTTTGTTACCAGTATTATTTTTCAATCTCCTAATTGCTCTTTAGCTGTCAAAAACCATTTGCCATTGAATCCTTTGAAATAATATTTCGCATCACCACCAGTTTCAACTCCATACCAGTGCAATAACCTCTCGTTTGATGGTCTAAATTTCAATTGAAAATTATCATATATCTGTGTTCTTTCATTAGCCATTTCGAAATAAAATGGATCATATTTCCATTTGGATTCACTAGTTTGAATTGTATCAATTTTACCACCTAAATCTACGTCTCCATTCGAATTAATTTTCCAGGTAATATATTTCAATGGAAATTTAATTCTCCTCTTTTGAAAAACAGAATCTGTCATGAAATTCCAAAAGAAAGAGTTAAATTCTTCATTTTCAAAAGTTGTTTTGTGAGCTTCCTCATTGCGTTCTTTTAACAGTTTTAATTCACTAGATACTTTCTCTAATTCATAGGATAAACTGTCGATTTGATTTTTAAGTTTGCTCTCAATTTTTTGAGTGTCATTTCCACATGAAACGAAAATTAGAAATAGGATTAGTAAATATGATTGCTTCATTTTTTTAATATTACTGGTAACGGTCTTGCTAAGTTTCTTGGGCGATTAAAGGAGTTTCCTTATCAAAGTGCCAAGTAAGCAAGCCGAATAAATTTACATATTATTTTATTATGGATTGGTTGGTTAATAAAATTAAGAAAGCATTTAAATAGGAAAGGGGAGAGTTTGGCTTGCTGGTGTCATTAATTGCACTTAGCTATCAATTTGCTCGTCAACGCCCATGATAATTTAGCTTTTGTTAGAAACTGTAGTTTTTTCATCTATGTTTATTTCGTATTTTTTTTAGCAATTTGTATTCATCAATATTGGCACCTAATTCTTCTGCTTTGTCAATCATTCTACACGCTTCATCATACTCCGAAGCGTCGTTAAAAACTAATGCTATATTACAATAATATAAATATTGTGTCGAGTCAAGTTCAATTGCCTTTTTAAAATCAAGTATTGCATTGCCATTTTCACTTAATTTATAGTAAAGCAATCCTCTATTGTTATAGAAATAATCATTTTTATTATCTATTATGATCGCAGTGTCTAGTTCAATTTTTGCTAATTCAAGTTCGTTTACATATGCGTAGCTTTCAGACATTCCAAAGCGAAGTGTTGGGTTGTCTGGTTCAATTGAAATAGCTTGTTTAAAAAGATGAATTGATTTAAAGTAATCTTTTTGATCTTTAGCTTCGAATGCTTTATTACTCAAGGATTCTGTTTCTTTGAATTTGAAATAATAAGACAATTCTATTACATGCGCCTTATCAACATTATATCTATCGTACCATTTTCTTGGGACGAAATTTCTAGGATCATTGTTAAAGTCAATGTCGAATAGGGGAACAATCAATAGACAAATTAATATCGAGGTTAAAGTTATTTTTATACTTCCCCTTAATTTGAAAATTAGATTTATGAAGGTAGAAATAAGAAAAAATGGTATAATTATTAATCCGAGGTAATCCCCAAAGTTATAGTATAAGTATTTTGATAAAATGATTGGAGTAATAACAACAATCAATGATTTTAATAAGAGATCTATTTTGTCAACGTTTTTCTTTTTAAAACTTTTAATTATACTAGCAATGAAATATATAAAAATACCAAGTAAACCAAATGCAAACAAGGTACTTCCACCAGCGTTGTCATTTATTCTTAAAATGATTCCGACGGGTGCAATTCCTAATGAAATAAAAAATAAGATATCTGCTATCCTCATGCTATTGTTTCTAACTTGTTAGAATGTGCAGTATTGCACTTATTTCTACTATATCAAGTATAAAAGTGCACAATACATGCCATATAGGGATGTATTGTACAACTTTTTTTTTAGTTTTTCAATTTCAAATCTACAAAACAATAGGTGTTTGGCAAAGTAAACAGAAACCTATTTTATAGTAAACTAAACGGAGGGGTTAGCTGCCTAAATTAGAAGATTTCCCAAACACCTTTAATGAGACAGAACTATTTATCTGGAAAGAAAACATCCTACTTTCTTTGATTTTTTTGTATCAAGCTCAAATCTTATTTATCTTTAGATGAGCAATTTATTATCAGTAAAATAAACCAAGTAAATACCTAAAAAACATGGACATTAGCATATTTACAGATAAGACAGTTGAACCTACGCAGAAAGATTTACAAAAAGAGTTGGGCTCACTTTATCCACTTTGGGAACAAATTGCCGAAAGTGTTCGGGAAAAATATCCAAATCCAAAAGAAGAAGAGCTATCATTTACCTTTTGCCACGTAAAAATTTCTTTAAAGTGGCATTCGTCTTCGGGCAAAAAGCAAGCGATCAAATTATGGCAAGCAATATCACGCAAGTGATTAAGGAAGACTTGGCCAATGCTAAAAAATATGTCGAAGGAAGAGGTGTTAGCATAGAGGTTCACAATTCCGACTTACTAAGTGACATCAACCAGCTGATTGACACTAAACTTGCTAACTAATCTATCATTTCAGCAGACTACAGAAAACAAATAACATTCTTAAATAAATAGCATGATCGACGCAATTATACCCTTGCTTTCCCTTATCGCATTAGAAGTGATTTTAGGGATTGACAACATCATCTTTATTTCCATATTGGCAGACAAATTACCCGAGAATCAACGAGACAAATTACGCTACATCGGAATTGGTTTGGCAATGGTTCTTCGACTTGCCCTTCTTGCTTTTATTTCCTGGATTTTAAAACTTGACTCAACACTATTCAATATTTTTGACATTGATATTTCGGGGAAAGGCCTTATTCTTTTGGGTGGTGGCATCTTCCTGATTTACAAAAGTACCAAAGAGATTTACCACAAAGCAGAGCTAGAGGAAAATGGTGAATTGGCAACAAAAACAGGGAGTTTTATGCGCTTGCTAACCGAAATAATTATTCTTGATTTGGTCTTCTCTATCGATTCAATAATCACCGCAGTGGGAATGGTAAAAGAGCTTTGGGTAATGTACACCTCTGTTATTGTGGCCGTTATCATCATGCTAATTGCCTCAAAACCGATTGCTCATTTCATACAAAAACACCCATCCTTTAAAATATTGGCCTTGTGCTTTCTCATGATGATAGGCGTTTCCTTAATTGCTGAAGGTCTGCATTTCGAAATTCCGAAAGGATATATTTACTTCTCGATGGCCTTTGCCTTTATTGTGGATATCATTCAAATGAAAACCGTTAAACCAACAATTAAATCGAAAACAAAGGAGGTATAAAAAGACACAAAGTGAACTTCATTTTTACTTTCTTCCAATCCCCTCCTTACTTAAACATATGTGTTACGATATTCAGGCCAAATTAGAAGCTCAACTAAAAAGAGCACGTCGCATGAATCAAAAGGATGTGATTCGTGAACTAGAGACAAACTTGGAGCCATACATCACGCAATGGCATCATGTTTCAGGCTTTTCTCATCCAAGTTTGTTGATTTATACCAACGAAACACCTGCTCTTCCCTCTCCCGCTTCCTGGGGCTTAATTCCTGAGTGGACAAAAAATCAAGAGCAAGCTAATAAACTACGCAAAAATACCATTAATGCACGTGGCGAAAGTATTTTTGAAAAGCCATCTTTTCGAGATTCTGCAAAACACAAGCGTTGTTTAATTACAGTTGATGGTTTTTACGAACATCATCATCGTGCTAAAAAGTCATTTCCTTATTTTATCCGTAAAGCGAATGGAAATCCGATTACTTTGGCAGGACTTTGGTCGGAATGGTTAAACAAGGAAAGTGGAGAATTGCAACGCACCTTTAGTATTGTTACTTGTAAAGCAAATTCATTATTAGCTGAAATTCACAACAACCCAAAACTTGCAGGTCCCAGAATGCCATTAATTCTGGATGAAGATGAAGAAGACAATTGGTTACAAGCAATCAATAGCAAAGAAGATCAACAAGAAATTCAAGCCTTAATTCGCCCATCGGAAGAAGAACTAATTGCATATACTGTTAGACCCTTAAGAGGGAAAAATGCGATAGGCAATACGCCAAAAGCCTCTGCTGAATATTACTACGATGAGCTAAACACCCTCTTTTAAAACACAAACGAAGCACAATCAACCCAATAAAACACAGTTAATATTGACTATTCACCTGCTTATTTCCTCTAAAGTGTCCAACAATTTGGAATGAAATTTAAAAAGATTCTAAAACAATTTTCAAGGAGTATCATAATATTTTTTCACAACTTTAAAAGCAGTAGTAAAATAGATTGCTTATTGTAAATTTTACTGGAGTAAATCCCTAATTTATTGATATGAAAGAAGAAAAAGAGCAAGAGAAACTTTTTATTTGTAAGCCATGTGGCTATGTGATGAAGGAAAGTGAACTAGAGGACATCTGTCCTGCATGTGGCCTGCCTAAAAAGGTTTTCGAACAGTATAAAGAAAGAATGTCGCCAGGCAGAAGTAAGATTTTACATTTAGATTTACATCCTATTGCCGTGCACTTTCCACAAACCTTGCTTGTTTTCTTGTTACAGGCATTACTAATAAACCTTATTTTCCCAGATTTTTTTCCTGAAGTAATGTTAGGTGCAGCACGTTTTGCTGGAGCTATTTTTCCTTTTACTGTTGTTGCTGCTTTTATTAGCGGACTGGTTGATGGAAAATTACGATTCAAATCGGTAACAACACCAATCTTAAAAAAGAAAATTGTTTACAGCATAATTATGACAATTGCCGCCATGTTTACCCCATTTTTAGTATGGCACAACATCGACGATTTAAATTCTAAATTATTGTTAATGCTATGTGGATCGATTGCTCTTTTTTGCGGCATTGTATTGGGACATGCAGGAAAACGATTAATGAATATTGGAATGGGTGGAGCAGTTAAAATTTGGGGCCGAAAGTTCTAAACAACTCATTACATAACAAATAAACAACACAAAAGAGGACTTTCCAAAAATTGGAAAGTCCTCTTTTTTAGTGTACCATATCCGTATCTAGAAACTACTCCTCATAAAGTAAAATAGAACATTCATTGCACAAAAAATAATGTGATTTCTAAAATTAATCTTGCAATTAAATATTTTTTACTTACATTTACTTTGAATTACAAAGTACTTTCCATGGATCAAGAAAAATACATAGAAGATTTAAAGGATATCAAAGAGATGATGAACAAATCATCTAAATTTATATCCTTGAGTGGCTTGTCTGGCATATCGGCAGGTGTAATAGCATTAATAGGTGCTTATTTTGCCTGGATAACAATTTATTCTAAAACTGGATATCAAGATTTTAACCGAACTCTTTTAAATATTGATCAGTTACTAGAGTTACTGACTATTGGATTTGTAACATTGCTACTTGCATTAAGTTTTGGAATATTTTTCACCCGACTAAAGACAAAAAGGATAAAGCAAAAAGTATGGGATTCTCAAACCAAAACACTTCTAATTAATTTGTTAATTCCATTGCTGAGTGGTGGTGTATTTTGCCTGCTACTTTTAATAAAAGGATACGTTGGATTAATTGCACCACTAACCTTACTATTTTACGGTTTAGCATTGGTTAATGCCAGTAAATACACAATAAGTGAAATTCGTAGTTTGGGAATACTTGAAATTTTACTAGGTTTGATCGCAACTTATTTCATAGGATATGGTTTAATTTTCTGGTGCATCGGATTCGGTCTGCTACATATCATTTATGGAATAATAATGGAGCTAAAATACAAGTCGTGAAAGAACTACTCAAAGAACTAAATAAAGCATTCGAAAACCGAATTCGACTGGGTATTATGTCGGCTTTGGTGGTGAATGATTACCTTGATTTTAACGCCCTTAAAAATTTGTTGGGCGTTACAGATGGTAATTTGGCCAGCCATTTAAAATCGCTCGAAAAAAGCGAATACATTCGAGTGCAAAAGGAGTTTTTAGATCGAAAACCAAATACGAAATATTCTGCATCGGAGGAAGGTAAATTGGCCTTCGTAAAACACATAAAAGCCATAGAGCAATTGCTTAAATAATTTTTTTTCTCATTTCACTTTGCATTTCAAAGTACTTTTAAACCAATAAAAACATGAACAATCAACAATCCACAGTAGAAAAAGTAAACGGTTGGGTCAAGAATTCCGTAGGTCTTAAATTAATAACCATCACTATTTTAATGCTTCTTTTGCTGATTCCAGCAAGCATGATTAAGTCCATTATTAGTGAACGAGAGAACATGAATCAATCGGTACTGAACGAGGTGAGTCAGAAATGGGCAGGCAAACAACAAATTAACGGTCCGGTGTTATGCATCCCTTTGGTTTACGAGTATGCAATTGAAGACGAAAAGGCAGACACAAAAATAATTACCAAAACCAAACACCTCTATTTATTACCAGAACAATTATCAATTAATGGTAAAATAGAACCTGAAAAATTAAAAAGAGGAATTTATGAGGTGGTTGTTTACCGAAGTGCTTTAAACATATCAGGAAATTACAAGTTGAATTTAAAGCTTGATACTGAAGGATTAAAAGAGATCAAATACGACAAAGCTTTTTTGACCGTGGGCATTTCGGATCTTAGAGGAATCGAAGATGAAATTGTAATGAATTGGGGAAAACAAAAATTAAACATACAGCCAGGCTCTAAACTAAGCGACATGATTAGCTCTGGTGTGAGTATCGATTTACCCAATATTAAAGATCAGATAGATCAAAGCATCGATTTCTCTTTCCAGTTGAATTTACAAGGTAGTCAGAATCTTTCCTTTATTCCGCTTGGAAGCACAACTGAGGTTGATTTACAATCGAGCTGGTCGTCCCCTAGTTTTAATGGAAACTTTATTCCAGACAACAGAGAAGTTAGTGATTCTGGCTTTACGGCCAATTGGAAAGTGCTGCAGCTGAATCGAAATTACCCACAAACATGGGTAAATAAAAACATGTACAAAGCAATGCAATATTCTGCCTTAGGAGTCGATTTAATTATGCCTTTAGACGATTATCAAAAATCGATGCGTTCGGCCAAATATGCAGCCATGACAATCGCACTTATTTTCCTAATTTTCTTTTTGGTCGAGATTTTAAATGGTCGTAAAATCCATCCATTTCAGTACGCACTTGTAGGTTTGGCCTTGTGTCTTTTCTACATCTTACTGATCTCTATTTCGGAGCATTCCAACTTCAACATCGCTTATTTAATTTCAGCCAGTCTTACTTCGCTCATGATTTTACTTTATGCCAAAAGCGTATTCAAATCGAATAAGTTTACGGGTGTATTAAGCGCTACAGTACTTGGCATTTATGGTTTTCTATTTGTCACCCTTCAATTAGCCGATTATGCTTTATTAATGGGAAGTATTGGTTTAGCACTGATATTAGGTATTACCATGTATTTCACCAGAAACATCAACTGGTACAAACTAAATATGGAAACCGAATAAACTAACAACATATGAAAATCCAACTGTCCATAATTCCTCTCCCCTCTGCTCGCAAATACTGCCATTTCTATATTTTCAGTATAGAATTAGGTAAATGGTATTGGGATTATGGCTTTGGGCTTAGGTTTTAACCATTGAATTTTATACCCGATGAAAAAAAATAAAAATCTAATTTATTATCTGCTGATGATAGGAATATTTATCCTTTTTAAGTTCTGGTTCATTTATGCCGACAATAGCAGTTTAGCTTTTATTCTGAAACCAACGAGCAAACTTGTTGGTATAGTAACAGGTTCTTCTTCCATATACCTCGCCGAAAGTGGTTACTATTTTCAGGATACAAACATCATCATAGATAAATCGTGCTCAGGATTTAATTTTTGGTTATTGTGTTACTCCATGCTGCTCTTTTTAATCTTTAAATCATTACAAAAGAACTCACACAAACTACTTGCAATTCCATCAGTCATGCTTGGTGCCTATATATTGACAATACTAGTTAGCACTTCACGAATTTATGTAAGTCTTACAATACAAAATTCACTAATCAACTTTTTACAAATCGAGCAACATATTATTCATGAAGCAATTGGCGTAATAACCAATTTAACCTTCTTAGTTCTATTCTTCGCCGCGACAAAAAATTATTCAACAAAACTTGAATTAAATGAACAACTTACTTAATCCCAAATGGCTTTTAGTTATAAATACACTTCCAATAACAGTGCTTTTTTATCTATACCTCTCCAAGTTTACCATTATCAAAAGTCTCTTGAATGTTGATAATATTAAGCTTTGGAAGTCTTTTGGAATATCCTTAGGTATTTTAAGCATCCTTAATTTATTGTACGCACTCTATTTAATTCTAAAAAAGCAAAAGGTATCGGCCATCTATGGTTTTATTGCCCTTGTAGCTTACATTTCCTTTATCTATTTGTATGGATCCAATTCGCGTGATATTATTCCATTTTCGATTCCAAGATGGATGATACCTGACGATATGATTCTATATGTTGGCACCTTTCTGATGCCAACATTAATCTACTCATTATTCATCCTAGTATCACATTTCACCTACAACACTCAAAACCGTAATCCTTGGAAAAGTTTTTCTGCCACTCTACTAATTCCTTTAGCATGGTATCTAATCTCACAAATAATACTTCCATTATGGAAACCCCTTGGTGCTAATTTCAGCACTCATACAGTAATTATATTTGTTATTATCGGAACTGTTGCCTTTCTATTTTTCCTAATTAGAGGGCTGTATATCCTTGCCAGTAAGAAAGCTGACATTTGGCAGAACTATCAATTAGCTTGGAAAATTCCCATTTCAATGGTTTTACCATTATTGGGTTTAGCCCTAAATAATGGACGAATATCCTCCTTTTTAGGTACTGGAATTTTTGGTGATTTTAATAGTATCTGGTTTTATATTCTTACCGTGGTAAACGGCATTCTAATTTGTCTACCTAATTTAGAAAATAAAGGCTACAGATTATCTTTATTCATTGGAAGAAGTATCGGTTTTTCGTTCACCTTTTACTTTTTCTTAGTCTTTTTACCCTTCCTACCCTTATCAATCATAGCCATTATTGCATTCGGATTAGGTTTTCTAATGCTAACACCACTTCTATTATTCGTATTACACATCAATGAGCTTTCTAAAGATTTTACCTATTTACTCTCCTACATTTCCAAAACTAAATTACGCTTAATTTCACTCCTTGGTTTTTTAATGATTCCAGCTTTTATTACCCTTACCTTTTTACAGGATAAAAACACCTTACATGAAACTCTCGAGTATATTTATACGCCCAACTATTCAAAATCCTATAATATTAATAGATCTTCTCTACAAAATACACTAGATATTGTAAAACAACACAAAGACCGAAATGGGGCTCCAATATTTGGAAGCAAAGTTCCTTACCTATCAACTTACTTCAACTGGTTAGTTTTAGATAATCTTACATTATCTGATAAAAAAATTAATACAATTGAAAATGTTTTTTCAGGAACTACTCCATTTAACTTACGATCCGAGAACATAGTTAATGATCAGGTTAAAATCTCAAATATTAGTTCAGAAAGCACCTATGATACAACTCAAAATACTTGGAGAAGTTGGATTAACCTAGAAATAACCAACCACAATAATAAGTCTGGGTTTTCCGAATATGCTACAAGTTTTAATTTACCGGAGGGTTGCTGGATTAGTGATTACTATTTGTATGTAGATGAAAGAAAAGAAATGGGGATTTTAGCTGAAAAGAAATCCGCAATGTGGGTGTTTTCTCAAATAAGAAATACGAATAGAGACCCAGGCATATTGCACTACTTAAGTGGAAACAAAATTGCTTTTAGAGTATTTCCTTTCGCAAAAAACGAAATAAGAAAAACCGGTGTTGAATTCATACACAAAGGTCCAATCGAAATTACTATTGATGGCCATACGGTAGCTCTAGGAAAAACAATTGAGGATCATAATGACAATTTTGAAAATGAAAATTTAATTTATGTCTCAGTACAAAATAAAAAGAGTCTGGAACAAATTAAACGCAAACCCTATTTCCATTTTTTAGTAGATGTTTCAAACGGCAATGACAATAATTATTCAATTTTTGCATCACGCATAAAACAAGTTATGCAGAAGAACAAAAGGCTTTCGGCAGATGCGAAAATTAGTTTTGTTAACAGCTACACAAACACAATGAATTTCGATTTAAATTGGGAACAATACTTTAACTCAAAAAACTTTGAAGGTGGTTACTATCTGGACCGAGCAATAAAACAAACCCTTTTCGATTCATATAAAAACAACAGCAACTCCTACCCAGTTATTGTGGCTGTCACTGATTCGATAGATCAGGCCATTCTCGATCAAGATTTTTCAGATTTCAAAATGGCTTATCCCGATTTAAATGTTTTCTTCCACATAGATGAATATGGTGATTTGCAGGCACATTCGTTACATTCAAATCCCAAAATAATACAATCTTACCCAATCAAATCAATAGGTAACAATTCAGTCTGTAAATTTTCAATGGCAAATAATAAGTCTAGATATCTTGCAAACAACAAAGAAGCTAGTATTATTCTAAAAGAAGATATTCTAAACTTTTCAAAATTTAAAATAGTCAAAAAGAATTGGTCTACAGCACTTTCTCTCCAAGGCAAGTGGACCTCTCAAGTCTTTCATCCGGAAACAACAAATTTAGATTGGATAAATCATGTAAGGGGCAGTTTTTCATCGAAAATAATGACACCTCTAACATCCTACCTTGTAGTTGAAAACGAATCGCAAAAAGAAATGTTAAAAAAGAAACAAGAACAGGTACTATCTAGTAATAAGTCACTAGATCTTGGCGAAGACACCCAAAGAATGAGCGAACCAAACCTGATAACATTAATGATACTACTTTTAACTTTTTTAGGGATTAAAAAAAGCAAGCAGTTCATGAACTGAACCAGCGAGCCAAATAATTGAGTTTGCTTAAAATATAAACTTATTTGGCACATTACTCACTTCTCTGGTTAGAAAGGAAACAACTTTATTCATATAGCTATCGAGATAGCAAATTATGATTATATTGGTAAAATATTGGCAATACGCTTGATTACTGCTAACGGTGAACTACTGAAGTCAAACATTGATGTGTTTTTTGCCAATTTATTGTTTGAAGTAGAAAACTTGAAAATATAATATCTAATGCCTAAAAATAACAAATGTGCCGGTTTTGCCATTGCAATAGCATGGCCTGAAACCTATTGCAAACAGCCAGGCTATTGGTATGATCGTTTTACTAATTTATTAGGTTTTAGTAACAACCATTATTACAAAGTAGGCCACGCAGCATTAGTTCTTATAAGCTCAGAAACTAAAAAATGTCATTATTTCGATTTTGGTAGATACATTACCCCTTTTCAGCACGGCAGAGTTCGAAGCGAAATTACAGAGCATGGGTTAAAAGTGAATACTCTTGCTCAAATTTCGAAAGATGGACAACGAATTGAAAATTTTAATGAAATACTAAGAGAATTACAATTAAACCATGAATGTCATGGAGAAGGGGCTTTACATGCTTCATATTCCTTAATTGAGTTTGAAAAGGCATATCAAAAAGTTCTGCAATTACAGCGAAGAGGTCCAATTCAATACGGTCCATTCAAATACAAAGGCAGTAATTGCTCACGCTTTGTAAATACTTCGATATTATCTGGTGAACCACAATGGAAACATGCCTTCAGGCTTAAATACTTTGTCCCATTAACACCAACACCACTCAACAATGTAAATGCGTTGCCAAACAAAGTAGTGATTCCAAAACTTCTAAAAACAAAGGCATTTTGCCCAGCTCCAATATCCGACAAACGGAAATTAAAACTCACATTAGAAGAGCCACCAAAAAAGAATAACATACCAGACAATGCGATTTGGCTAAGTGGTGAAGGTTCAGGCTCATGGTTTGTAGTAAATCAACATTTAAAAAACTATCAAATTTCAAGATATGGCCCCGAAGGAGATTTAGAATGCAAGGGCTTATTTAAAATCGCTGGCTATAGTCATTTTGATCTAAAATTACCCTTTAAGATTGATTACCTAAGTCATTGTGAGAGAGTCATAATTAATCAATCCAATAATTTAATCGCACTTACTAGAATAGCCGATAAGAACTAAATAAATTCACTAGGAATTAAATTTAGCTGACCAGTCTTTTTCTTTCCAAGTTAAGCTTATCAAAGTAGATTCTATTTGTTTTTAGTTGACCCGAATATCATGGTAAAAACTCTACAAAAAGCAATTATAAAATACGATTTCCGAAAGTGAAAATAAATTTAAGTTTGATGTATTAATCCCCTAACACACTACCACCAATAGCCATCGAAACTACCACTGATCTAATCATTTATCATTTTAAAAAAAACAGAATACTTCGACTAATAAATTCTAAAAACAATCAGACGGTCTGCCTAATATTTCGTAAATTAATTAACAAATTATTAATTTAAAACATTAATCATGGAAAATCAGTCAGACAACAGAGGTAAATGTCCAGTTACTGGAGCAACCGGAAAACATAAAATTGGTGGTGGCGGAACAAAAAATCATGATTGGTGGCCAAAACAGTTAAAACTAAACATTCTTAGACAGCACTCCTCCCTATCAAATCCAATGGGGGATAATTTTGACTATTCCGAAGAATTTAAGAGCCTTGATTATAAAGCGCTAAAAAAAGATCTTCATGAATTAATGACTGATTCTCAAGAGTGGTGGCCTGCCGATTTTGGTCATTATGGACCATTTTTTATTCGAATGGCCTGGCATAGTGCGGGAACATACCGCACAGGCGATGGACGTGGTGGAGCTGGTACAGGTCAACAACGTTTCGCTCCTTTGAACAGTTGGCCCGATAATGTAAATCTTGATAAGGCACGAAGGTTACTATGGCCCATTAAACAAAAATATGGTAAAAAAATATCTTGGGCTGACTTGATGATACTTACAGGAAATGTAGCTTTAGAATCAATGGGCTTTAAAACCTTTGGATTTGCAGGTGGTCGTGAAGATGTTTGGGAACCAGAAGAGGATGCTTATTGGGGATCAGAAACAGAATGGCTTGAAGATGATAAGCGTTATGATGATGAAAAAAAAGATTTGGATAATCCTCTTGCCGCTGTGCAAATGGGACTTATTTATGTAAATCCTGAAGGTCCGGGTGGTAATCCTGATCCTATTGCAGCTGCTAAAGATATTCGAGAGACTTTTGCACGTATGGCAATGGATGATGAAGAAACCGTTGCTTTAATTGCAGGAGGTCATACTTTTGGTAAATGCCACGGAGCAGATGACGCTAGTCATGTTGGACCAGAGCCAGAAGCTGCGGATATTGAAGAACAAGGTTTAGGATGGAAAAGTTCATTTGGCTCAGGAAAAGGCAAAGACACAATATCAAGTGGTATTGAAGTAATATGGACACAAACTCCAGCCAAATGGAGTTACTATTTCTTCAATAACTTATTTAAATATGACTGGGAATTAACAAAAAGTCCGGCAGGGGCAAACATGTGGGTAGCAAAAAATGCGGATGAAGAAATGCCCGATGCGCATGACAGTTCCAAAAAACATCGTCCTACAATGTTAACAACCGACCTATCCTTGCGTTTCGACCCTAAATATGAAAAAATATCAAGACGCTTTTATGAGCATCCACTAGAATTTGCTGATGCTTTTGCTCGTGCATGGTTCAAATTAACCCACCGTGACATGGGACCAAAGACGCGCTATTTAGGTTCTGAAATTCCAACAGAAGAATTGATATGGCAAGACCCAATTCCTCCGGTAGATCATAAATTAATTGACAATGATGATATTGCAAACTTAAAAACCAAAGTTTTAAAGTCTGGACTAACAGTTTCTCAGTTGGTTTCTACAGCATGGGCTTCTGCGTCTACGTTTAGAGGCTCAGATAAACGAGGTGGTGCAAATGGTGCACGTATTCGTCTTGCTCCTCAAAAAGATTGGAAAGTAAATAGCCCTACTCAATTAAAAAAAGTACTGAAAACATTAGAAGCTATTCAAGATGAATTTAACACTTCTCAATCAGGCAATAAAAAAGTATCACTTGCCGATCTAATTGTTTTAGGAGGTTGCGCTGGTGTTGAAAAAGCAGCTAAAAATGCAGGTTTTAGCTTAAGCGTACCATTTACTCCTGGTCGAATGGATTCGACTCAAGAACAAACCGATGTTGAATCAATTTCATTTTTGGAACCGGTTGCTGATGGTTTCCGCAATTATTTACAAAAGAAATTTGCGATGCCTACTGAAGATTTATTGGTAGATAAATCTCAATTACTAAACTTAACAGCTCCTGAAATGACAGTCCTCATTGGTGGAATGCGTGTTTTAAATACAAATTTCGATGGTTCAAAACATGGTGTTTTCACCGATCGACCAGAAATTCTAACCAATGATTTCTTTGTAAATTTACTTGACATGAGCGTAGCTTGGATGCCAAATTCCGAAACAAAGGAATATTTTGACGGACGTGATCGCAAAACAGGTAAAATAAAATGGACTGGAACGAGGGTTGATTTAATCTTTGGCTCTAATTCCGAACTTAGAGCATTGGCAGAAGTTTATGCCAGTTTCGATGCGAATGAAAAATTTATTAAAGACTTTATTACTGCTTGGAATAAGGTAATGAATCTTGATCGATTTGATTTAAAAATTTAAGGTAAACAAAACGTAAAAACTTTATACAAAACAGGCGGGCTTATTAGTATTTAGGTGCTTATAACCTGCTTTGTTATTTGAATAAACTGACAGCACTTTAGCTGCCTTCAAAGATCATTTTTATATCAAGCTTTGCATACAAGAAGTAAGGATACCTCAAAAAAATGAGGCTGACCAAAAGAATTCAGAATCTTACGAAGTAGATTCTTGCTTTTGGAACAGCCTCTATTGTTTTATTCTAGAAGTAAACCTCTACAAATCAAGATTCACCTTCACTCCTACTCGTAACCATCTGCCCGGTTGCGTGATGTTGCCTCTATCGTAATAATCTTTATCCAATAAATTAGAAGCCTCAGCATATAGCGTATAGACAGGTCGTTGATAATAAATACGACCATCCATCAACCAAAAAGGAGAATAGCTACGCTCCTCTCCGTAAGTGCTATTGGCTTTATCGTAATAAAGGTATCCACCTTCGCGATCTTGATACGAGACACTCCATGAAGCTCCCAAATCACCCCAAATCACATGGTCGGCAGTAAGACTCAACTTGTGTTTAAGATTATCCAACACATACTGAGATATAAACTCATCGGAAGATTTATCCATATTCAGATAACCATAAGTCATTTTCAGACTCTTCAAAGGAAAGTCCTCACTCCAAATTACTCTTGGATACAGTTGTGTCGAAAATTCCAGTCCCAGCGTATTTATTTCCGTTAGATTCTGACTTTGCCATTTATCTTCTGCATTCTGCTTCACCCAATCAATCATATTAGTCCCCTTGCGATAGAAGATGGAAGCATGTGCCCTAAATAAGTGATTGTTAAATTTGAATCCACTTTCCCATGTGGTTGCCTCCTCCGGTTCAAGGTCTGCATTTCCAATGTTTGTGGGACCTGCATAGTAAAGATCTGTAAAGGTAGGCATACGCAAAGAGTGATTCAATGAAGCATACCATTTCAAATTTCCTTTTAGCTGATAACTCAGATCCACACCTGGATAAAAGTTAAAGCTCCGCCCCAAATCAGAATTCCAATTTGCCATGATTCCTGCAGAAATGGTTAATCGATCAAAATAAATGTTGTGCTCCAAAAAATAACTCAAATTTGTACGAGTGTGCTGTTTTGTAAAGAAAGCTCCGGTCTCTCCGGGCACCTTCATTGGTTCATCCATCTCCTCGCCTAATACATTACTCCAAATGTTCTCTGATCTGAATTCCACACCAGTCGCACTCTTTCCCAAAGCCCAGTTAAAGCTGGTGTTCAAATTTGTGCCATAGACATCCGTTAAATGGTAGTTGTGAGACGAATACCACGAAGCAGGATTGCTTCGGAATAGTTCAAACCGGTCCTGATGGCGGCGCCAATAAACAACGGGGGTAAATTTCACCTTGCCTTTTGTGGAAAAGCGCAAACTAGCGAATGTGGTTTTATTCTCCTCGTACTGATTTGGGTACGCAGGTGTATAAAAACTATTGGCTCCAAATCCCTTGGTATTGTATCCCAACTGAAGATCCAGATCTCCTTCGGAAGTCGTTAATTGTCCCTGATAAAAAAGATTTGTAGATGTAAAGTCAGTATTCTCAATGTACCCATCACTGGCTTTACGACTCAGAGCAAGGTAGGATTTAAGAGGCCCTGTAAGATATGTTGTTCCTGCTGATAGGGAATAAAATCCATCTTCTCCAACACTTGCAGCAAGCTTTAAATTATTTTTATTTTTGGTGCCGGTAATAAAATTGATCGCTCCGCTAAACGCATTGGGACCGAAGACTCTAGCGCCAGGTCCTTGAAGAATTTCAACACGCTCAATACTTTCCAGATCTACCGGAAGATTCATGCTTAGGTGACCTGTCTGGGGATCGGTGATATTCACTCCATTTAACAGAATCATTGTTTGATCGAAACTGCCTCCGCGAATACTCACGTCGGCCTGCACTCCATGATTTCCTCTCTGTCGTACATCCACATTCAGCAGATGCTCCAAAAGATCCTGCACACTCTGTACCGGTGCGGCATTAATTTCATCTCTCTCCATTACGGTTACCACTCTGGCAACCTGAGAGTATGTTACGGGTGTTCTCAATGCACTCACAACCACCTCATCCAGTTTCTGATCCTGGTTTACATAGATGATTTCTGTTTGAGCACTAGCATTTTTAAAAGTGGCGATACTAAGATATGTCACTACAAGACAACCTATTGTGATTTTTAGTTTCAGACTTTGAAACACACTATAGCCCTTATGACCCCACCTTTTAAAACGAGACACCTGAGAACATCTCTCTGATTCGATTCTCAATTGTTCCATTGTTATTCTTTAAAATAAAAACATAAATAATGATTAATTACCATTCGTTCTTCCAATCATTTCTGATTTTAAAACAAAAGACAAAGATATCTGATTTTATTTCCCATCCAACATCAAAAAACTATCCTATAGCATGAAAAAACAAGTTACAGAGCTATTTCATTGCTCTTTTATTTACTTAGAAATTAATTTTTCGCAACTTGAATCAATGAATTAAAATTTGGCGACAAGATTAAAATCCATTTCACAAGTCAAATACCTTAGGTTTTCAACATTTTTTCTGATATTGAATAAACATTCTTATTAAGCCCTCATCTCATGAAAATAAAGCTAACCAGTGTATACGTAAACAATCCAATTAAGGCTTTTCATTTTTACACCGAATATATTGGCTTTCTTGAGCATATGTTCGTACCTGTTGCTTCCCTAGCCATAGTTGTTGCTCCCGAAGATCGAGATGGTACTGCATTACTTTTAGAGCCAAATACACATCCTGCGGCAAAAACATATCAAGAGGCTATGTATAAGGATTCTTTACCCGTAATAACTTTAAATGCGATTGATGTTCATGAAAAATATGAAGAATTAATAGCTAAAGGGGTTACATTTACACAGAAGCCAACAGAATCAAAATGGGGTATTTCTGCAATTTTTGAAGATACCTGTGGTAACCTTATCCAAATTCACCAAGACCTATAAACATCCAAATAATTCTTTTAATATTTTTTGTATCTTACTACGTAACAAGCTATTCACCTACACATAAATTGAATGTAAATGAAATATACAGATGAGATTGAAATTAACCAGCCAATTAATAAAGTTGTTGAACTGTTCGATAATGAGGATAATTTATTTAAATGGATGAATGGTCTTCAATCAATAGAACATTTGGAAGGCAAGCCTGGAGAAAAGGGCTCTACAACCAAAATGCTTTTTAAAGAAGGCAAGCGTGAAATTGAAATGATCGAAACCATTCTCGAAAATAAACTTCCAGAAGAATTTACAGCAACTTACGAAGCTAAAGGAGTCTACAACCTTGCTAAAATTAGTTTCGTTTCACTCACTGATAGCAAAACCAAATACCTAACTGAACAAGAATTTCAATTGAAAGGATTTATAAAATTAATTGGCTGGCTTATGCCTGGGGTATTTAAAAAGCAGACCAATAAATATTTGAAAATGTTTAAAGAATTTGCAGAAAACCACGAATAGAAAAAAGCCGTTTGAAAGATTATTCAAACGGCTTTTTATATGCTAGTTCTGAAATTAGATTAGAATCCTAAGCCGAACTTTCCCCAATATTTATTTTCTAATTCTTTCCAACGAAGCATTGTAGCTCCAGTGAAATCGCGGGTAAATTTATTCAAAAGAATTTTAGCTTCATCTTTCTTACCTTCTTTAAGTAATTTCTTAATTTTTACTTCTAAGGCTTCCGCATCTTCAAAGCCTTTGTTTTCGAAATGAGCAACATCAGCCATCATTTCTTCGCGAGTATTCTGCCATGCAAGAGTTGCCAATTTATTTGCTTTACGATAAGCCCAAATTGTAGCATCAGCGCGGTAGCGCTTTTGTCCGCAATAGTTAAATGACTCAGGAAGTTCAGTTGTACCAGCGTAAATTGGAATTCGTGGACTTTGACCAGGATTGTCGAATGAGAACCAAGCTACACCACCAACTTCATCAGGTAACCAATCTCTCAATTGAGTAACAAATGAATAAGAACACCACGACACCGCAACAGTTCTTTGATATTCAACAGAACCATCTTTTAAGTAGTTATATAATTTTCGATTATTTCCATTTGGCCAAGGATGAGCATTTAGAGCAGTTATCGTATCTACACCAATAACTTCTTTTTTATCATTTTTCTTTTTCTTGATCACCTTAAGGTTCTGAGTCATGTCATACTTAGTTCCTTCATAAGTTTCTCTATACATTGCCATGACATCTTTCACAGAGATTTTATTGTCAGGTTTTACTGAAAATGGTAGTTCATCAGCTTCAAAATCAAGATTCAAAGAAGGAGCAAAGTGATTTAGAATGAAGAATTCGCGAATTTTAAATGGTTTATCAACACCACCATATACTTTCCAAAATTTAAATTCTTCTTTGCCATCCCATCGTTCCAATTCCTTTGCTACAGAAAAAACATTATCCGAATACATAAAGTAATCCTTATTTTTCTTTTCAATAATGCCAATTCTTGAGATGTTAGCAGAAACACCAACATGACCATCAGGAATACGTTGAGCAGCCCAAACACCACCAATATTATCAGGACCTTCACCAAGGATTTCTAATTGCCATACTTCTTTCTTGTCAGCAATAGTGATACACTCACCCCAGTCGCCGTAACCATGCTTCTTGATAAGTTTACCTATTAGTTTAATCGCATCACGTGCTGTTGTACAACGTTGTAAAGCAATTCGTTCTAACTCTTCAATTAGAAACATGCCATTTTCATTTACGAGCTCTTCTGGGCCAACAAAAGTTGTTTCACCAATAGCAAGCTGTTTTTCGTTAAGACAAGGATAAGCTGTGTTCAAATAAGCAAAAGTTGATTCTACCTGATCAATTTCGCCTGCAAGTTTCATTTTTCTTTGATCCCAGGCTGTCTCAGTTTTCAAAGTCCCTTTATAAACTTTGTGAGTTGCTTTTTTATCAAATTTTTGTGCTTTTTCAAAAGTTAACCAAGTACGGTAACGGCCATCACAAGTGTGACTCGTAATTACTGATCCATCAGTAGTTGCTTTTTTGCCAACCATTATACTGGTACAACTTTCACCAAAAAATGGATCATTAACCTGATCCAAAACCGATTGAGCTTGAACACTTGATACTGCAAGCATTGCCAGTAAAGCAAAAAATATTCTTTTCATTCTTTATGTTGTTTAAATTAGGTGTTCGATATAAAATCGAGCTCTAATATAAGATATTCCCAATAGATTATTCTCCCCTGTTTGCTATTTAAAAACAATACACAATCACCAATCTTAAAAAAAGAGTTCAAATTCAATTCTCAAAAGAATAAGTTAATGATACCTTTGCGCAGCAAAACATTTCATCATCAGATAAAGTAAATATCGTGAGGTACTTTTTTCACATAGGATACAAAGGAACTGAATACAAAGGCTGGCAACGTCAAAATAATGTAACAAGCATTCAGCAAGTTCTTGAAGACAATTTATCTAAATTACTAAAAGAAAAAGTCGTTTGTATCGGTTGTGGCAGAACAGATGCTGGTGTACACGCATCCCAGTATTTTTTTCATGTCAATACCGACAAAATATGGAACAATAATCATCTTTTTGCCGTAAATAAAATTCTTCCACCGAGCATTTCGGTTTACGATGTTTTTGAAGTCGACCCTAAGATACATGCACAGACAAGTGCAAAAGAAAGAACCTACGACTATTTTATTCACACCAAAAAAATTCCATTTTTAAATAACATTAGCTCATATTACGATATTCATCCAAATGCTGGATTAATGAGTAAGGCAGCTTCAGTGTTATTAAAATATTCTGACTTTAGAGCTTTTTGCAAATCTCCAGACAGCCACAATCATACGCGTTGTGATATCTTTTCAATCCAATTTTTCAGCAATGAAGATCAAACAAAATTTCGTTTACAAATAACAGCCAATCGTTTTTTAAGAGCAATGATTCGAATTTTAGTTCATGAACTAATTGAAGTAGGAATTGGTAAAAAAAGCATAGTCGAATTTGAAGATATGATTCGCAATAAAACAGCTCCTAAATTTCTTAATTTGGCCTTTCCACAAGGATTGTATTTGTCACAAATTGCTTATCCTTTTCACAAGTCTTTGGCAAATTCAGACTATTGTCCAATGACAAAAATTGATCAATGGATCTTAATAGAGCCAAACTAATTTACATATTTTTCAATTTTTGCAAACAACTCATCTGGATTTATTGGTTTCGTAACAAAATCATTCATGCCTGCTTCTAAAACCTTTTTCCTGATTTCACTAAATGCAGAAGCCGTAATTGCAAGTATTGGAAGCTTCACAAACCTCTCTTCTTTTAACTTACGTATGTTAATTGTAGTATGATATCCATCCATAATTGGCATTTGTAAATCCATCAAAACCATATCGAAATTACCAGTTTTAACTTTATCAAATGCGATCTGACCATTCATAGCAATTTCATAACTTATCTCCCACTTTTTCAAAAATTGCTTAATGATTAAAATATTCATTTCATTGTCTTCAGCTACCAATACATGCAGACCTTTTACCTTATCAATATCTTTTATACTCTCTGTCGTAAAACCGACTTTTGGCATAGATTTATGACTAATCGAAAGATCTAAATTCACCATAAAAGTAGTTCCCTTTTCAGGCAAACTCTCTACAGAAATAGAACCATTCATTATCTCAATTAGTTTTTTTGAGATCGTTAAACCCAATCCTGTTCCGCCATATATTCTCGTCGTATTAGAATCAGCCTGAGAAAAAGAATTAAATATTTGATCTTGCTTATTCATTGGGATTCCAATTCCCGTATCGCTTACCTGAAACTGTAAGTTCACTATGTTCTTATCTACACCTAAAAATACCACTTTAATTTTCACAGAACCTTTTTCCGTAAATTTTATCGCATTCGAGCATAAATTATTCAACACCTGCGAAATTCGCATCGGATCACCAATTACATGTGCAGGAATTTTAGGATCAACATCAACAATCAGATCTAAACCTTTCTCTTTTGATTTAACTTTAAAACCAGAAGCAATATTTCCTACTAAACTTCTAAAATTAAAGTCTACAGCCTCTAAATCAACTCGTCCAGCTTCAATCTTACTAAAATCAAGAATGTCATTAATTAAAGTCATTAGGTTATCTGCTGACAACTTTAAAATGTTTAGATTCTGAATTTGATCTTCTCGAGGGTCATCTTCTGAAAGTAGGTGGGTAACACCTATCACCGCATTCATCGGTGTTCGAATTTCATGCGACATTGTCGATAAGAATTGAGCTTTAGCCGACGTTGCATCTTCGGCCTTCTCTTTCGCTAATATTAATTCTTGTTCTACCGCTTTGCGCTCCATTAGGTCATTAAGAACAACAAATAATACATTACCATCCATTAAATTAACAGAGTTAAGGGCAACCTCAACTGGAAATTCCGTTCCATCTTCTTTTTTATGTATCCAATCAAACTTATTAAAGCCATTAGATTTCCCCTTCTGAATCATTTCCATTGCTTTTACTTCAGAAAGCAAGCCATCTGGCTGAAACTCTGGAGAAAAATCCAATACATTTCTTAAAAGAAAATCTTCACGTTTTTTTACACCGAACAGATCCAAACAAGCTTGATTACATTCTATAAATTGTGCTTTCTTAATTACCAAGTATGCAACCGATGACTTTTCAAATATTAACTTATACTTTTCTTCATTTTTCTTGTTCTCAAGTTCCAATCTCTTTCGCTCTGAAATATCTTTAAATGTTCCTGTAAGCCCATTAATATTTCCATCCACATCAGATGTTGCTCTTACCGTCAACTCACACCAAACAAAACTTCCTTCATTGGTTAACAGTCTAAGCTCATTAAACCCACGATGAATTCCACCTGAGATTAACTCTCGAACTTTATTTTTACACCCTTCAATATCCAAAGGGTGAATAAAATCAAATGTTTTACGACCAATACTGCTATCTATCTTAAAGCCAGTAATTTTCTCCCACATTGGATTTAAATAAATCCATTCACCTTCCGAATTGGTTTGAAATATCACTTCGTTAACATTATTCACAACAGATTCTAGTTTCGAATGTGTTTTTTCAATCTCTTCCGTCTTAGAAACCACCGCCTTTTTCAACTCTTGATTTGCTTTAAAAAGCTCTTGAGAACTTTTTTCCAGAATATTCTCCAAATGTCCTAAATCAGAATCAAACCCGAGATATGCCTCATCCACTGCATTTAAAAATTCAGAAAGTTGCCCTTCCTGTTCTATAGATAAATACTTCCGAATTTGTCTTTTTAATAATCGATGCATACAATCTATTTTTCTGAAAATGTAGTAACTGTCATGGTTTGATTATGCAATACAGAGGCGCTTCCATCTTTAAATGGTGCAATCTCACCATAAGAATAAAAACCAGTGATTTTAGCCTGATTTCCAAGCACCTCCGACACCGCCTCAACTTCCTCTTCAACCAATTGTTTTAAAACCAACCTGCGGCCAACACAACTTATTAATATAGCCAATTCAGATTCTCCTTTACCAATCATTTCAATACTTGCTTCAGCGGATAACTCAGCTCCATTAATCAATCGATCTACATTTGCTTTCATCAATTTCACATATGACCCTTCAGGAATATTCCCCGCAAACACCAAACTCTGATCCTCATCATTAACACCATGAATTGTTCTTACAACCGGCTCTTCTTTATCATTTTGGCGTAAACTTAGCGGAAAAAGTAATCCTGCAGCAGGTAATTCATTTACCTTTTCACCTAAAAACTCTTTATACAATAATAATGCGGGCTGATTATCTACTTCATAAAGAACATTACCTTTCGATTTGGTCACTAGCCTTTCTAAACCAAAGCTATTCCATCCACCATTCGAACCATAAGCCACATCTAACGAATTTCCATAAAAGCCAATTGCACTAACACAGTTTTCTATTGGTTTACCCAATTTATCGTATACAAATGTTTTATTGAAATCAACACCATCACCTGCTAAACCACCTGTTACAGCAATTCCATTTGGCAATTTATTTTGTATTCCTTCAACTAAACAAGCACCATTCACATTAACACCATCACTTAGAACCATAATATGTTTCAGACCATCCTTTTTAAACTTTTCACAAAGGACTTCACCACACTCTACACTATTCTTGTAGTTCGTTAACAATACATCCTCTATTTTTATCTCTGTCAATTCAAATTCAACGGCCGTAATTGTAATGGATCTCTCATGCACTTCCAAGCCCATTATTTCACCAGCACTAGAACAACCAAATTTGATAACATCTGAAAAATTTCGATCAAGTATTTCTTGAAAATTCTGATCACATAACAATTCCCTATCTCCGAAAATAAAAAGCAGGTTTGGTTTTATTTGAATCCGTTCTAAGTTTACAAAATCTCGTTTTGATTTTATGATAACTCTATCTACTTTCATTCTCCTTCTCCTTTTAAGTATAATCAAACAGAGAAGCTCATTACATCTCCATTTTACTATTGTTTACATCAAAATCATTAACACTGGTCAATACAGCTGTACGCATCTAATTTTATACCGTTACATTAAATTACGAAAAAAAGACACACTATTGATTAAATTTAATGTTAAATTTCTCAATAGAGTTCATGATTTTTATAATCTTTGAGGCAACTTTTCGTTATTACTTAAATTCGAAGACTGTATAAGCATGGCAAAGACTATTACGAGCAAAAGAAAAACAAGCTCCAAAAAGAAAAAAATCAGCAAAAAGAAAGGCTCTACTAAACGTTCATTCACGAACTATTTGATACGCTTCGCAGTCCTTGGATTTCTTGTCGCCTCATTTTTTATTGCACTATTATTTGGAAGCGTTTACATTGGAGCATGGGGAAAATTGCCAGATTATTATACTTTAAAAAGTATTAAAAATGCAAACGCATCTGAAATTTACTCCGGAGATGGCGTAATTCTAGGTCGTGTATATGCTGAGAACAGAACCAATGTCAATTTTAAAGATATCACTCCTGATGCAATAAATGCGCTGATAGCTACGGAAGATGCACGTTTTTACGAACATCAAGGGGTAGATCAAAGAAGCTTGTTACGAGTTTTAGTAAAATCGTTGATCATGCGCAATAAAAGTGCTGGTGGCGGAAGTACCCTGAGTCAACAATTATCAAAAAACCTATATCCGAGAAGAAACTTTGGGCCTTTTAGCATGCCCGTTAATAAATTAAAAGAAGCGATAACTGCTTCCCGACTAGAAAAAATATATTCCAAAAAAGAGATTTTGCAATTGTACCTAAATACGGTTTCATTTGGGGAAAATGTTTTTGGAATTGAAAGTGCCTCTCGTCAATTCTTTAGTAAGCCTGCACATCAATTGCAAATTCATGAATGTGCCACCTTAATCGGAATGCTTAAAGCACCTACGTCTTACAATCCTAGGCTTCATCCAGAAAGATCTAAGAGAAGAAGGAATACTGTATTGAGTCAGATGGCTAAATATGAATTTATATCTCAAAATAGATTAAAAGAACTTCAAGCACGACCTTTAAAAATTCAATATCAAAAACAGTCTACGAACAAAGGCTTGGCCTCTTATCTTCGTGAAAGAATTAGAATCGAGACCAACAAAATATTAAAAGACTATCCTAAAGAAGACGGGACTTTTTATGACATCTACCGAGATGGCTTAAACATTATTACAACTCTTGATGCAAGAATGCAGAGAAATGCAGAAGAAGCGGTTGCTGAACACATGAAATCTCTGCAATCGCTATTTAAACAGCATTGGGGGAAGAAAGCTCCTTGGGGTAATGATAATGGCGTAATAGAGGATGCAAAAAAACGATCAATTCGTTACAAACGACTTATTAGCAAAGGAAAATCAGCGAAAGAAATCGATAAGGTTTTTAATACAAAAGTGAATATGAAAATATTCACATGGCAGGGCGATAAAGAAGTTAAAATTTCTCCACTAGACTCACTTAAACATTATGCTCAAATCTTAAACACTGGATTTTTAGCGATGGAACCTAGAAGTGGGAAAATAAAAGCCTGGGTTGGTGGTGTTAGTTTTGATCACTTTAAATATGATCATGTAAAGGCAAAACGACAAGTTGGTTCGATATTTAAACCAATTGTTTATGCAGCCGCTATTGATGAAGGAATATCGCCTTTTGAATATTTAAAGAATGAACGAAAAGTATACAAAGAATATGATGATTGGTCGCCTCGAAATGCAGATAATTTGTACGAAGGCAGTTACAGTATGGAAGGAGCTTTAGCTGAGTCGGTGAATACAATTGCAGTAGATGTTCTGCTTGAGACAGGTATTCGAAACACAATTGTTTTGGCTGAAGAAATGGGAATTGAAAGTAATCTTCCAAAAGTACCATCATTGGCCTTAGGAACGGCTAACATTTCTTTATTTGAGATGATACAAGTCTATGCTACCCTTGCTAATAGAGGAGTTCATAGCGATCCATATTACATTTCAAAAATTGAGGATAATAAAGGAAAACTAATTGTTGATCTTAAATCTAAACGAGAGGAAGACAGATATGTACTTTCTCCTCAAAATGCAGATATTTTAAACCATATGCTACAAGCTGTTGTAAATGATGGAACAGGTAAAACATTACGTTCTATTTATGGACTACAAGGAGACTTGGCTGGAAAAACAGGAACAACACAAGTTCAAGCAGATGGTTGGTATGTTGGTTACAACTCAAATTTAGTAGCTGGAGCTTGGGTGGGCGCAGAAGATATGAGAGTACACTTTAACTCTCTAAGTTTAGGACAAGGTGCAAGCATGGCATTACCAATTTATGGAAAATTCCTTCATAAACTGAGCAAAAATAGAAATTTTAGACATTACACAAATGCCCGCATTGTAGAGCCAGATAGTGATATTTTAGCTCAATTAGAAATCCCTCACTACCTTCCTGAAAACACAAATATTTTTGATAAGATATTTGGAGTAGAGGCCACTGATCGTGACAAATTAATGAAACGCAAAGAAAGAAAGGAAAAACGTAAAAAAGAGAAGAAATCTATTTATCAAAAAATTAAAAATATTTTTAAGCGTAAAAATTAATTATTAATTGATCTAAAGTTTTCTCGAAGCAGTTTATCAGATTTATTTTTCAGTTCTAATTTAATTTTGGTATTCCTATTTTTAATACTCTTAATCAAACGTTTAATGTCAGTTCGTGAAAACTCTGACTCCATGCAAGTAAGATAATCATCTAACACCTTATAATCATGCCAATGACCTAAAGAACTTTCTGTTTGGTTTACAATTTCAACGGCAATTTGCCTGTCTTCATCTTCGCCATTTGATAATATCAGATGATGCAAGCCCTTGACTATTTTTAGTAATTTTCTAATTTCATGATGATAATCTTCTCCATGAGAAGAATTAAATAATTTACGTACAATTTCTAATTCATCATGAATTATTCTATCAGTTAAATCTTTGATTGTGGAGAAATCCATCTGATCAATGGCTATACAAATTTGCATAGCTCGTTTCTTAAACTTTGGGATATTGAATTGATGAATTTGCTTTACTAATTTTTGAATTGCATTCTCTTTTTGAGTCTCCAGATACTGAAAAATCTCTGGGTCAATCTCAAAAGAACTCTCCTTTAACAAATCAGTACTAATTTGAACGGTTCTTAAACTACCTGCATACTTAAAAAGTTTATTAAGTTGTTTCTGCATTTGAAGGCCTTCTTCAGTATTCGAATCCATCTCTTCAACCAATAAAAGAAGGCTTTTGATATTTTTAACCGACACTCTAAATCGATGAACATCATCTTGCTTTAAATCCTTAAGCACAGACAGGTAAATTAAAAAAGAATCAAACTTTTCCCTATAGTACCCACTTAAATTTGTATTTCCTTTTTTCATATTTATCTGTATCTATATACAAGATACATAAAATCAGAGAATTACTCAAAACACATTTTAAGTAAGCTTTAAACAAACAAAAATCTCCCATTATGAAAATGGGAGATCAATATTTTTTAATGAAATAGGTTTTCTGATTTAATTGGTATTTGATCGAAGTAATTAGAACACCAAGATACTTGTTGATTGGCGTAAGGCGTATTTTTGATCATCACAATTTTTATAGGATATATTCCCTCATCCATATGTATTCTACCTCTGCGTTCATGTCTTGAATTAAGACCTTCATGACTTACGATAAGCTGATTTCCAATAGAAATTTGAGTTGGATCTATTGCGTAATTAAAAAAGGTATAAGTTGCTTTTTTATCAACCTTTATAAATCCAGTAATTTCCATAGCATAGAATTCCTCTTCGATATCTTTAGGAAACTTAATTTTATCGAGAACTCCACACTCCATTACTTCATCATTCGTTATTTCAGCAATATTATTGAATTTCCCCTTAATGATCTTGTACTTTAATCCTGTAGCAAGTCCTGAGCTTGTATCTGACACTAATGGTGAGATTTTAATGCACTCCAGACTTCTAATTTTACTTGTTAAGCCAGATTTATGAACCGTCTGTAGTTTTATCGTACTTGTATTTTTCAACACAACTGGCTTGGTGTAAATTGTAGAATTATCATCAGGATCCGTTCCATCCAAAGAATATCGAATTTTGGCATCCTCTAACTTTACCTCAAAAGGCAACTTCATCTGATCGAAAAAGAAATTTTTATTAACTCCTCCGTGCGGTGCTTGTATAAATGAATTGATGTCCTTTTGATGTAACAATTCATAATGATGCCCCATTCTTGTTTGAAAATCATTCCAATTTCGTTGATCCTTTCCCGACCATACAACTTCTGCCAAAGCACAAATTCGAGGAGCAATCATGTACTCTACCCGATCTGATGTATGCATATATTCAGTCCAAACATTTGCTTGTGCTCCCAATATGTATTTTGCCTCATCTTCATTCAATTCTGAAGGCGTTGGTTCAAATTCATATACTTTTTGTAGTGGAGAGAAACCCCCAATAGCAGTAGGCTCAATATAATTATCATCCTGATAATGATCGAAATAACAATGTGATCCAGGTGTCATAATTACATCATGATGCTGTTTGGCAGCCTCAATACCGCCTTCTGTTCCTCGCCATGACATAACTGTTGCTTCAGGAGCCAAGCCGCCTTCTAATATCTCATCCCAACCAATAATCTTACGATTCTTGCTGAGTAAAAACTTCTCAATTCGCTGAATAAAATAGGATTGCAATTCATGCTCATTTTTTAAGCCTTCTTCTTTCATTCGCTTTTGACACAAATCACAAGATTCCCAATTTGTTTTAGGACACTCATCACCACCAATATGAATGTACTTTGATGGAAATAAATCAATAACTTCTAACAGTACATCTTCTAAAAATGAGAATGTTCCCTCTTTTCCTGCGCAATAAACATCTTTAAATACACCCCATTCATTTTCCACATTAAAGGGTCCATCAACACAAGCTAAATGCGGATAAGCAGAGAGAGCAGCAACAGAATGTCCTGGCAATTCTATCTCTGGAATAACAGTTATGAATCGATCTGACGCATATTTTACAATCTCTTTTATTTGATCTTGCGTATAGAAACCACCATACCTTGTTCCATCCTTTTCAATTCGCCATGCACCAATATCGGTTAGTTTAGGATATTTTTTAATCTCGATTCTCCAACCCTGATCTTCGGTTAAATGCCAATGAAAAGTATTCATCTTATACATTGCCATTAAATCGATATACTTCTTAATAAAATCGACCGAAAAGAAATGTCGGCAAACATCCAAATGCATACCTCGATACTTATATCTTGGCTCATCTAATATCTTTACATACGGAATTTTTATACCAGCATTTATAGGAATTATTTGCAAAAGAGATTGTATTCCGTAAAAAAATCCTTTTCCAGATTTAGCCTCAATCAAAACTCCTGTAGCATCAACTATTAAAGAATACTCTTCTTCTCCCCAATTGTGGTCATTAACCTTTTTAAAAATAATTTTATTCGATGCAGGCAGTTTTCTGCTTCCTTTTTTAGGAATTCTAACACCAGTTAACTCATTTAACTGATCAGACAAATAAGAAAGCAGAATTTCCTTATCATCAACTCCTTCAGAAAAGAATATCTTCACATCCTCCTTTAGCGATAAGCTACCAGTTGCCTCAACAATTCTTGCTGGTTTTGGTATTATACTTACAGATTTATTAGCTTGAGCAATTGCGGTAGAAGTATTCATAACTTGCATACTAAACAGTATCAAGAACGAAATAGAAGTTCTCATAAAATAGATAATTAGAATTTATTTCACTTTGGCTTTTGGAACCATAAACTTAATAATTTTATCTAAGATAACGACAGAAAATATTGAGCATAAAAAAAGCGTCATTTCTTAGAAAGAAATGACGCTTAAATTTATTTTACAACTACTGAATTAGTAGCTAAACATTGTTGAATTTGGTATAGCTCCAACTGTAAATTCTTTTAATTTCTCACCATTAGAAGAGTAAACAAGTACTTTTCCAGGATTTGTCCCTTCACATAACCAAAGGTTTCCATTTTTAGGATTTACATCCATTCCGTAGAAAGTAGCATCAACAAATTTTGTTGTTGGTAAAGCTGTATCAGTAATATTCATTGCATACACGGCATCAGACATAAAGTAAACTGTCTTTTTGTCCTTGCTTATCGCAATATTTTTAATGCCACTAGTACTTAAATTTGTCAAAACAAATGAGTTCACATCTTGTGTATCACCATCAATTTTTGAAATACCAGCATTTGTATAACTAACATTTGGATAGTTGCTATAATCAGGTACACCAGAACAATAAACCCAAAGATCCCCATTGGTATCTTTTACCATATCTTTAGGACATGACTTAACGGTAATTGTTTTTACAACTTCATCGGTATCAAGATCTATTACAGAAACTGTATTATCGTCATTAGACCATCCACCACTGTTTGCTACATATAATTTATTTCCTGAAACAATCATTTTTTCGGGTCCCGCACCAACAGTAATTTCTTTTGTTTTTGTCATTGTATTTAAATCAATAACAAAAACTTCATTATTTTGCTTTACTTGATTTGGATAAGTTCCTGTAACCCCATTTCCATTCGACACATATGCTTTACCATCTGCAAAAGCAATTTCACGAGGATATGAAAAGCCTTCAATTGTTGCATAATGCTTAAAATCCACAGCTGTAACAACTTCAACATAACCAGCTCCACTTCCTGTAGTTACAACAATAAATGCATATTCATCATTCATCGCCAGAGATTGAGGATACTGACCTAATGCGATACTATTAACTGATGCAAAATAATTTAAAGTAACATTATCATCTTTATCAATTAAACTAATTGACCCGTTTGTGCTTCCTTCATTTAATACAAAATTTCCTTTTAATTGAGGAATTTCATTATCATCACTAGAACATGATACAAACAACACACTTGCAACTAACAATCCTAATGCAAGATTCAAAACCTTTTTCATAGCTAATTAATTAAAAAATTACATTCACCCCAAAATAATAAGCTCTGCCAGGCATAGGGTAAAACCTAACAATTTCATATGATTCATCCAACAGGTTTTCTACTCGACCAGTTAGTTTAATATTTGCAAATTTGGTATTGAAACGATACCCTCCGTTAATATCTACCAATAAATTTCCGTCTACCTGATCACCTTCCCAAGTATTGGTATTTGAACGTAAAGTCCCCAACACGCCAACATCCCATTTACCAAATAAATAATCAGAAGAAAATTTGACGATATGATGCGGACGATAGGCTAGCGTTTCCTTATACTCAACACTTTCCTTATCATTATTGTACGCATCGTTATAGGCATATTTTAATGAAGTTCGTAGACTATTACTCTTGACCTTCATAAGATGAGTTGCCTCAATATCAACACCTTGAAGTACTGTTTTACCAATATTGATCGGTTTCCAAAGCGTTCCTGATACGGGTTGCCATGCAATTAAATCATCATTAAGAGCCTTATACGCATTTACATCAATGGTAATATCACCATACAATGCCTTCCGTTGAAGCATTATCAAACCTAATTCGTAATTCCATCCATTCTCTGATTTTAAATCCACATTTCCAGAATTATTCCAGTAACGTTCATTAAATGTTGGTCTTCTATAGTGAGTCGATGCCTTAGCTCTAATATCAATAATATTAGGAAAAAGATGAATCAACGAACTAAAAGAATACATTTCGGGTGGGTTAACCTCCGAATTCCATTCCTTTCCATAGGTGAATATAAATGTTCCGATTAAGGGTGTATATTTGGCAGCTAAAGATAAACGCGATTCATTTTCATGAATATTACCTTGGTAATTATTTGTAATTCCTTTTAACCAATTGTACTTTCCATTAACATCAACACTCCAATTATCGGAGAAATAATATCTAAAGTTGACATCATTTAGCCAGCGCTTCGATTCTATTTCTGAAAATATTTTATATCCTGTATTCGTAGCACTTCCCCTATCGGTATACTTCAAATAATCTGATAAATATGCAGATTTCGCTTCCATACGAAATTTACCAATCAATTTTTTCCAGCCAACGTAAGCTTTAAACGACGAATCTCTTTGTTTTTGAAAGCTAATAGGAGCTCCAATTCCCATTAAACCGCCAATATTCTTTTCTTTAACCTGATACCATACACCTAAATCAATATAATTTTCTTTGATTTTTAGATGTAGGTCTTGAATTGTCCCATATGCCCTGTTTTCATTATTATTTAGTCGCTCGGTTGGCGATCCAAAATCATGAAAATCAGTGTATGAAAAATCATTCTTTCCATATTGAAAAAATGCTTGTCCCGAATAAGAAATCCACTTATCGGAATATTTCCCAAAGATTTTTGTTTTTGTATTTGAGTAGCTACCTACTTCCGACATCAATCCTAATGAAGATTTCTTCTTCCAATCGGGATGATTAGACAACTCAATAGCTCCTCCTAAAGTTCCGGAACCATACAAAGAACCAACAGCTCCGTACACCACTTGAACCTGATCAAAAGAACCAGCGTTTATTAAAGATACATCAGCAGATCCTGTTGTTAAAGAATTAACAGGAATTCCATTCCAATTAACAGAAGTATGTGTACCTGATGCTCCTCGCATTCCAACGGTAGCGAGTGCTCCATACGCACCATTTGATGAGATATTTACTAAAGATGTTTTTTGAAGAAGACCAGATAAGTCCTTCCCACTATACCTTTTTATTAAAGTAGAATCAATTAGCACTTTTTTCTCTGTAGTCGAAAAGTGATTTAATTTAGGCGCAACAATATCAATGGATTCAATCTGAATCGTATCCACACCAAGCTTTTGCCCAAAACTACACAAGCTTATAAAGCTTCCTAACAACACAAATAAAAACTTCAACTTCATCTAATATTTGATAAAGAAGAAAATACAAGGATAGAACAATAGAAATAAAATCTTCGATCGTCTTCCAAACACCTTCTCCGAATGTTTTGAAAATCAAGTTAGCATTGGCAGGTCTTCTGACTTACTCAACTTTTTCCGCCTTCCCATTCGATTATATCAAACAGTGGCATTGTGGTGAAAAAGCTTTCTTCTGAGCTTACAGCTACGGGAACAGCTCCGGACTTTCACCGGATTCCCTTTTCATCTCTATCTGACAAAAATCAGATTCACGAGAACCAATTATTTTGCAAATATAGATAAAAAAAATCAAAATGAGACTTACTAATCTCTTATTTAAAACCTATTTTAAAACACACTGTATATCAACACACAACAAACTATAAATCATAAAAAAAAGGGACATCCCATAATTGGAACATCCCCTTTTAACTGAATAAAATTCTTTTTAAAATCGATAACTAAATTTGGCAGTAATAGCTCTTCCTGGCATATTATAACCATCCTTTTCAGTATAATTCTCATCTAATAAGTTGGCTAGCGTCAATCCTAATGTGTATTTTTCATTAAATGAATAACTTGCAGAAAAATCAAACACATAAGATACAGGATGGCGTAACAAAGCTTTATTAAGTACATCTGGTCTAACTTCCTTTGCATTGTAAACAATTGGCGCTTTACTTACCGTTGGCCAATTTGAATAATCAGCTACATACATGTAATTGTTCTCGTATCGATGTCCAATATAGCGACCACTTAAACGGGTTGAAAAACCTTTCAAATTATCGAATTCAACTCCAAATGTTGCAGTATTGTCACGCACATATCGCATTTCTCCTGTTTGAGTAAGACCTGTAGCATCTTTATAAGTTACATCAGCATCAAAAAGATGAGTGTAATTCAAATATACACGCAAAGAATAATCGTAGTCTTGCACAGCCCCAAAATCATACGATGCTACGATCTCTAAACCATCCATTTCAGACTTCATTGCATTGATGTAGGTTATATCACCATTCTGCAAACTGCTTCTCACAATCTTATCTTTATGGTAGGTGTTGAAATAAGTCAAATCAAAATTAATTCCTTTTTTGAAATTTTTAAAAGCAAATCCCACATCAACAGTATTTGATTTTTCCGGGTTCAAATCTGCATTTCCAATTGTTTTTACTGTACCTCTTTGATAGAAACCAGCTACCTGATATGCCTTAGGAGCTAAAAAAGCATCTCCCCAACTAGAATGTACTGACAGATCTTTAGTCAACTGATACTTCACACCAATGTTTTTAGTAAAAACCCAATAATCTTCAGAGCTTTTATCGTTCGCCAACAATTTGTCTGCTTCCAGTTCAAATTTTATCATATCTCCCCTTGCACCTACTGACAAATCAAGTTTTTCATTCAAAAATTTAAAATGAGTTTGTCCGAAAATTCCAGTAGCAATATTATTGTAATCTGGTTGATAAGGAGCTTCTAATACACCTGCAGTATCGAAATTAGAACTTTCATATTTCTGAGTTTTATTATCAATCCCCAAGGCAACAGAATGCACATCAAAGGCATAGGTATCATATAACTGAAATCCATAATTTTTGTAATCACTCTCAAAATCGCCATAACCATCCGAACCAACATCTACCGTTTTGTTGTCTTCATCTGAATAAAATGGAGAAAAGGTAATTTTATGATTCCCAATACTTCCCAAAACATCAAATCCAGCGGTATACCGTTCAATATCTTTTGAATCCATACCTTCTGTATGCCAGAAATTACCAGGTGTTTCAATACCGTTCCCAGCATAATAGCCTCCATTTAGATTAAGTTTCCAATTTTCGGCTAGTTTAACCCCCACACGAGCATCAAAATTTGATGTCTGAAACTGAGTATTTTCCATTCTTCCGCCATAAGTAGATGGATCCAAAATCGATTTTGCATACTCCTCATCATAAAGGTTACGATCTCCAGTTTTGTAATCCTTATCCTGACTTTGTATAGCGTAACTTAGATCAAAATCCAATGCATCGGATAGTGAACCACCGATATTGAAATTTGCTTTCGAACTTGCAAAACTACCATACTCAAAAGTAACTTTGCCAGATAATTCGCCCGTGCTGTTTTTGGTCACGATATTAATCACACCAGCCATTGCATCAGAACCATACTGAGCTGAAAAAGGCCCTCTCAAAACTTCAACCCGCTCAACATTTGCAAGATCGATACTAGCAATATTTTCAGTTCCTGCAGGTTTTCCGTTCACTAAAATACTAGTATACTTTACCGATGGAGATGGTGTAAAACCGCGCATACTAACAACAGCCGATACACCAGGATATTGCAGTATATCAATTGCCACAGCATTTTTCAACAAACCTGCAACATCACTAGCAGGAGATGCTTCGATCATTCTTTTGGTAATAACCTCAACCTTTTGAGGCAGATCCTTGATTTTCGAGTTCACACGTGAAGCGTTTATCTTCACTTCTGATAGGTTTAGATGTTTCACAACCCCTTTATCATCTGTTGGGTTTGGAACTTCATCAGCTTTTACTGCAGAATTTAATAGTGATAGCAATGCAAAAGCCGTTAAAAATGTTCTTTTCATGTCTTTAAGATTAAATGAAAATAAGTTTAACTAATGCAATGCAGACAGGGAGCGAAAAGAAAATTTAGAACATGACATAGAGGACCAGTTATGACAAAGCAATCCCTATTATCGATATTGATAAAGTTTTCGTTCACTTGCTCTTTTTCCCGAAAGCAATGACTTGTATTGATTGCAAAGGCAGGTCTTCTGACTTGTTCTACTTTTTGAGGCCTTCCCATTCCGATAAAACGAAACAGTGGCAAGGAGTAATTCAAAAAGCTGTTTTAGAACTTACAGCTACGGGTATAGTCTCGGATTCTCACCGAATTCCCTTTTCATCCCACTCTTCGAAGAAGAGTATTGGGAGCCAAATGCGGTGCAAATGTATATAAAATCAGATTAATTAATCTCTTCTTTAGTATCTATTTTAAAACATAATCCAAATCAAGACACAATACAGTTAGCTAAATGAAAAAGAGACATTCCAAAATTGAAATGTCTCCTTTTCACCAAATAAAATACCATTTGGAAATTGTCTATTTTTCTTTCGACAAACTATTTCTTAAATAAAAAAGTAATTCCTGAATGCTCACGCATTTTATAGTACTTCCATTTTGCTTTACTTCCCATTCCATTGTGTCCTCCAATAGGTTAACACAACAATCTCCTACTTGCTCACAGCTAACCTGATAACCTTCACGAGACAAAGCTCTTTGTGTCCAAAAGCCCATTACATCATTACCCAAAAGCTGTATAGATTGCTTTTTCTGATAATTCATGATGAAGTTTCCCGTTTTGCGATCGAAATTAAAGGATTTGTTATGAAATGTTCCTTCAATGCTTCCATTCAGGACTAAATCTTCAGGAGCTCCAACCTTAACGGGTTCATTACGTGACATCAACCAAATTAAATCGGCGGCTTGAAGTGCTAAATCTAATTCATGTGTAGATAAAAGAATGGCTTTATTAGTTTCCCGAGCCAGTCGATGCAATAAACGCATAATCTCTACTCTATTTGGTAAATCTAAATGCGCAGTTGGTTCATCCAACATGATTAGTGGTGTGTCTTGAGCCAAAGCTTTTGCAATCATTACCCTTTGTCGCTCACCATCGCTTAATTCATTAATGAAGTTATTAGCATAATGCAACAAGCCTACTTGTTCCAAGGCCCACTTAATCTTCTCGTTGTCCTCATTAGATAATTTCCCCATCCATGAAGTATAAGGATGACGCCCTAAAGATACTATGTGGTAAACGGTCAGATTCCCAACATTAATTCTCTCGGTAAGAACGATGCTTAACAATTGAGCAATCTCTTTATAATTTCGATCCTTAATAGGAATCCCTTCTACTAAAGTACATCCAGCCAATGGAGGTTGAATACCAGCAATGGTTCTCATTAAAGTAGATTTCCCTGCTCCATTTGGTCCTAAAAGGCATACCATTTCACCCCTTCTGATGGTTAGATTTACATCAGAAAGTAAACACAAACTTTCCTTCTTTCCTTGCTTGTAACCAATGGAAAGATCTTGTGTTACCAATATATCTTGAATTTCTTTTTTTTCTGCTTTCATACGCTCAATTATCCAGCAAAAGATGCCTTTACATTTCTACTTCTCATGATTACCCAAATCACCACTGGTCCTCCAAACAAAGCGGTTACTGAATTAATTGGTAAGGTATTTTGATTGCCCGGTATTTGTGAAATGATATCGCAAACCAACATGATAGCCGCACCTATTAAAACGACTGCTGGCATTAATACTTTATGGCTTGCTGTCCTAAAAATAGAACGTGCGATATGCGGTACCGCAACACCAACGAATGCTATAGGTCCTGTAAATGCCGTTAAGGTTCCTGCAATTAATGCCGTACTAATGATAACTGCAATTCGTGTTTTATTAACTGATATTCCAACGCCGCGAGCATAATTCTCCCCTAGCAACAAGGCATCCAAAGGCTTAATCAGAAAGAATGCTATAATTAAACCGCAAAAAACAATTGGGGCCATAACCTGCATTTCGTTCCAGGTAACACCTGCCAAACTTCCAAATGTCCAAACTATGAAACTTTGAATTTGCTCCGGATCACTAAAGTATTGGAGAATATTTACTACAGCACCCGTTATACTTCCAAACATGATTCCAATAATCAGTAAAGAAACACTGTCGGAAATACGAATAGAAGCCAAAGCCACAAGCATAAACACAAGAGATGCTCCTACAACTGCTGATACAACTAAGGCCCAACTTCCCAAAAATGCAGAAATAGCTCCAAATAAAACAGGAGCAATTGCCGATGCCATAACCATTAAAGCAACGCCTAAACTTGCACCAGAACTAATTCCCAAAACATATGGACCAGCCAAAGGATTGCGAAATAAAGTCTGCATCATAAGCCCGGTTACAGAAAGTCCTGCACCAACAATAATTGCCGTGATTGCTTTTGGTAAACGGAAATTAAGAACAATATAATTCCATGAGTTTTTCACATCTCCTCCCGAAAGAATTGCAAATACTTTCTCAAAAGGAATGTTTACACTTCCAAAAATCAAATCGAGAAGAAAAACCCCAATAATAATCAGAAATAAAATCCCAAATAGGAGCGATAACCAACTTCCACCTTTCTTCAATATCATATCTTATTTTAATTGCTGATAATAATACAATTCATAATCTGGTAACAATTCAGGATGTAATATTTTAATTGCATCTTTAAAAACAACATCGGGTTGCATTACACCAGATTCAAACCAATCATTGGCACCACGGCTGTTCATTCTTTTCGTATAACAAAAAACATTTCCAGTTTTATATGGCTTAAATAAGGTATAACGATCATCTAAGTTTTTCAAATCCTCCAATGTTTTGCATTGTCCCGGACCAAACCAAATATCTGCTTCACCTTGCTTATCGAATACCACTTCGAAACTTAAAGGAATACTACCACTTGTGCTATCTGAGAACCAATAATAATCTGCTTTCCCATCACGTAAAAATTGCCCTAAGTACGATTGGCCTCCTGGCATATACCAAGTTCCCTTAAAATTGTACCCAGACAATATGGATGGCTTATTTTCTACTTCGTAAACCAACTTTTTAAGCCCATTATAGCGATCTTCAACTTCCTTAAAATGCTTTTCAGCTTCTGCTTCTTTATTAAAAAAAGTTGCAATGAATTTTGCCCATTCAGCTCTTGCTAATGGTGAAGATTCCATCCATTCGATATTATAGGCAACAGGTAAACCCGCTTGCATTAATTTGGTTTCCCTTTCGGAGATTTTCATAAAACCAGCAACCATTACCAATTCTGGATCAATCTCTACAATCTTCTCAAAGTTTAACGTCTCGGAATGACCAACAGCTTGTATTTCGCCATTTTGCGCCTTTTTATTCAAGTCCTCATCATAAATACGATCCTTAAGAGATACCGCTACAATTTTATCTTGAACATTTAAAAATTTTAGGATCCCAATTTGGGTACTCGATAGTGCAGCAATGCTTCTTATTGGCACTTCAACCAATAAACCATCACTTGGAACTGTATCTTTCAGTTCTTCACCACGATTCTTTAAATAGTACTTTTGAAATACTTTCCCTTTGTTCCAAGGATCCCAAACGGTAAGTTCTTTTAAACCATTATCCAAGATTTTTATTTCAAAACCTTTGGCATGCTTAATAATAGTAGGATGGTAAAAGGCTAAATCTATTTTAGTATTAGCATCGTTGGCAGCGATCTTTTTTTGACTTGTAAATTGACAAGATGCGCTGCTTAAAAGTACAAACAGGAGAATTGCCCAAGGGCTTTTGTTTACTACACTCATTTTCTTCCACAATAATTGTGGGGATCGAACTCAAGAAAATACAATTGCGAGAATCATACCTTCGTTACTCAGTTCCCCGAAGTTACGAAACATTTTTTTCCTTAGGCAGGTCTTCTGGCTTACCCATCCTGACGCCTTCCCATGTGAAACTACATTCACTTAGTGGCTAATCTGTCAGAACTTATCAATGAATTATTCATTGAGGGCTTACAGCTGCGGGGACAGCTCCGGTATCACACCGGATTCCCTTTTAATTCCCAAAAACTTGGAAACCTAATTGCTGCAAATCTATGGATTATTTTGGAGAAAAAAGAAATTAAAACAAAGCCCGCAGATATTCCTAGCCCAATGCATTCATTTGAGTAGCTAACTTTTCCGAAAATTCATCCATACTCTTTGTAATAAATTCATGAATCACAATCTCTGGATTAAGCTCTGCAAGAATCTCTTTCACCCTCGATGATTGAAAAGGCAAATGCTGGTCAATTTGTAAAACATGATTACGAGCACTTGAATATTTATCTGAAAAATTAAGTTCTGACCAATTGAAAGGCAATCCTTCTTGTACCTGTTTCAGTTGATATTCGCCAGATAAACTACAGTTTAAATGCAAACTCTTTATTTTCTCTTGCACATCCTTCGAAAGACGAGATACACGATCAAGAACAAAATCAATCGCTTCATCTTCACAGCGCAGAGCAATATTGGTATTCATCAGATGACCTGTATCCAGCAAGAAATTCCAATTGGAAAATTCCAATCTAGCAGCAAAGTCATCCACTTCAGCCGGAAATAAAAAATCAAGACCAGGCCACCACAAATTCTCAATTGCTAAAGTAACAGGCGGCTCTCCATCAGAAAATTCCTGTGCTGTTTTATTCAGCATATCAGCAAAACTTGCCAACACTTCGGCACTTTTATAAGTAAAATCGCGAGTAAAAGCATGCTCTAATTCAACATGAGCAGCATGCAAAACCGCATGTTGAGGATTCAAAAGGGCAGCATATTCCCACAATTGTTTTTGTGAGGCAATCATATCTATTTTATTGCTTCCACCACAACGATACTTTAAATCTTCTGCAGATGTTTTTGGGAAATAAGCTTTTGCCCCATCTTCTCCCTTTCTCCAAACATCTAACCAAGTGACCCAAAATGGTAAATGCACACTTTTCACAATCTCTTTTGGAATATCATTAGAAGGACGATCATAACCAATCAAAAGTTCTACGCCATCCAATTCTTTTCTTTCTACATATTCTTCAAGTCCCTTCCAAGCATTCTCAAATCGATTCAAATCTGGTGGGTAAATGGAAAAATCAATCAAATTTTGATAATTCATATATAATAGTGTGTTTTTACCTTGTTATTACTAAAAAAAATAGGGTGTGAATTAAAAATCATGTCAAAAATAGTCTTAATAGATCATATTTACACCCACCCTAATCCAAAAATCTGATCATTTTTTTCATGAGCCAAGTCAAAAAATGACGTTTTGCCCATTTTTCGCAAAATTCGAAAACGTTATCATAAGTCTTAAAAAGTCAAATTAAGCTTAATAATGATAAAATTCTTTATTAAATCTATGTAACGCAAACAATTTCGGGAGCTTCCGCAACCGTTTTAAGTGATTTTTTTTGTTAATTCTTCAATTTTCTGCATTATTATTTAGATCATTTCTACGATTATTACATAGATTTACAATGTCAGTTAATCACAAATAAACGATGACTGATTTAATAAATATTTAATCACTAAAAACTAAAGAAATGAAAAATTTAAAAAGAATCGTATTAGGGGTCGTCTTATTCTTAGGAGCCAATTCTGCTTTTGCAACAGGTAACATTCGTATCAACTCTTATTTAGACACCGACTATTCAATTGTGTCAATCATTAATCCTTCAGAAGCTGATCTTAAAATGAAGATTTATGATGAAGCTGGAAACTTGTATTACTCAAGAAAAGTAGATGCAGCAACAACCGCTCAAAAATTATTCGACTTCTCTTACCTTGAAGATGGTAGCTACAAAATTATTTTAACTGGAAAAGAAGAAAGTCTTGAGAAATCATTTGAAGTTGTAAACAACAAATTGGTTACTGAAGCAGCTGAAGAAATTGCTGAGAAAACTCTTTTCAGAACTGACGACAAAGCTTTATTTGTAACTTACTTGTCATTCCAGAACAATGATTTTGATATTTTAATTAGCGATGCATCGGGTAATGAAGTATTTGAAGGAACTTACTCTGCTGAACCAACTTTCTCTAAAAAATTCAATGTAGAAGCATTGCCAAAAGGAGATTATAAAGTTCGTTTAGTATCAGATAAAAAAGAGTACAATTATGCCTTCAGAAAATAGTGACCAAAGTGGTTCAAGTGACCAGATGATTCAAAAGAATCATTCCTATATAATAAGTGTAAGCCCAGAGAAATCGGACCTACACTTATTTTTTTGTAGTTAATTAAGCAAAAAAAAACACCTCACAAATAAGGCGTTTTTATTTTTAAGATTGGCTTATTAATAAAAGCTTGTTGGTGTTTATTAATTGTACTATCTCAATAACTATCGAGATCAAATGGCTCATCCGCGCCCATGACAATTTAGCTTTTGTTGAACGCTTAGTTGTTGTAGGCTGACTTTATATCCTCGCCATTAAATTCAATCAGGTCATTTTACTTCTTCTTAAACAAGATTCCCCCAAATGTTCCAATTAGCATTCCAAAACAAATCCCATAAGTTAAGGTAATCGTTCCAAATTTGTCACTTAACGATAATCCAATAGCTATTCCAAAAAGCATCCCGTACGTAATATAATTCTTTTCGCCATTTTCATTAGCTGTTTCCTCATCAGCAATATTATCAGTTCTTTTATTAGAATAATATTTTCCTCTCTTTTTGTTACTCTCATTTGCAAGAACCAACGCAATCGTAATCCCCATAGCAATCCATGGCAAAGCAGCAATAACAAAATCATACATAACTTATATCCCTCATTGTTTTAATTACAAATTCATTTTTATAAAAACACCCATATTAAGAATCATTAAAATTGTAAATTGAGTTCTAATTACAATAATTTTTATCAATTGCTAAATTTCAAATTATCCTTATTTCATTAGCAATAGTTTCTCAAACTTGTCTACGTTGAGAATATGGGGCGTTTGGCATTTTGAAAAGCCAACCTGTGAAACTAATATAATTTGTATTAAATGTACACATTTACTTTTTAATTGCTATCTGCCAAATGGTCTATAATTATTGTTGTGAGTAGTTGTTTTTTACAATAAAACGGCTCCTTCTAAGTTAATCTAAACCCAATTATCCTATTTTTATTTACTACCTGTTTCATTCAACAAGAATTAGTTTATAAGATAAGAAAACACCTCCTTGGTTACATATTTACCCTATTATTGAAGATTATTACCTTTTAAAAACTAGCAAGCTGGGATAGTTTTGTGTCGTTGAAAATATAATTCACGACGAAATGAGAACAGCAATAATTAGTTTAGTATTAATCATGGGTTTAATCGCTTGTAAACAGAAAAAAATGGAATTAACACAAAAAGAAAAGGCAGTAGCATTTATTAAATCATTCGAAACTGGAAGTTCAGATGTTTTGAATTTTATAGATGAGAATATTAAAAGTCATAATTATACATTACCGAATGGGAAAAATACATATGAAATGTATTTTACCAATGAGCCCTCAGGTTGCAAGATAGAATTCATCCGTATTTTTGAGGATAAGGAATTCGTGATAATGCACAACAAGTATACCAATCTTGAAGGTTACCCTGGGCCAATTATTACTTTTGATATTGTACGATTCGAAAACGGAAAAATTGCAGAACATTGGGACAATATTGCTCTGGAAATTAATGAGTCTATTAACGGAAATAGTCAAACTGATGGTGCCGTAATAATTAAAGATATTTCATTAACAGAAAAAAATAAAGCTGTAGTTTCAGAATACATGCAAGTTATGTTGAGTGGTGAGTTCGATAAAATAGCAAAGCATATTAATGGCGAGAACTACATCCAGCACAATTCTATAATCGACAATGGTGTATCTGGAGTTCTTAACACCATAGAAAAGCTTAAAACTGAAGGCATTGATGTTGTATTTAATAAAGTACACCGCATTTTTGCTGAAGGAAATTTTGTTCTTGCCATAGTAGAAGGAAGCATGGGAGACAAACCAACATCCTTTTACGATTTATTCAGAATTGAGAATGGCCAAATTGTAGAACATTGGGATATTTTAGAAGAAATACAAGCCTCAGAAGATTGGCAAAACACTAATGGAAAATTCCATTTTTAAATAAGATTAGAAGTGCTGATAGCACTTCTAATTGTTTATTCGTAATTGACAAATAATATAATAACAGATCATATATCATGAGAAACACAATTTTAACTTTACTATTACTTGTAGTATCTATATCCTGCAAAACAGCGAATAAGAAAGAAATCGTAACTATTAAAAAAGAAAAATCAGTTACGATAGCGCCTGTTTCTTCCGTTCCTGCTGATGATCAAGATTCGCCACAGATAACCTTAGCTACTCGCCCTGCTAAAATGGAAGATTTCGATTTTTTAATAGGTAACTGGACTGCAACGAGTAAACGTTTCCTTCCCGAAGGAACGGTTAAAGGTGAATATAAAGGCAAATGGGAAGCACAACTTTTAGATGAAGGCAGAATGATTTTTGACCTTGTTACTTGGTTTAATATGGATGGCACAAAAGAATCTTTCTTCCCTACTCTACGTACATTCAGTCCAAAAACTAATCAATGGGAGATGACGTTTATATCTTCTCTTAGTTATATGCATTCTCAAACTTTTCGTGGAAATTTTGTTGACGGAGAAGGATATTTCGATGCTATTGTTAGTCCATCTCCTGGTACAATAATTAAAGCAAAAATACGCTTCTACGATATCACAAAAAATAGTTTCGAATGGTCCATGAAATTTAGTGATGACGAAGGTGAAAACTGGTTTGTCGCCGAGAGAATTACTGCTAAACGAGTTCGATAAGTTGATGATGTTTATCGCTTAGGAAATAATAACAACTGATTACGAAGTAGTTGTGAGATTTGGATGGTCAGGCAACATGATTGACAAAGTAAAAGATCATCACAAATTTAGTTTAGAAAAAACCGAAAGAGGGACAACTAGCTTTAGACAAGAAGATGGCTTTCATAGTAAAATAATGAATGTTATATTGAAATATTTCATGCTGCCTTCTTATAATAAATTCAACAAAAAAGTAATCTATGACACTGATAAAAATTATTCTATCAGTGTTATAGATTTTCTATAAGTTTATGCAGATTTTGTTTATTAAGAATCATCAATTTATATTGCATTTATGAGCGATCCTATTCCAGATTTATATTGTGTTAGTAGTGAATTTGATGAATTTCAATTCTACATAGGTTCATTGGCAAGCATGCACACTACTGAAGATACGAACAACTCCATTTACGAAATACATCGCTTTTCGTATTATACCATGATGCTAATTACAGAAGGAGAAGGATGGCATTACATTGATTATGAAAATTATTTTTTAAAGAAAGGTTCCTTCATACTCATTGCTAAAAATCAAATTCAAAAATTTGAAAAGAATTCCAAAATGAAAGGTATCGTTGTTTTATTCTCCGATAACTTTCTTCAAAAAAACTTAAATCATACGCATCTTAAAAATCACGTAAATATATTTAATTATCACATAAACAAACCATTGCTCAATTTAGATGATAGAAGCTACAATGATCTTCTTGGATTAATTGAACGTATCAATTTTGAATACAATATAGATCAGGACGAAATGAAAGGGAAAATTATAGGAACTTTTCTGAATGCTTTACTTTTAAAAACGGAAAGAATTTCTCGTGAAAAGCGTACGTCATTTGAGCAACATAAATATTATGAGCAATTTAAAGAATTTGGTAATTTATTAGAAAAAGGATTAATAAATAATAAAAATGCTAAGTTTTATGCAGAAGCTATGAATATTAGCTATAAGCATCTAAATGAGGTATGCAAAGCAATAAGTAATAAAACAGCCAAGGAATTTATCTCATATTTTTTAGTATTAGAAATAAAAAGGTATTTGAGCAGTACTAATTTATCCGTAAAAGAAATTGCTTATAGGTTTGGATTTGATGAACCGACCAATCTCCAAAAAATATTTAAACGGGAAACAGGCAATACTGCAATGGGATTTAAACGATTAACTTTAAATCAATAATGTTGTTTTCTAATTACTCACAACGGCTCAGCTATGTATCGTAGGGCATTAGAAATCACTTTCCTTCTTAACCGTCACAGAGCCAAATCAGAGATTTTACGAGTAATTTCAAAGTTCAGACTCTGTCAAATCTCTGATTTGGCGGAGCTGCTAGAAACTGCTGAAGCTCGTGTAACAGCTTAAACGCCCTATGATATATGAGCTATTGTTGTGGGTATGTGCTTATTATTTACTTTCATTCATTACAGATTCGATTTTGCTATCAATTAGCGCTTTTAGATATGGAAAATATATTGTCCCCCATACAGGCCTTTTGTCAAATCTAATAACTTGCATTTTGCTCAAATCAACTATTACCGGAATTTCAAAAGCAGACCAATGTTTTTTTGATAGCTTTTTACAATAATCAATCGATTCCTTTGAGACACTAGTTCCAATCAAAACAGAAATTGAACCAACTCCAGCTTGTATTCCACGTGGCCAACCTTTATGATTTTTCAGTGCATACTTATATGTTTTTGACGAATAGTCCTTAAGAGTATCCTTTGTTATTTCACCTTCAATCTGACTGATTGCGATAAAGGTATTTAACTGTGTCGCAAACCAGGACATTTTGAATTTTTTAAGATATGCAAATACTGTGTCGTATTTGTTATCTATTTTTTCTTGGGCAAAGAACATTTCGTCGTTAACGAATCTTGATTTGAATATTTGTAAATAGTCTGTCATCTTTGTGTTGATTATAGTTGTATCGATAAATATACTAGTGTGCTGTTTTTTTGCATTACCCACAACGGATGGCGCTGTGTAACGTAGGCGCCTTAGTTGATTTATGTATCAATTTTTATAAAAAGGCAAGGTAGCTATTTTAGGATTAAATTTAACTATAACTATTCTGAAATGGCTGCCTTGCCGTTGCCCATAAAAGCATAAAACCTTCGAAAACCCCCTATCCGCCTATGTTATGTGAGCGTGTGTTGTGGTGTCGTATTTTTTCCTATTCATTAAATTCTTTAGGATATTCAACCATTCCATTCACGCCATTTAGTCCATTCTCAACTAATTCAATTGCCATACAATTCTCTTTTGGAACTTCAAAAGGTAATTTAATTCCATACTTAGCAGCTTGTTCGTAACCAAATCTGGGATAATATTTTTCGTGTCCAAGAAGAACGATTGATTTATACCCTAATTCTTTTGCCATTTTGTGTGCTTGGTTTATTAGCTTTCCTCCAACTCCCTTTCCTTGATATTCAGTTGAAACGGATACTGGAGCTAGAGCTAAAGAATGGAATACATTTTTATCACTTATAATCTTCAACTTGGTTAAGAGAATATGCCCAACTATTTTATTATCATTTACTGCTACTATTGAAAGTTCTGGAATAAAAGCACTTGATTTTCTTAACCGCTCTACCAAGAACTGTTCTTTATGGTCACTATACTGTTCATTTTTAAATGCTTCTCTGATTAGTGTAAAAACTGCCCGGAAATCTTTAGTTTTTTCCTTTCTTATTTTCAACTCTTTAGAATTCATTCTGTCATTTATTTTTGTTCTATAAATCTTTCAAGAAGATTATTAAATTCAATTGGCTTTTCCATCATAAGAAAGTGATTTACATCTCTTATCTCATGATATGTCAGGTTATGAAATAGTGATTCCAAATATGACTTATTATCTACAGGAAGTTCAAAGGTTTTAGCGTAAATAGCAAGTGCTTGATTATATATTACATCTTCCTTCCAGTATTTTTCATCAATCATATCATTCATTGAGCTACAACCAACATACTCTGGATTACTTGTCATTGTTGACAATATATATTCTTTTGCATATTCTGGTGTTTTATCTGTTATAAATCCAGAAATAAATTGTCTTGCATTTTTCTCGTAGTTAATTCCTTTAAACATTTTTGCAAAAGCACTCAACTCATTTTTATACTTTACATTTTCAATGCTGTCTTGGGGAAATTTGAAATACACACCATCTACATTGCAAATGCTAGCAGTGTTATCATTTAATTTTCTTATTACTTGTTGACAAACTGGGAATCCCATACTATGTCCAATAAGAATCGGACTTTTAATTCCTAAATCATCCATTACGTATTTTACCGATTGAGCAAAATAATCAATCGTATAATTTATTTTTGGTTTATCGCTTTTTCCATGACCTGGCAAGTCTATAAAAACCAGATGGTACTTGTCTTTGAAATAATCAAACTGATACTTCCATGTGTTTAAATCACATCCCCAACCGTGAACGAATATCAGGGTTTTATCGCCTTGTCCGTATTCTTTGAAATGAACTCTTAAATCATCAACCGAAATATAATTAGACGGAACAGAATCAAGTGTTCTTTCATTTTTATCGCACGATATTATAAAAATTAATATGAAGAATATTGCCAATAATTTATTCATTTGATAGTTTTTCATAGTATGAAGCCCTCCACGAGAATAAATACTGCTAAATCAGTATCCCCCCTTGAAGCGTAATAAGTTAAAAAATATTTGGATTATATGTACCTATATTAGGTCTGACTTTAAAGTCAAACTAATCGGTGTTAATGAAGTTTCGACAGGTCATTCTTGTCAAAGAATTGGAAACCTGCCTATTATACCGACTTCAGTACTGATATGTAGTTAATATCTTGAACCATGAGCATGCAAATATATAAAATTTAATCTTTCAAGATAATTTTGCTGCTGTTCTTTTTGGAAATGCACCACAACTAATTTATAACAACAACATTGTTGTTATCCCTCCAATAGGGAATGCTAACTACAATTAAAAAAAATACTTAGCAGAATCAAATCTAACAATATATTCTTTTTAAATCAACAGTCGAATCTGGTTTTTGAAAGCTTAACACGGCCTATGGATTTAAATCGTAATTGCTCAGGCAAACAAGGTGATGCACATGTCAGCTAATGCTTACAATCTTAAAAAGATGTTGAAGTTTATTAGAAAAACAGCTGAAACAATGACTAATCAGGCGATTAGTCATTTCGCTATTTTAAAAAGCATATTTGGCTTACTCAAACCCGTTTTAAGCACTTAATAATTCAAAATCTACAACTTATTAACTGAAAAAGTAAAGCCTTAAAAGCTTGTGAATCCACAAACATTTAAGGCTTTTATCTTATTTCTTAGAAATATTAGTTGATTGTGCAACGGTTACTTTTGTTAGCAGGCGTTTTTTATTCAAATTTCCATTCCTGATCAATTATTTCTAATTTCTGTTTTTGTAATTTACAGTCTTGTTCTGCTCGTTTAATTTCGTAGTTAATACTCTTCTTAAAAGACATTAATTTATAAATCATTAATAATGAAAATGTTATATTACATGCAATAAGAAGATAAGTTGGAGTCATTCTATTGTCAGGTAATTCAAAATACCAGTAAATATAAAATGAAACTATAGTCACAGTAAAAATCAAACTATGAATTAAGCTCTTCTTTTGTTCTTTTCGTATTTTATATTCAAATACTGATCTGTCTTCAAATTCCGCAATCTGTCTCTTTAATGATTCTTGAAGTTTTGATTTTTCGCTGATTAAAATTTTGGTGTCATAATTTCTTTCGTGTAGAACTGTTCCCGCAACAATCTTTTTATTAAAGTCCAATAAACCCTCAAATTTGAAATAATAGAATAGTTTATCTGAAGTTTCTGATTCTAAATATTTCTTTAATTCTTGATTCATCGTTGTTTTTTTTTTAAAATGCCTGCTAACGGTAAATTGTATGAGTAGTGGCAGATTACGTGGTAGTTCCCTGTCAAACCGCTACGCAGTTTGGGCGGGCTACAAACCTTGATATTTACTACTTTGGCTGCCATTACTTATACAAAATGTTGGGCAAAGTTTTTATTTATAGTATTCATATTCATACCGATACTCACTCTCTGTTTTCTCTTCAGAACGAAGGTCTTCATCTGTTTCTTTAATTACATTTCCTTCTTTATTGTATGTGTATGTTTCAATGCTTGCAATCTTGTTAGGGTTATAAACATAAGCTGTCCGCTTAATTACTTGTCCTAATTCGTTGTATTCATACACATATTTATCCTGAAATTCACCTTTGTCATACTTGGATTTTTCAATAAGTCTATCATTCTTGTCGTATTTGTAAAAGGTAATATCAGATATTCTTTTTCTGTTTTCTCTCCAGTCAAAGTCAACACGAACACTTTGCAGTAAGTTTGTCTGTTTTGGTTCAGTTTCTAAATCCTCCTCATAAAATGAATATTCCTTTTCATATTCATAATAATATTCCCAATGATTTTCTTTAGACCATTCATTATAGAAGTAAATATTGTTGTTATTTTCATCGTATTCGTATCGTTGGTATCCAGATGTATCACCATTTTCTTTAAATGATAACTCTGTCAGCATATTTCCAATAGAATCATAAGTCCGTTTCCAATGTAAATACTTCTGTGCTTTTCGTTCAATCTCCTTAATCTTTGGATGAGAAGCAAGTTCATTAATGTTCGTGATTTCAGCAATGTAACGATAAGGATTTGTATTTATCAAACTATCATGATGTTCGTAGTCATTATTCCTCATTGACAGTTCAATATTATTACCAAGACTATCATATTCGTAATACCAAATCGATAATCCTGCATTTGAATGTAAATGATATGACTTTAACAAAACGCCCGAATCGTCATAAAGATTTCCAGTTATCATCGTTATGTATTTTCCATTCCAATTCTCACGCACATATTGTTTATAATGACTAAAAGTCATATTCATTAATGTGTCATATTCTCTAACATTTAGTAATAAATCTCCCTTGTATTGTCTAATCGTTTTAATCTTATCGGGTAAGAGTTTCTTTGCTTTGGAAATGTCATTCGGTAAAAATGATAATTGTCCAAATGCCACTGTTCCGAAAATCAAAAAAATCAATATTGCTGTTAGTTTCTGCATCGTTCTCTTAAATTTTGCCCAACTAATTTATAACAACAACATTGTTGTTATCCCTCCAATAGGGAATGCTAACTACAATTAAAAAAAATACTTAGCAGAATCAAATCTAACAATATATTCTTTTTAAATCAACAGTCGAACCTGGGTTTTGAAAGCTTAACACGGCCTATGGATTTAAATCGTAATTGCTCAGGCAAACAAAGTCATGCACATGTCCGCTTGTGCTTATAACCTTAAAAAACTCTTGAAATTTGTTACAAAAAATGCAGAAACAATGACTAATCAGGCGATTAGTCATTTCGCTATTTTAAAAAGCATATTTGGCTTACTCAAACCCGTTTTAGGCACTTAATAATTCAAAATCTACAACTTATTAACTGAAAAAGTAAAGCCTTAAAAGCTTGTGAATCCACAAACATTTAAGGCTTTTATCTTATTCCTTAGAAATATTAGTTGATTGTGCAACGGTTACTTTTGTTAGGCACTGGCATTTATTTCCCCAATTGAAATATCGCTGCTTTTAATACTTGCCATGAAATTTTAGCAGTATGTTTATCAGGATTAAAACCAGAACTCATATGTTCGTACGGGTGAATGTAATTTCTAAAATCTCTTAAAGAATGACTAAATTTCTTTACATCTTCTTTAATAAGACCTAATTCATATGCTGTGTTTATGTAATTACTCAAAGTCCAGTCATGAAGTTTTTTTACTTTCCCATGTTTATCTTTTGCTGCAGATGATGCTGTATTAAAACCTTTTGGACTTTTTAAAGCAATTCCAAGTAAAATTCCTTCGAGCGCACTACCACAAAGAAAAATTACAGATAATGGAGCATCTGTATTTAAGCATTTTTTTATTTCTTGAATTCTTTGATTTAGGACATCAGTTATAGCTCCATCAAGTCCTATAGTCTCAAGTTTTATCTCTTTAAACTCATTCTTTAGAAAATCATCTTCTTTTAATTCAGACTTAGAATCAGTTTGTTCTATTTTAATTTTATCTGCTCTTTTAAATGAAATTTCTGCATCATTTCTAATAACGTTCCACTTATCAAATGCAAGATATTGGTTGAAGTCTTTAATAAATCCATCAAGTTCTTCAAAGCGACCAATATAATTTATAGGAGCAAATACTTTCTTTATACATCTATCAAGGTCAGCTGTCCCATTTATTTTGGATAGTTTCTCGTCTGTAAATTTCCATCTAGAAGGAAATCCTTGCCCATAAGCATTATTAAATCCTAAGTCATTAAAAAAAGAAATGAGATTTGGCCCAGAGCGATATTCTGTTTCTTCGTTTATAAGAATTCTTAATTTTTCTAACGTTTTTTGACTTAGTTCCATATATTATTTCGTATTGCGTGTTTTGCTTGTGCCTAACGGTCTTGCTAAAATTTGTGGGCGATTTACAACTGCCACCTTATCAGAGCCGTTACCGTTTATTGTTTTTGTTGCTTTATCAAATTGAGCGTCACCGCCCATTAATTTTAACTTTTGTTGTGCGTTCGTGTTCTATTTTTTGTCATTTTATAAATCATTGTTCCTATTAAAGTTCCCAATACAATTAGAAATATTAGTAAATAAAATTTCCCTATTCCATCTGCTCTATTTAATGCGATTTCTATAGTTTTAAAATTCAGGAAAAGAAATGAGAGTGTGACAACAACTTTCAAAAGTCGAACTGTTCTGGTTCCAAGTGTATAAAGCCTTTCGGCATTGTCATATGTTACTTTTGTTGGATAATTGAAAGCAAAGGGATATTTATTCAATATAGTCATTCCAACATATAAGACCAGTCCAATTGTAGGTAATAACCAAATTACTCCCCGTTTCCCATATGAGTCAACTTGTCCAAGAGTATTAAAATGTTTTGGAATTATATTTGGCAAATCGGCATAGAAATAAATAGGTAAGAAAATAAGGCATGCGATTCCAACAACTCCGATAATTTCAAAAAGATAATCAGTCGTGGTTAATTTTATTGGTATTCTAGGTCTTTTTTCCATGATTGATTATTTTGATTCTCTGTTCTTCAACATGACGCACAACTTATATATAAACGTAACTTAGTTACGTTTACATTTCCTTTATCAGTAACATTTACACAAGCACACAAATAATAAGGATGTGTCGTAAATGCAAAGTTTAAAATTCCTTTAATCCGACATAAATTTAGTTTTTGTTTACAAAACATCCGATAAAACATAGTAAATAATTTGAAAAGCATTTACAAACAAAACAAGAGGCCACCTCTTGCGAGACGACCTCTTGTTTAAATTCAAAATATACCACCTATTATGCCTTTTCTACCTGAGGTTCTTCTTCTTTCTTTTTTGCCTCGGCAGTTGGCGTTTGGGCTGCAACTGGTGGTGTAACTTTCTTTTGATTCACCGATTTAGTCGGAACTTTTCTCACTTTAGTAAGCACATTGGTCAACATGTAATCTTCAGCTTTCGCCTTATCTTTCCTCATTAGCAACTTACCCAATTTGGAAATATCAGTAAGCATGTTCCAAAGCTTATCTAATTCGACATGGTTTTCGACCACCAATTGTTTTCTCTCACTCGTTTTATTCTCTTGTTTTAGGTTCAGATCATAAATTTTCTTGGCCAATTTTTCAATTGCTGTACCCAATTCTTTTTTATAACCTTTCGCCTCTAGCGCTTCATAATTATTCTCAACATTTTGCAGAACCATTGTCGCTTTAATCGAAAATCCTTCCACATTTTTTTTGCGCAATTCTTTCTTACACTCTTTAACTCCAAAATCGGAACTCCTCACACGTAAGCTTTTATTTGCTCTTTGTGCATAAGCGCCTACCAAATCGAGCTTCGGCATAATCTCTTCCATATTGGCATACAAATCTTCAGTAATTTTCGAAATCTCGGCAGTTAATCGTGGCGCCAATATCAAATCCTGAACCTTTTCAATTTGAGCTTTTACCGATTTCGCATACTCATCATTATAATCTTCCGAAAATCCTTTGAATTGTTTGCGATCACGTTTAAATGATTGTAAAAGAATGTCTCCTACTACAGGCAATTCTTCCTGTCTGAATTTAAAATACGATGTACTCATCTTAAACTATTGGTTTTGTTTATACTATTAATAAAACTGTTTATTCCATTTCTAGTCTTTCTACACTTCCAACAACTATATTTAATTCTTATTTCTGATTTTACTTTCTTTAGCCTATTACTATTTTACACTTCGGTTTGGTTCGTTCAACAGTCGGAAGAGTTAAAACAACACTCCGAAGAGCTAGAACATCACTCCGATTTGTTAGTGCAACACTACGAAGAGCTAGAACATCACTCCGATTTGTTAGTACATCACTCCGAAGAGCTAGAACACTGTCCGATTTGTTAGTACAACACTACGAAGAGCCAGAACACTGTCCGATTTGTTAGTACAACACTCCGAAGTGTCAAAACAACATTCAGATATGTTAAATCATTTATTCGAACAAGCAATACAATACCCCAACCCACCAGAACAAGCTACTTGCAATTTCATCATCACTAAAAAATTCCAATTCGCCATCGAAACTTACAATCAATCATCTCTCTTTCATACAGTAAAGAATAAAACCGCAACAACACATACTCCTACTCTATTTAACTACTAAATAATTATTAAGCAATAACTAATTTAACCTATTAAAATAAAAATGTCAAGTCTTTTTTTCATTCAGACCGTTCATATTCAATTTCTTTTATTAATTTGAGAAAAATTCAATCAGCATATCATAAGCACTATAATTGTTTATTGATAAAGGATGTAGGATTTGTTTTTGCGACCAATAAGCAATATATTCACACGGCCAAAAAAAAATAAAAAAAATTATATCATCATAAAACAATAACAATTATGAAAAAATTATTATTTGCCATTGCAATCTGCGGATTCGTATTTACTTCTTGTGGAAACAAAACAAAAGCAGCTACTGAAGAAAAAGCATGTTGCTCTAAAGAAAAGACTGAAGTAAGTGCAGATCTTAAAAAAGACTGTGAAAAAGGTTGTACTCACACAGCAGAAGCTAAAAAAGCTTGTTGTGATGGAGAAAAAGCAACTACAGAAACAGCTAAAACAGAATGCTGTTCAAAAGAAAAGACTGAAGCTACTGCTGAAGCAAAAACAGAATGCAAAGGAGATTGCACTAAAGATTGTTGCAAGAAATAATTTGCAAAAAACACATATTAAAAATAGCCATGTAGTTTTACTGCATGGCTGTTTTTATTTAAACAACTATTGTATAAGCATTTATTTTAATGTTAACGAAAGTATAATACCAACTAGTAGCTATTGGAAATAAAATTTCGATCCTCTATATTTGTTGCATACATTTTAGAAAATGAGGAATTTAAAGAATCAATTATTATGTCTGATCATGATAATACCGATGCTGGTATTGCTTGCGCATGATGTAATTCCTCATCACCATCACAGTGAAGTTCAGACTGAAAACAATCAAGTTTCCGTATTACAATCACATCATCACATTCATACTGGTTCTTGTAATTCTCACAGTAATAATAGAGCACACTGGAATCACCAACACGAAACCAACAATGAATCCTGCTGTATATTAACGCACAACAGAGTTCAGAAAGAAGTAAAATATCAGATCTTTCTTAAGGCTGATTTAATTAATTTTGACGTTAATGACACCCAAAAAGTTCAAAAATTCAGGGTTCATAATTACCAATTAATACCCGAACCGCTCCGGTTCTCTCCTCTTCGAAGAGGTCCTCCTAGTTTAAATTTAGTGTAAGCTTATCAATATTGTAAAATTGTTGACTGGTTGCTTTCGCATGCAATTTTATTTGCTGTAGGCAAACTTACCATCGTACAATATAAAATTCTGCTACACGAAATCCATTCAAACAAAATAATCAATATTATACTTTTTCGTTTTTGAATGAACCCACTCTCTGCATAGGTCTACACGTCTTATTTAGAGAGAGGTTATCAACACAAAAACACAACTCAAAATTACTCAAATGAAAAAATTACTATTTATTCTAGCCATCAGTGGATTTGTATTTACCTCTTGTGGTAATTCTACTAAGAAAGCAAAAAGTGAAACTGATGTTCACCAACACGATGATTGCGACCACAAGCATGGTGAAGAAGGACATTCACATGATTCAGATGCAAATCATCATCAGGAAGAATTTACGGTTGATTCAACTGCAAATGAAGCTCATGATGCTGATGCAAAACATGATCATGACCACGAACATGGTCACGATCACCAACATTAAGAAATAGAGCGACCACTAAGCCTTAAACAGGTTTAGTGCTTGCATCATTTGGTATTGATATTTTGAGTTATTATCACAAAAAAAACTAAAATGAGAAGATATATCTGGATAAGCTTTTGCTTAACAATCCTATTAGCAGCCTGTCAGTCTGCGGGCAATTCCAATGCAGGTCACGAAGGACATGATCATTCAGCGGGAGCAGAAGCCCACGAAGATCATGCCACAGAGAGCTTGACTTTATTTAATGAAAGCACAGAGCTTTTTGTAGAATTTCCAACCATGATGTTGGGTCATTCGACTAAATTCCTTGCTCACCTAACCAATCTGGAATCGTATAAACCCTACACCGAAGGTAAATTTACAGTTAGCCTGATAAAAGGGAAAAAGGGAGTTCGCCAAACAATTGAAGCCCCTGCACGAGATGGAATATTTACGCCAAGCATTCAAGCCAAAGAAGCTGGCGTTTACACCTTAGTATTCGATATTGAATCAAAATATGGAAAGGAACGTTTCACAGCAAAAAACATTCGTGTTTATAAAGATCATGCTGAAGCAGATGCAAACAAACCTGCGGAAGACGAAGGAATAACTTTTCTAAAAGAACAAGCCTGGAAAATTGATTTTGCAACTTCGGAAGCTCAAAAAACTCCCTTCCAAGAAGTTATTAAAACAACAGGAACTCTTCTACCTGCTGTGAACATGGAAAAGCAAATTGTAGCAAAAAGTAATGGAATTGTTCATTTTCAATCGAACGATATTCTTGCTGGTAAAACAATAAAGAAAAATACACCAATTTTCATTTTATCAGGAAAAGAGTTAGCCGGAAACAATATCTCGACAGAATATACAAAAGCTAAAACGGATTTAACCAAGGCTAAATCTGAATTCGAAAGAACCAGAACCTTACGCGAAGACCAAATTGTTTCGGAGAAAGAATTCATCGAAGCCAAAAGTAATTTTGAAAATGCTGAAGTAAGATTTAATAGCATCAACAAAGGCTACAATGCCAATGGCTTAAAAATCAACTCGCCAGTTACCGGCTTTATTTGTGCTGTTTATGTTCGAGAAGGCCAATATGTCGAAAAAGGAACTGTTTTGGCAAAGGTTGATCAGGGTTCAAAACTACTATTAAAGGCAGATGTTTACCAAAAGCACCTAAAGCATTTGGCAAGTATTAAATCTGCCAACTTCAGACTTCCTTATCGTGATGAGATATTTAACACAGAAGATCTGAACGGTAGATTGATAGCTTATGGAAAAGACATTCATGAAGAAGACTACACAACTCCTTTGTATTTCGAATTGGATTTAACAGCTGATTTGTATGCTGGTTCTTTTGTAGAAGTCTATCTAAAATCTGAACGCACAAATAATGTTCTTCACATTAAAAAGTCTGCTATCCTTGAAGATCAAGGTTTAAAATATGTATTTGTGCAGATATCAGGCGAAAGTTTCGAAAAACGATTTGTAAATATTGGTGTTAGCAATGGCCAAGAGGTAGAAATTACTTCAGGACTAAAAGCTGGCGAACGAGTAGTAAGCAAAGGAGCTTATTTTGTAAAGTTAGCCTCAATGGCAGGTGCTTTACCAGCTCATTCGCATGAACATTAAACCAATTTTACAAAAACTAAAATTTAAAATATCGTGTTAAATAATATCATACAATACGCACTACACAACCGTATATTGGTCATGTTTGCAGCCTTCCTCCTGATTATTGGCGGTAGCTACACAACAGCCAATATGGATGTTGATGTGTTTCCGGATCTGACTGCCCCAACGGTGGTTGTGATGACTGAAGCACACGGAATGGCACCTGAAGAAGTCGAAAAACTGGTGACCTTCCAAATCGAAACTGCCGTTAATGGCGCCACTAATATCAGACGTTTACGTTCATCTTCGTCGGCTGGATTCTCCATCGTATGGGTTGAATTCGAATGGGGAACCGATATTTACTTAGCTCGCCAAATTGTGAGTGAAAAGTTAATGGCAGTTTCTGAGAGTTTACCAGAAGGTGCTGGAAATCCAAGTTTAGCTCCCCAGTCTTCAATAATGGGTGAAGTTTTAATGATTGGATTGCAATCAGACAGTATTTCTCCTATGGATTTGAGAACCTTGGCCGACTGGAGTATTCGCCCCCAACTGCTTGCCATCAACGGCATTGCACAGGTTGTTGTTACCGGTGGTGATTACAAGCAATACCAAATTCAGGCCAATCCTCAAAAAATGCGTCATTACAACATCAGTTTGGATGAACTAATGGAAGCAGCCAATGCGACCAATCAAAACTCAGCGGGCGGTTTCATCAACGAATTTGGAAACCAGTACAACATACGTGGTATGGCTCGTACTTCTGATGTGAATAAACTGGGGAATTCAGTGGTTAAAGTATACAACAATGTACCCATACGAATTAGTGATATTGCCGAGGTAAAAGCGGCAGCAGCACCAAAAATTGGCTTGGGAACCATTAACAGCAAACAAGCTGTCTTGTTAACGGTTAAAAAACAACCGGGTATCAACACGCTTAAGCTGACTGAAAAACTGGATGATTCGATCGAAAAATTATCAAAATCACTTCCTGAAGATGTGAAAGTTAACACCCACATTTTCCGTCAGGCTGATTTTATCAATTCATCCATTAGTAATGTACAGAAAGCATTACTGGAGGGTTCCATTTTTGTGATTGTTATTTTATTGGTGTTCCTAATGAACTACAGAACAACAATCATATCACTTTTGGCCATTCCAATATCGCTTTTGGCAACCATGATCACTTTAAAATTTTTAGGCATTACCATTAATACCATGACCTTGGGTGGTATGGCTATTGCCATTGGCGACCTTGTAGATGATGCGATTATCGATGTTGAGAATGTTTACAAACGGCTTCGTCAGAATTTCAAGCTCCCAAAAGAGAAACGTGAAAAATCACTTACCGTTATCTATAATGCTTCGTGCGAAATTCGTTCCTCTATTATAAATGCAACCTTTATTATTATTGCAGCCTTTATACCTCTCTTTTTCCTGTCAGGAATGGAAGGTCGAATGCTTCAACCTCTGGGAATTGCCTTTATTGTGTCGCTATTTGCATCTTTAATCACGGCACTTACCGTAACACCCGTACTTTGTAGTTTTATGCTAACAGGCGACAAAATGTTAACTAAAAAGAGCAAAGAGAGTTGGTTGGTAACTAAGCTAAACAAATGGTACAAAAGTTCGTTAGAAAAGGCTTTAGATTACAAAAAGTGGGTTTTAGCAGGCACATTTGTCCTGTTTATTGGTTCTGTTTTTATCCTTACCGGATTAGGTCGAAATTTCCTTCCTGACTTTAATGAAGGTTCTTTAACGATTACGGCCATTACAAAACCTGGTATCTCTCTTGAAGAATCGAATAAAATCAAGAATATTGCGGAAAAGGCTCTAATGACCATACCTGAAGCAAGATTAACAGCTCGTCGTACCGGTCGTGCCGAGTTGGATGAACACTCTTTTGGAGTGAATACCTCGGAGATTGAAGTACCTTTTACCCTAACAGACAGAACCAAGGCTGAATTCCTTGCTGAAGTAAGGGAAAAGTTGGGGCAGATTGCTGGTGTTAACTTTGCAATCGGTCAACCCTTAAGTCATAGAATTGATCATATCCTATCGGGAACTAAAGCGAATATCGCCATTAAAATATTTGGCTCAGATTTGTCTAAAATGTTTCAAATGGCCAATGAAATTAAAAGCTCGATAGATCAAATTGAAGGTGTTGTGGATGTGAATGTGGAGCAGCAAGTTGAAATCCCACAAATTCAGATCCGCCCTAAGCGTGATATGTTGGCCAAATATGGTATTTCTATTTCAGATTTCTCTGACTTTATAGATATCGCCTTTGCCGGCGAAAAAGTATCAGACGTTTTTGAAGGCGTAAAAGCCTTTGACCTTGTTGTCCGATATGACGAAGAAAATCGTGGCAATATCAACGCCCTACGCAATGCTTTGATTGATACATGGGATGGTAAGAAAATTCCATTTAGCTATGTTGCGGATATCAAATCACAATCAGGACCGAATACGGTTGGTCGTGAGAATGTTCAGCGGAAGCTGGTTGTATCAGCCAATGTTGCCGATCGTGATTTACGAAGTGTTGTTAATGACATCCAAAACAATGTAGATCAAGACATCGTGCTACCCGAAAGTTACAGAATTGAATATGGCGGTCAGTTTGAAAGTGAAGCAAAAGCCTCTCGTACATTGATGATTGCTTCTTTGTTTAGTCTTTTGATTATTTTCCTATTATTATTTCAGGAGTTTAAATCGTTTCAGTTAGCTAGTATTATTTTAATTAATCTACCGCTAGCACTTATTGGTGGTGTATTTACCATCTATTTTACTTCGGGCATGTTGAGTATTCCGGCTATTATCGGTTTCATTACCCTCTTTGGTATTGCCACCCGTAATGGTATTCTGCTCATCTCCAATTACCAGAATATGCTTGCTAAGGGTATCGAGATAAAGGAAATTATTGTACAAGGATCTATCCACCGACTAAGTCCAATTCTAATGACAGCATTAACAGCTGCTTTAGCATTGATACCTATGGCATTGGCTGGTGATGAGCCAGGGAATGAAATTCAAAGTCCAATGGCAGTTGTTATTCTGGGTGGATTATTAACATCTACTTTATTAAATATTTACATTATTCCGATTGTGTATTTGTTGCTGAACTCTAAAAACAAAGAAAATGCTTAGAACACTATTAATCATCATCATAACAGGATTAAGCTTTCAAGGAATGGCTCAATCCTCTGTTCAGGAGATTCTAAAAGAGATTGAAAAAAACAATCCAAAACTAAAAGCACATCAGCAATATCTTGAAGCTCAAAAATTAGGAATTCGCTCTCTAGACAACCTTGCCAACCCTGAAGTTGAATGGGAAAAAAGTTTTTCTTCACCAGAGGGCAAGCCATATGAAATTTTACTAAGTCAGAGTTTTGATTTCCCAACCAGCTATATTTATAAAAATCAGCTAAAGGAAGAAAGAATAGCAAACCTTAAAAATATCAGAGAAAAAACTAGACAGGAAGTCTTGCTAGAATCTGAATTGCTTTGTTTCGAATTAATTTACAGGAACAAACAAAATAAGGAACTGAGTAAACGAATGAAGAATGCAGAACAGCTGAGTGTCTTTTTCCAAAAGAAGCTAAAAGCCGGTGATGGGAACATTTTAGAGCTTAATAAAATTAAGATGCTAGCTCTTAACACTAAAAACCAGTTGCAATTGGTACAAAGCAGAATAAGTAATTTAAAGCAAGATCTTAGAAAACAAAATGGAGGTATTGAATTAGATTTTAAATTAGAAGATTACCCTGCACTGCAACTAGACGAGAATGCTAAATCGCATATCGAAAAAGCTGTTAATGCGGATCCCTACTTAAAGCAACTAAGTTCTACGGAACAAATGGCTTCTAAAGAAATTTCATTGGTTAAAACCGCTTCTTTACCCAAAATCACAATTGGCTATCGATATTTAGGTTCAGATATCATGAAAGAAGCAAATGGTGTAAAGCTTGGCGTGAGCATCCCTCTTTGGGAGAATAAAAACAAAGTGAAACAAGCTAAACTGATGAAACAATTCCATATGGAGGAATTTTCATATCAGAAAATGGAAAAAGAAAATGAGTATGAAAAACTTTTTCAAACTTTTTCAAACCTCAAATCTAGCTTAAAAGATTACCAAAATGTATTTTCTGAGAAGCAGTACGACACCCTTTTACGAAAGGCCATGAACTACGGCGAAATATCTGGCATTGAATACCTTACAGAAAGCATCTATTATTACGACAGCTTTGATACTTACCTTGAAATAGAGTATAATTATTTCAATACAAAAGCGAAACTATTAAGGTATCTACTATAGTTCTTATGTAGATTCGTTCAAAATATCACTTTTCTTATAACTTTTTTGAAACCCATGGCGTACAAATAGCAAAACGGTTTCCGTTTTTAAGGTTTAAAGTGAATAGATTAAAAGAGGATGGGGTGGTTACCATCCTCTTTTGCTATATAATAATCTGTTGATTAGAGTATTGTTTTTGTAAAATATTTACATCTTGTTTGACAATAAAAATATTTATTATTATATTCGAACCGAATTTTCTTCGGGAAATTCAGGTTTTAAAGTGAATTAGAAAAGGGATGGAGTGGTTGCCATCCCTTTTTTCATGTCTTGTTTTTTGGAATAAAAGTGCCAATTAATCTACCTTTTGATATGTTGATGTAATCCTTATCTCCTATTTCACCCCACCAATATTTAGCAATATCAAACCAATAAAAAAAAGGAAAACCATTACGATTCTCCTTTTCCTATTATCTAATCAACTAATCTAATTTTTACTTACTGTATATATTTCCTGAATTACGGTAACCAGATTCATTCATGTACCAATCTTGGCTATTTACACCATTACTGCTAGCCCAATCATCAAACTTTAGGTAGCAATCAAGAATACTCTTCTTCTCTACTGGATGATCAAAGGATACTGGCAGGTTAATGGCCCATGGTAAATATTTACTTGAAACGTAATAATCACCTAAACTTGGGTTCGTATTGTCATCATACTCACCAAATAAACTTGTATCGGCAAGATCTGTTGGTTCGTGATTTGGTAGATGTACTTCTTTCCCTCTTTCCTGATTAAGAATTATAAATGGATTGTAAGGAGGAGTTCCCAAATCATCAAAATTAACAGGATTTGTAAATTTAATGGACAAATTCATTACCTCTGGAGTTGAATAAGGAGCATTAGGATCGGTATTTACACCACTTCCTCCACCTGGATGAGCAAGAATATTATAAGGATCGTCAAAACAAATAATCGTTGCCTTAGACTGCCCATTCTCTGTTCCGTTTGAAGCAATACTTAAAGATCCACCTGTAATTTGTTGTCCTGAAACAGAAGCAACATTAGACGAAGCTGTTTCCAAAGCAAAACCAAAAGCATTCTTTTTAGATGCACCAATTGCTCTCACCTTAAACTTAGCATCAATCTCTACGATAGCATTATCAGCATTCGTAATCTGATTAAAATTATAGGCAACTACTAAATCATTAAAGTCAAAATCGCCTTTACTTGGCCATAAATCTTCAAAAGCAAGCGAGCCATACTCTCCTTCTGCTACATAGTAATTGTTAAAAGCTTTTGTTGCATCTTCAGGATACTCGTCATACTCATCTCTAATTCCATCATTATCTGCATCATCCGACTCATCATCAATCGCCTGATAATCTTCAGTCTTCACAGCTGTTATTGGATTAAATGTCGCATAAAAAACAGCATCATTAAAATCATGATCACAAGATGAAGAATTTCTAGGAATGTCCTCAAAACCTAAAACAAATCTTTCAGAATCATCATCGTAAAGAACAACATTGTGCTTTTGAAGATCTTCAGATTCCTCTTCATTCAAATAAATATTTGAAAAATGGGTGTATTTTCCTTCATCAACCTCACGCTTACCATCTTGCCAACCGTGTGCAACCAAAAACCAACCAACAGAAACTCCTGCAGGAAATAATTTAGTATATTCCTCTTTGTCTTGATCTAAGTACAATAACTGCACCTTATTCCCAGACTTTAATTCATCTTTATTACCCATTGAAACATTTGGATATATGATCGTCATGTCTTCAATTGCATCAATATTTTTAGGTTCACTTCCTGTTGGGTAAGTATAATATCCAAGAGCATTTTTCCAACCGGCACCTTCGTGTACAAAGGTTACCCAAATCTCACCCTCATCAATCATTTCAATATTCGCATCATCTCCATCTGCCAAATATTCCGGATGTGTTTCCATTAAAGTATTTCCCTCTGGTAAAGAAGCATTTACTTTTTCTAAAAATTCATTTGTAATTTCATCATCAAGAGCCTCAAGGTATTCAGGTAAACCTTTTTTACCCCAATCTCCTAAAATATAATAGCCATTATCTGTTTTAACCGTAGGGATTTCATCAACTTTAACGGCCATTGACTTAACGGCCGACTTGGTTTGATCAGAACCTCCTATTGCAATATTTAAATTCTCTCCACTTAAAAATGCAGATGTTAGCCTTGGCAAACCTACATGATAGGTTAACACAAATAAACTATCCGTATTTGCAGCCGGATTCACTTTGCATTCAATAACTCCATTGCTATTAGTTAAACCTTTATAACAACGTATTTTTAGATGATCAGGAATTAAGACACCAGCAGTATCTAAAGGATTGTTTGTGTACATTTCTAAATAAACTTCTCCCAACGCCTCATTTCCAACATTTGATGTAGTAACAGAAACCTGATACTCTTGTACAGTTTTAAAATCAAATCCCGCATATTTTCCTTCTGCTTCTTCTGGTATAATAGGATCTTCAGTCTCTGAAGAACTATCAGAACAAGAATAAAAAAGAAAGCTAATAAGGGATAAAACAAAAATCCACTGGTTAATTTTAATTCGTCTCATGGTCTATAGTAGTTTTAAAATTTTCAGATCTCTCAAACTAACGATACGCCATTCGTCACCAAAAGTTGATCATTCACCACCAACTAGGATTTATTGCCATACAAAAAGGGTAGATAACCTCCATGATTATCTACCCTTTACCATATCCTTAAGATATCTAATTTATAATTATTCTATTTGAATAATTTCCTCAATAAATCTTTTCCTTTCTTCTCAATTTCCTTTTTTGCTTTACGCTCCAATTCTTTTGCAACAGCTTTTTGAGCTTGCTTTATCGCTTTACTTAAATCCAATTTCACATTCGGATTATCTACCGTTCCTGTAATTTTAACGGCAACATCTAAGGCTTGCACAGCATCAAAACCTGGTAATTTATCAAAGTACTGATTTACTTCTTTACCCAATTCCTCTTTCGGCAATTTCATATCCATTGTAAAATTTAACTTACCATCAACAGATTGCGTTCCATAAATACGAGCAGGATGGCCAGCAACTTTTGCATCGAAAGGTTTTACCTCTACATTTCCGTTTGTAATCACAAAATTCATATCGAATTGCGTAACTGAAATGCGTTTGTAATCATCATTTTTCAAGGCTGCAGCTAAAGCATCAAAAGCTTTATTATCCTTTATAATAATTTCCTTAGAATGAATCGCACCATTTCCATTCAATGTTTTCATTACTGGATTCATTTCCTGATCCAATAAAGAAGCAATCTTCAAATCAGATGATACTTTTCCTTCGCAGTTTAATGCCATGGGGATCATCTTCTTAACCATACTTAAAGACTCGTAAGTCGATTTAATATCAAACTCTTTTACATCTAAACCAAAATCGAAATTTGGCTTTTTAACATCCTTGGTACTGTATGAGCCATTCATGGTCATTTGCCCTTTTAGCATATCCATCGATAAATTCGTTAATTGAGCTTTTGCGTTTTTAACCACAATTAATCCTTTTACATTTTCGATATTCATTTTATCGAATTGGATTAATTTCATTGAAGACACCAATTGAAGATCTAAATTAGCAGGAATCTCAACCACGCTTAATGGAATTGTGTCGCCGGTAGCTTCAGTCTCTTCCTCCTCTGTCATGAATTCATTTACATTAAACGAATTCGAAGTCAAGTTAAAATTTCCTTTCAACACCTGATCTTTTAATGCATAAGGAATGTAGTTTTCAATTCTTCCCTTTAATTTAATATCCGATTTACCAATTCTAGAATCGAAAGAAGCTAGACTGATATACTTAGGCGTAAAATTTAGAACGGAATTGATTATTTTAATTCCTTGTGGGAAATCTGGCGTTGCAAACTCAAAGTTTTTCAACTTCACATCTCCTTTAGCCATGAATTTCTCATACTCCTCTTTCTCTATTGAAGACATTCTTCCACTAAAGCTAACATCAGAAGTTACAATTCCCGTGATTTTAACACTATCCATTGGGATTGCATGACGAATTTTAGAAAAGTCGATAACTCCTTTAAAAAGGCCATTTATGTTCGGATCAGAAATTGGATTTTTCACGTGCATTTCTGCATCAAAAGGATTGTTAGCCACCTCAAAATGGAAGGCATTCACATCGGCTGTAAGTAAATCCATATCTCCACCAGGATGATTTACTTCCGCATCAATATTAATATTCTGAACAGATTCTGGTAGATCTGGATATTTTATAGTAGCCTTTTCTACGTTCAGCTTAGCTCCAAATGAAGGAAGTTGTTCTTCTTTGTATTCTCCCTTAGCAAATGCTGTTAAGGCTAATGAGCCAGTTGTTTCTAATCCTTCAAAATCAGCTTTAAAAACATCCGGAACCATAGAAAGTAAGGTTTTAAAATCAGCCTTTTGAGCGTTCATTTTTAAATCCATACTGTAACCATCATCAAGCATTCCAACATTTCCATCCACACCAAACACCAACTCATTAAGTGTTAATTTGTTTTCTTTAAATGTGAATAGCATGTTTTGAAGGTCGGCTGCCAAAACAGCATCTAATGTTACTTCTGCTTTCTTTAAATATTTTACGCCTTCATAATCTAAATCAATTCCTGTTATTTGAGAGTTAACATTTAAATTGGTTGATTTAACAGAAAAATCACCATTCAAAGCCAAATCTAAATCATCTATTGTCATTAGCGTTTTTAAAGATGCATCGTCATAACGTAATGAAAAATCTTCAATGCGAACTTCCTCAAACACAACTTTAAAATCAGAAGCTTCTCCTGTTTCCTCTTCCACAAGCTCTTCTTCTGATTCCTTTGCAATATCCCAATTCGCTTTACCCGATTCAAGCACCAAAGCATTTACTTTTGCATTGGCTAAGACAATCGCCCCAACTTCAATTTTTGTTCCTGATATTGCCGATCCTAAATCAACAGCTGTATATAAGCTACCTACGAATGCAAGCGTATCATTTTCAAATTCATTATTCCCAACAACAGAAACATTTTCCAACTCCACATACAAATTTGGAAAATTCTTAAACATGGAAAGTGATAAATCCCCTATCTCCACCTTCGCATCTACGGTATTATTAATTTCAGTTTTTACTTTTTCTAAAATCTGATCTTTAAAGAAAAAAGGCAAAATGATTAACAACGCTAAAACTACGACTACAAATCCTCCAAAAATTTTGAGAAATTTCTTCATTATATTATTTATTTATAAGATTTTACATAACAAAAGTACAAAACCTGAAGTATTATACCCCTTTCAATTCTAAAATAATCCTGATTAAGGTAAATTTAGTTTTTTTTATCCTTTCTAAGAATCGTAACCAAAAGATTTAGAGTTTTTTAATATTTCAAGCTTGTAAACAAACGAAAATTATTGAAAAAAATTCTCTTGAAAGTGAATCTAATATTAAATTTTACCTATATTTGCAGTGTCTTTAGGACGAAAAGGACGTGTAGCATAACTGGATAGTGCACCTCGTTACGGCCGAGGAGGTTGGGGGTTCGAATCCCTCCATGTTCACAGAAAAGCTTCAACATTTGTTGGAGCTTTTTTTGTTTTATGTGGTTAACCTGACAAGTAAGAAAAACCTAAACAGTCTTTATTCTAATTCCTTCATAGTATCTTACTTAAGATTCTTTTCTATTAACATCTTCAAACGAAAAACACAAAAGCATAACTGGATAGTGCACCTCGTTACGGCCGAGGAGGTTGGGGGTTCGAATCCCTCCATGTTCACCGAAAAGCTTCAACATTTGTTGGAGCTTTTTTTGTTTTTATATGCAAAACCTACCTTAGAAAAAAAATACATTGCAATAACTTCAAAGTATATTACTTAAGACCATTTTTAATTGATTTCTCAAAACACATAAAAATAATAGCATAACTGGATAGTGCTCAACAAACATCAAGTTACGACCGAGAAGATTTGGGGTTCGAATCCCTCCGTGTTCACAGAAAAGCTTCAACATTTATTGGAGCTTTTTTTGTTTTTATATGCAAAACCTACCTTAGAAAAAAAATACATTGCAATAACTTCAAAGTATATTACTTAAGACCATTTTTAATTGATTTCTCAAAACACATAAAAATAATAGCATAACTGGATAGTGCTCAATTACCATCAGGTTACGACCGAGAAGATTTGGGGTTCGACTCTCTCCGTTTCACAGAAACTCATCAAGAAATTGATGAGTTTTTTTGTTTTTATACGATCAATCTGCTTTAGGAAGCAAAACTTATTAATTCATTACAAAACGAATTATATATACTCTACTCGTCTATTTCTATCAATCACTAATTGCACAAATTAATTCTTCTTTCCAGAAAAACTAAAGTTATAATCTTCATCACTAAAAAAATCAATCTTTTTTTTCAAAAAACACACAAGCCATAACAAACACAAAACATGATATTTAAACAATGATTCGTGACAAAAAATAAAACAAAAGCGAAAAAATATCGTATTTTTAAATGAAAGGCTTGCAAAACACAGATAAATATCCCTATATTTGCACCGCCTTAACAGGAAAAAAGGACGCGTAGCATAACTGGATAGTGCACCACGTTACGGCCGTGGAGGTTGGGGGTTCGACTCCCTCCGTGTTCACAGAAAAGCTTCAACATTTGTTGAAGCTTTTTTTGTTTTTAAGCAAAGCCTACCTAATTTGATGAGCCTAAAAATCCAAGCAATATGGATTTCATATTATAATAGCTACGACACCTTTCAATTAATTAACCCAAATACATAAGAAAAGCATAAGTGGATAGTGCTCAATAACCATCAGGTTACGACCAAGAAGGTTGGGGGTTCGACTCCCTCCGTTCAAAGAAAAGCAAAGTCTACCTATACTAGAAACTTACACTCTCAACTTTGAGAGTTCTTGGTAACAGATTCCTTCTATAAAGGAAAAGAAAAGGTAAAAACACTCCCTTTACCTACCGTACTATCAACAGAAATAGATCCTTCATGTGCATTAATAATCTTTTTAACGATAGCCAAACCTAATCCTGTAGATTTTTCGCCTCTTGTTCCCTTTACAGAACTTGTTGTATAAGAAGCAAAAATAGCATCTAATTCATCAACCGGAATTCCTTGTCCTTCATCGATCACTCTTGTCACAATTTTACCATTTTCGGTGGTAACATCAATAATTATTTTTGAATCAGCTACTGAATATTTCATTGCATTACCTATAAGATTATTCAACACTTGCTCCATCTTACTTGAATCAAAGCGAGCCGAACAACTTTTTAAGTCAGATTTTAATTCCAACATTTGAGATTTTCTTTTCGCCAATAAAATATTTTGTTGAATATTATCCTGAACAAAAGAAATGTAATCCTGCTCTTGTTTTTGCAATTCAAAAATGCCTGCTTCAATTTTTGACAAATCAAGGATATCAGTAATTAAATTCAAAGCAAAAGCACACCTCTCTTTAATCGTTGAAATATAATCTAACTTATCAACTCGCTGTATATCATCATATTCATCAATCAACAGCTCCGCAAAACCTTTGGCTACACCAATTGGATTACGTAAATCATGAGCAACAATTCCAACGTATTTATTCTTTTCTAAATTTAGTCCCTTTAATTTTGAATTGAGTTCCTGCAACTCAGCAGTACGCAACTTTACTTTCTCTTCTAATTCAGAATTTGAAATCTGAAGTGACTTTGTTAATTTTTTATTATTTGTAATTAATTCATATTTTTCAAAGGCTTCGGATAAAATTGACTCTAGTTCAATAGGATTCCATGGTTTGGTAATGTATCGAAAAATCTGTCCCTCATTTATGGCTCCAATCACCGCTTCAATGTCAGAATATCCTGTGATAATTAACTTTAAAGCTTCAGGAAACTTCTCTTTTACAATATTCAAGAACTCAGTCCCACTCATTGCAGGCATTCGTTGATCTGAAATGACAACTTGTATGCTTTCATTCGCCATAACCTGCAGTGCATCTATTGCATTTTCAGCTGTAAAAACATTATATTTTTTTCTAAATTGTCTCTTAATTGATTTTAGAATTTCTATTTCATCATCGACAACAAGTAAGTTGTATTTTTCCATATCATTTAATATCATAAGCTAATTACTTTGGGAATAGAAATAATAAACTTGGCTCCTTTATTTGGCTCCGACTCCACTTCAATTTTACCTTGATGGACTTCACAAATTATTTTGTGAGTAATGCTTAAACCTAAACCCGTTCCAGTACCTATTGGTTTTGTAGTGTAAAACGGATCAAAAATTTTCTCTTTATTATTTTCAGCTATTCCACAACCATCATCTTTAATAGAAATTTGAACTTCCTCTTCAAACTCTATCAAACTCATTTCAATTCGTCCTGCATAATCAATTGCCTGAGTGGCATTAATAAGAACATTAAGAATAGCTTGATTCAACTGCCCTGGATAACATTCAACATATAACTCGTCTGGACATTCAAAATTAAAATTCGCCGCTTTCTCATTAAACTTTGTTTTCGCAATTGAAATGGTGGATTGTAGGTTTTCCGTTAAATTAATCTTTTTCATTGCAGATTCATCGAGCCTTGAAAAGGTGCGTAAATCTTCAACAATTTTTTTCACACGATCCAGCCCTGTTTTCGATTCCTCAAATACATCTGCCATATCCTCTATCTGGTAATCTAGATCATTTTCTTCTCTAATTTTTTTTGCTTCCCCAAACAGTTTTTCATTCTCCTGATTTTTGATTAATTGCTCAAGATCCAAATAAGCATTTACCAGATCTTCACCAATACCTTTCCAAGAAAACAAATTACTATAAACAAAGCCAATTGGATTATTAATCTCATGTGCAACTCCAGCTACAAGCTGTCCCATTGCATTCATTTTCTCTGACTGAACAAGCATTTGTTGCGTATCTTTCAGTTCGGACAGCGTGTACTGTAAGTTTCTTTTCTCTTTAATTAATTCTCTTTGCAAATTATTAACTTGCTGATTAAGAGTACTCATTTTTTTATTCTCTGCAAAAAGTTGCAATAGGTTTGCCTCTGCAAAAACTAAAATCTCACCACCCAATCGATACACTTTAGATTCTAAACTATAACTAACATCGAAACGGTTACCAATGGTTAAACTACCATCAAAAACAAGACCTTGCTCTTCTTTATTTACAAATACATCAAACTCAGGATTAACAAAAGCATTTACAGGCTTTTGATTCTCTGAATCAACATTTAAAAAATGATTCATAGCATTATTTGCATACAAAATATTCTCTTCAAAAGAAAAGATTCCAATTGCAACCGATTTCCCCTCTATCATGTTTTCTTGCAATATGGGGTACCAATTGCGAAGTAAATCATCATTACGCACTAGACATTCAGTTTTTAGTGTTCAGACTTGGTTGAATCTAATTCTTCAACAGCATATCGTTTAAAAGAAGGTATATTAACAATCATCCAATTGTAGTAAGGATAAATGGCAGCAAAACATTCTTTGGTTAATTCTTCTTTATACAATTCAACCCAAGTGTTTAACTGTGCTGACCAATATAGCGAACTAAAACCTCTTGAGGAATACGATTTAAAAACCCATAAAACCGTTTCCGTAAAAACATCTGCTGAATATTCACAAAACAACGATTCCAGAAAGCGTGCATGATTTGCATGATTGTCTTTCATTAATTCAATATTATCCTCTCCAACTAGCTCCTTAATATCTGCTCTCGACTGCATTTTTTGATTCATGAGCGATACAAGATTCTCTCTTTTTTCTGCATATTCCTTTAAATATTGTTCTTCAACTTGTTGAAGTTTTTGTGCGCTTTCCAGTAGTAAATCTTTGGTCATAATCGTTTTTGGTTAATTGATTTTATATAACTCTCTAATAAATTCAAATCTGGAATGTAAAGCAAGTTTTCTAATTTATCGGATAGACTATTCTTCTTATTCGAAAATGCCTGACCTCCTACTATAATTATTATATCAGGAAATTCCTCATTAATTTCCTTTATCATTCTAGTGAAATTAACATAGTTAAAGTAAATACTTAACGAAATCGCAACAATATCTGGAGAAACCTCTTTGATGTACCTGATCAATTCAGAAAGAGGGATCCCACTCCCTAAAAAATAACTATCCCAACCTTGCATCTCAAAAATATCAGCTACCATTTTAACTCCTACTTGGTGATGTTCATTTTCAACACAAGCAACTACAACCTTTTTATTTAATTTTTTTATGGGAGTAAGTTCCATGAAAAGTTCATTTAAAATCCCTTCTGTTATTGCCGTAGCTATGTGCTCTGTGGCAACACTAATCTTGTTGGCTTCCCAAAGTTCACCTACTTGATAAAGAGAAACCTTCAGAATCTTTTCATAAAGATCCTTTATTGATGGGTTCTGTTGAAGAAAATCTTTTACTATCGTCGAACATTTTAATCTATCACCTTCTAGTATGGCATCAAGATAATTTTTTACGTAGATGTCGTATGTCATTGTATTTATATTAGTTAAGACTAGCCTCTACTGCATTTATAATTTTTTGGCTTGTAGATGCTTACTTTCTTATTAACCCAAAAACATCTTCCTATGAATATAATAATTTACTTTCATATGTCCAATCTAAATCTTCTCTCTATAACCTATATTATAAAAGCCATTTCCAATTAAACTAAATTTAATAGGGCATAAAAAAATCCATCCTCTAAAAGAAGACGGATTTTTAAATTCTTATAAGCTCTACTACATTGCCAAAATCTTAACTTCAGTTCTTCTGTTAGCCTGATGTTCTTCTTTGCTGCACTTTACTCCATTAGAACATTTATTTATCAATTTGGTTTCACCATATCCTTTCGCTTTCATACGATCAGGTGAGATTCCTTTCGAAACAATGTATTCCACAGCTTCCTTAGCTCTTCTGCTGGATAAGGCCATATTGTAAGGATCGCTACCTCTTGAATCGGTATGCGAACTTAATTCGATTTTTAGGTTTGGATTCTCAGTCATTACAACTACCAATTTATCTAATTCGATTGCTGCATCCTCACGAATGTTTGATTTATTTACATCGTAAAAGATATTATCTAGGACAAATACTTTTCCAACCTGCACTTTATCTACCTCTTCTTCAACAAAAATTTCACTTCCTTTTATCATAGAAGTTTCCACTCTTCGCGTTTTAGATAATATGCCTTCTTTGTGATATTCGATTGTGTAATCCATTCCTCTCAGCAACTCACAAGAAAATGTACCATTTGTATCACTTGTTAAATTAATCGAGTCATCAGATTTGCTATTTTTAATCGAAACATTCACATCAGCAACAGGAGAACGATCCTCTTTGAACACAACCAAGCCTTTTAATGATAAAATATTATCTGGTGCCTGATATACAATCTTATTCAGTTCTCCATTCTTTCTTAATTCGCTAGCAGGAATAGCTACATCTCCATCAAAATAATATTCTTTAGTAGATCGGATTTGATAGTTATCTATCTTAGAAATCACAAATTGAAAGTTTGCATCTTTATCTGTTACTACTCTTTCAGCTACGTTCCCATTTTTATCAATCAATGAAACTTCTGTATTGCCTAAGATCTCTTTTGTTTCGGAATTAAACACCTGACCTTTTATCGTTCGTCTCATTAGAGCAAAATGATATACATCATCGAAACTCTCCCCTTTTATTCTATTTGAAGCAAAGTATCCACTCCCCTTCTTGTGAATTAAATTAAAATCATCTTTCGACGAATTAATTGGATAGCCCATATTTACTGGCTTTGCTTTTTCATCATCTAAGTCAATTGAAAACACATCTAATCCGCCTAAGCCAACATGCCCCTTTGATGCAAAAAATAAGTTGTTTGTTTCATCAACAAAAGGAAACATTTCATTCTCTGAAGTATTAATTTTGTCGCCTAAATTTACTGGTTCGCTCCAACCTGATGCTGTTTTCTTAGAAACATATAAATCAGTCCCTCCAAATCCTCCTGGACGATCAGAAATAAAATACAAACTCTTTTCATTATCTGACAAAGCAGGATGTCCTGTTGAAAAAGCTTCCAAATTAAAGGAAAGTAATTCTGGTGTAGACCATCCATCACCTTCTTTTTTACAATGGTAAAGCTTAATACTTACCACGCCTTCCTTATTTCGCTTTGCCTTTTTCGAATCGGATACGTAATTACGTGTTAAAAACATTTCCTCGCCCGACTTCGTAAAGCAAACTGGACCATCATGAAATTTAGTTGTAATATCTTTCGAGAATAATGTTGCATTCAATAGGTTACCATCCTCACCAACATGAGTTTGATACAATCGAAGGTAATTTTGATTGTTCCATTTATGATTCCTCTTTATTACAGACATTTTCTCTCTAGCTGATGAAAAAATCACATCATTTCGATAATATGCTACTCCAAAATCAGATTCTTCCGAATTAGCAGAAACTGGTTTCACCTTATATTTTAAGGAATCGCTTTTCAGCTTATTAATCACATCTTCATCAATGAGATCTTGCTTTGATCCTGATTCTTTTTGACGATATTTCTCCATCCACTCATTTGCCTTAGCGTACTTCTGATTGCTTTGCAAAGCCCTTGCGTAAAACAAATAATCATCATTTTCGACATTCGGCATTTCCAAAACCTTAGCATACCAAAATTCTGCTTTTTGTGAATTATTAATCAATCGATAGGAAGCAGCCAATTGCCTGGTTACGTTTTCATTTAAACTATCTTTCTCCCAAAGCATTTCATACAAGTCAATGGCTTCTTGATATGCAAAAGATTCAAAATGTTTATCTGCCCTTTCTAACATTTGAGCATTCAATGAAAGATTCATCAATAAAAGCCCAAAGAATAATATAGTGCGTGTCAATTTTCTCATAATTTTCGATCAGTAGAATTAGAAATACCTTGGTGTCATTACTTTCTTTTTGTTGAACTGGAAGTCGAATGCAACCATGATTTCATGCGTTCCATTATTGTACCTGCGCAATTCCGATTCGGTTAAATCAAAAGCATAACCTACACGAAGTTGCTCTGATATTTGATAATGGATTAAAAAACTCATTGCATCATCGATACGATAAGCTGCTCCTAACCAAAGTTTATCATTCAATATAAAATTGGCCGAAAGATCTAAGGAAACTGGAGCATTCCAAACAATTTTAGATAAAATTGATGGCTTGAATTTCACATTCTCGTTAATATCAAACAAAGCACCTGCAGTTATAAAATAATGACGTTCCTTGTAACCTAAACTTGTTGTATTCACTCCATCATCATCGTAATTGTTCTTCAACATTCTTGGTATTGACACACCAAGATAATAACGTGGTGTATAATAGTACAAGCCCAAACCAAAATTCAAAATAAAATCTTCTTGAAAATCAGATGAGAAAGAAGCATCATTTTGCTCATTAAGAGTCAAGTTCATCAAGTCAATCTGAATCATATCAAAACCTCCTTTTATTCCCATCGCCAAAGTTCCTCTTTCACTTAGCTTCAGTTGGTACGCAAAATCGGCATATACACTATTTTGCTTTACTGGCCCTAGCTCATCATTAATGTAAGAAAAACCCGCTCCAACATTATACTTTGTTATTGGAGCACTAAGCGTTAAGGTTCTTGATTTAGGTGCACCGTCAAATCCTACCCACTGTTCGCGTGCGAGAAACATGGCACTCATCATATCGGTACTTCCGGCGTAAGCCGGATTTATCGTTAATGGGTTGTGCATATATTGAGTATACATAGGATCTTGTTGCGCTTTTAACACTTTTCCAAAAGGAAAAATTAAAACCAATAAAGCAACACATTTAATAATTTGTAAACTAGATCTATTCATGTTCTTCGTAATTAGTAGTTTATGTAAATGAATCCTTTAATAACTTTTGATCCATTTCCAAGATCGATCACATAGTAATAAGTTCCTTCTGGAATAACATTGGTTCCAACGGTCATGCTGTTTTCAGCTCTACCGTCCCAATCATTCTGATATCCCTTCTTACTATATATTTTAGCTCCCCAACGGTTGAAAATCATCAACTCACTATTTGGGAAATCTCTCATTCCTTTAATGACCAAGCGATCATTAATTCCATCGCCATTGGGAGAAAATCCTTCTGGTATAATTATGTATTCAGCGCAATCATCGTAAGAATCCATGTAATCTAAAATTCCATCTCCATCACAATCATCATCGCCTTCTTCTTCATCTGGGTAACCATCATTATCACTATCTGTATCAAGATAATCAGGCATTCCGTCCTGATCAGCATCAACTGGAAGATCATTACAAGAATCAGAAATCCTTGCTTCATCTTCATCGGAAATACCATCATTATCGCTATCTAAATCCAGATAATCAGGAGTTGAATCAGAATCCGTATCTGCAGTTAATGTTTCAATTGCATCAGGAATGGAATCTTCATCGCTATCCATAACATCAATTTCAATTGTAACCACTGCTTCATCGCATAATCCTGATGGATCACAAATACGATATGTAAATTGATCGGTATTACAATAAGCTCCCAAATCAGCCAAATAAGAAACAGTACCATCACCATTTACAACTACAAAACCAAACTCAGGTTCCGTTATAATAGTTACGATTAGATCATCTTCATCGGCATCAGAATCATTATCTAAAACAGAAATAATAATCTCTTCATTATCTCTAGCAATCTCCTGATCATCGGTAGCAACAGGTGCATCATTCACACCAATAATTGTAATCACTACAGTTGCCACATTACTGTTAGCAGTTCCATCTGTTACCACATAAGTAAAGCTTTCTTGAACCTCTTCTCCTTCGTTTAGGTAATCGTACTCACCATTAGGATCGAATTCGTAGAAACCATCAGCATTCAATTGAAGAATACCTCCGCCTGACATGATGATATCAACACCTAAATTAGAACTTGAACCATTCAACTCAACAACTGTTAATTCATCGTCATCAAGATCAGTATCATTAGGCAATACATTACCTATAACAACTGTATCTTCATCAGTTGAATTCACATCATCAACAGCTACTGGCACATCATTTATTGAATTAACCGTAATTGTAACTGTTGCCGTTGATTGCTCGCCATCCTCGTCTTCAATGGTGTAAGTAAACGTATCAACACCATTAAAATTCTCATTTGGAATGTAAGTATATGAACCATCAGGCTGAACTAAAACCGTTCCATTTGCTGGATTGGTATTTGCCACAACATTTACCTCTGCATCACCTAAATCAGTATCATTACTCATCAAATTACCACTAACACCAGCATCTTCATCTGTTGTATTTTCATCTGCAACAGCGATTGGTGTATCATTAACCGGATTTACTGTTATTGTTACTAATCCAGTGTCCTGATCTCCATCCACATCTTCGATGGTATACTCGAAAGTATCAGTACCATAAAAATCTGCATTTGGAGTATAGGTAAATGTTCCATCAGCATTGACTACAACTGTTCCGTTTGCCGGATCAGTATTTGAAATCGCAAGTACTGGAGGATTAATGAAATCTTCATCATTGGCAAATAAATTACCGCTTACTGCAATTTCTTCATCCGTTTCTGCAAAATCATCATTTGCAATTGGTGGATAATCTAATGGATCAACAATAATGGTAACTGTCGCAGTTGATTCACTACCATCTACATCTCGTAAAGTGTAGGTAAATGTTACTGTTCCGTAATATCCTGAATCTGGTGTATAAACAAATGTTCCATCAGAATTAAGAACTAATGTACCTGAAACTGGGTTTGTATTCGCAACGATCAGTACTGGTCCATCAACCAATCTTTCATCATTATCAAATACGTTTCCACTCAAGACATCGTCCTCTTTCATGAAGTAGTCATCATCCACTGCCAAAGGTTCATCGCTAATCTGATCAACAGTAATTGTAACCGTTGCTTCATCGCACTCTTGACTTAAAGGAGAAACTGCATCATCGCAAACCTGATAAGTAAATGTAACATCTCCAAAGAAATCCGCATTCGGCACATAAGTGAACGTACCATCTGTATTCAATACAAGATTTCCATTGGTTTCAGCAGTTCCACCATCAATTAATGAGTAAGTGAAATTGTCTGAGTCACTATCTGGATCCGAATCTGCTCCATTTCCATTATCTAATTTTACATTTCCTGATAAATTCTCATCCTCATTCACTGTAAACAAGTCATCCTCTGCTACTGGAGCATCGTTAACCGCCTCAACAGTTATTGTAAATATTTGAATGGCCGATGAATCTACGCCTCCATTAGCTATTCCTCCATCATCAAATAGTTGAACACCTAATGTTGCCAATCCAGATACATTAGTAAGAGGAGTAAATCGTAAATTACCCGCTGCATCTAATGTTGGTTGCTCACTGAATAAGGCTGGATTATCATTCGTTAATTTCAAGTTCAAAGCTTGACCTGTTTCATTTACAGGACCTGCAAACTGTGTTGCTACTTGTCCATTGATAATCACCAATCCTATATCCTCACTCACCCAAATGTCTTTTGGATTCATTAAGGTAAAGTAAGGAACATCATTAACAGCTGTAATATCAATACTCATTGTATAAGTTTCAGAGCTATACGCCGTTCCATCAAACACTTTAAATTCAAATGAATCGTAATTTAATCCATTCTCATTAAGCAGTGATCTAAATGTTAATTTAGAAATATCAGTTTTTGTAATTTCTAATCCTGAAACAACTGCAGAACCATTGTATTCCAATTCGCCAACAGATTCAATATTCACAATCTTAATTCCCTCAAAATCGTCAAGCTCTGCGTCTAAATAATTTACAGAGAAATCTGTTTCTGCAAATAATAAATCTTGATCTTCAAAACCAGTAACACTTTCATTACTTGCTGTTGGGAAATCATTTATGGTAATTGAGATCTCATCAAAATCATCTGAACAAGCACCTGCTCCTAATCCTGTTGCAGTCATTCTAAGAACAACATTATCGGTTGTTGATGGAGTGAATACTGGATTAATTGCAGTTGGATCATCAAATGAACCACCTGTACTTGTCCAAAGTATGCTAGCATAATTAACTGCTATTGCTCCCATGACAGTATAAGTCTCACCTTCATTAATTGTAGCAGTTTCATCGCCTGCGTTCAGAAGCACTCTTGGCCAAATCTTCAATGTCATTACATCGCTATCTGTTCCACTAATACCAGATACACCTAGTGTTAACTCTACTTCACCATTTGTTCTATCCAAATCACTAGGAATGTAAACTGCATTTAAAATACTTGCATTAACGAAATTACCTGTTCCATTAGTTGTCCAGGCAAAGTCACTTGCATTGTTTTCGGTCGCAGTACTTAAAGTAACATTTGCATCCGAAGAACAAATTTCTAGATCATCACCAGCATAACAATCAATATCATTATCAATTATTGTTGCAGTTGCTTCAACTGGAGTTCCTAATGTTGTTGTAATATCACCAGAAGTAATTCCTGTTAGTGTTATAATAACAGTTTCAGAATCCTCAAATAAAACATCATCAAGTACACTAATATCAATAGTTCCACTTGTTGAACCTGCCAGAATTGTTATAGTTCCTGTTAAGGATGTAAAGTCACTTCCTTCCGTTGCAGTTCCACCTATGGTGTAACTGATTATCGTATTAACAGCAGAGGCATTAGTCATTGAAACTGTAAACTCTGCATTATCAACAGCAGGAGTACCTTCCTGAGCTGTATCATCGGTAGCACTTATTGTTACTTCAGTTGAATCATCATCTCCTAAGTTCATATTTGCAGAACTAGTCGCTGACAAGGTCACTGAATTGTTGGTAGAATTCAATGTCACAACAACACTTTCACCTCCACTTTCAACCAGCGCATCATCAATAACATTAACTGATATTATTGCTTCCGTTGAATTAGCAGGAATCGTTACAGTAGTTCCAATTGCTGAATAATCAGTGCCTTCTGTTGCTACACCGCTTACTGCAAATGTGATTTCTGTATCTACACTTACTGCATTGCTTAGCGTCAAAGTAAACAAACCATCAGTTCCTGGCTCACTTGCCTGAGTTGTAGCTGCAATACTTACTTCTGATGCATCTTCATCTGAAATAGTTACTGTTGCTTCGTCTGCTGCAGCGATTGTTACCGCTGTATTGGTTGAAACTAAACTTACAATTACTGTTTCGCCTCCAGTTTCTACTAGATCATCATTAATTACACTTACTGGAAGTGTGATCGATGTGCTGTTAGCTGGAATGGTAACTGTTGTTCCAAGTGCCGAATAATCGGTTCCTTCTGTTGCTACGCCACTTACTGCAAATGTGATTTCTGTATCTACACTTACTGCATTAGTTAGCGTCAAAGTAAACAAACCATCTGTTCCTGGCTCACTTGCTTGAGTCGTAGCTGCTATGCTTACTTCTGATGCATCTTCATCTGAAATAGTTACTGTTGCTTCGTCTGCCGCAGCGATTGTTACA